>DATDGU010000089.1:0-3816 GCA_036521915.1 Acidimicrobiia bacterium | reverse complement strand
CCCTGCTTTCTCGCCTTGGCGCGCAGCTCGGTCATCTGCCCGACCGTCAGCCCGCGGTACTCGGCGGCCACGACCGACTGGGCTTTTTGAGCCACAGCGGCCACTTCCGCTACGAGCGCCTTCTTGTCTTCCAGGTTGAGTGCCATTCATCTCTCCTCATCGCCTGAAGATCACTTCGAAGCCGCGCATCCTGCGCGGCTTCACCCTTGTGACGGTGACCTTCCGCAATCCGAGGAGCTTCCTCGATGCGAAAAGCGGTTCACCATCTGCGCAGGCGGTCCATTAAGAGGGCCTTAGGTCTCGAGCACCCGTTCCCTCGCCTGCGGTCTTCGATGATGGCCGGCGCCTTCAGCACCCCGGCCCGCATCAAAACTGTCCGCGCTCGCGCGCGGTCTCAAAAAAACTTACAGCGTCCCCTGATCGACGCGCACGCCCGGCCCCATGGTCGAGGACAGCGTGACGCGCTTTAAATACACACCCTTCGAGGAGGCGGGCTTCGCCTTCTGCAAGTCCGCGATCAACGCGTGCAGGTTCTCCTTCAGCGCGTTCACCTCAAAAGTCGCCTTGCCGATCGTGCAGTGAACGATGCCGGCCTTGTCGACCCGGTAGGTCACCTGGCCGGACTTGGCGTTCTTCACCGCGGTCGCCACATCCGGCGTCACCGTGCCGATCTTGGGGTTCGGCATGAGACCGCGGGGACCCAGGATCTGGCCCAGCTGGCCGACGACACGCATGGCGTCAGGCGATGCGATCACGCGATCGAAGTTGATCTCGCCGGCCTTCACCTGGGCCGCGAGATCCTCGAGTCCCACGATGTCGGCGCCCGCCGCCTTGGCCACCTCCTGGTTCTTGCCGGAGGTGAACACGGCTACCCGCACCGTCTTGCCGGTGCCGTGCGGCATCACCGTCGAGCCGCGCACCTGCTGGTCGGACTTGCTGGCGTCGATCCCCAGATTCACGGCCGCATCCACGGCCTCGGCGAACTTGGCGCTGGCGAACTGCTTCACCAGCTTGAGCGCCTCCTCGACCGGATAGGCCTTGCCCGGAGTGATCTTGTCCTTCCAGGCCTTCACTTTCTTCGAGAGGGCCATGGCTACTTCACTCCTTCCACGTCGACGCCCATGCTGCGAGCCGAGCCCGCAATGGTGCGCACCGCTGCGTCCAGGTCCGCGGCGGTGAGGTCGGGCTGTTTGAGCTTGGCGATCTCTTCCAGCTGCTTGCGCGAGATCTTGCCAACCTTGGCCGTATTGGGGGTGCCGGAGCCTTTTTCAATGCCGATCGCCTTGGCGATCAGCACCGCCGCCGGCGGCGTCTTCATCACGAAGGTGAAGCTGCGGTCCGAGTACACGGTGATGACCACCGGAATCGGCAAGCCCTTCTCCATCTTCTGGGTCTGGGCGTTGAACTGCTTGCAGAACTCCATGATGTTCACGCCCTGCTGACCCAGCGCCGGCCCGATCGGCGGCGAGGGGTTGGCAGAGCCGGCAGGCACCTGCAATTTGACGTAGCCCTGTACTTTCTTGGCCATCGATACCTCTCCTTAAGGTTCCAGCGCCTCGTGGGCTCCCTTTAAAAGGATCTAAGGATCAAAACGCGGCTTGCGCCGACCTCAGGCCTTCTCGACCTGTGAGAAATCCAGCTCCACGGGCGTCGAGCGCCCCAGAATCTGCACTGCCACGTGCAGGCGATTCTTCTCGTAGTTGACGCTCTCGACGACCCCGTTGAAGTCGTTGAACGGCCCATCGACCACGCGCACCACCTCGCCCGGCTCGAACAGCACCTTCGGCCGCGGCTTGTCCACACCCTCTTCGACCCGACGCAGGATCTGGTTCGCCTCCTTGTCGGTGATCGCCGCCGGCTTCTCCGAGCTCCCGCCGATGAAGCCGAGGACCTTGGGCACGTCGCGCACCAGATGCCAGGTCTCCTCGTCCATCTCCATCTGCACCAGCACGTAGCCGGGGTAGAACTTGCGCTCGCTCTTTCTCTTCTGGCCGTCGCGCATCTCGACCACTTCCTCGGTCGGCACGAGAATCTCGCCGAAGCGCTCGGCGAGGCCGGCGCGGTGGATGCGCTCCTTCAGCGACTCCGCCACCCGATGCTCGAAGTTCGAATACGCATGCACCACGTACCATCTCAGCGACACGATCAGCCCCCCTGCCCCGTCAGCGTCTTCGTGGCCCAGGCGAGCACGAGATCGAGCAGCCAGAAAAAGATTCCGAAAATGATCACGAAGCCGAACACGACGAGCGTCGTCATGCCGGTCTCCTGGCGGTTCGGCCACACGATCTTGCGCAGCTCGACCCGCGCGAGCGACACGAACTGGCCGAACGCCCGACCGTAGGTGGAGAACGCCACCACCAGCGCGCCGAGCGCGAGGCTTCCCACCACCGGCAGCCAGCGGATCCAGGTCGGCTGGCTCGACAGGTAGTAATAGGCAGCGACGCCCGCGATCACGATCGCGACCGCAGCGTAGAGCTTCGCCTTGTCCGCGGTACCCGCGTCCTGAATTTTGATCTCGTCTGTCATATCAACCCATGGCAGGCCAGGAGGGAATCGAACCCCCAACCTGCGGTTTTGGAGACCGCCGCTCTGCCAATTGAGCTACTGGCCTGTGTCTATTCGGCCGAAATCACCTGGACGGCGATTTCGGCAGATCCAACTCACCACTCCGGTCAAGCGGCGGGCGAAAAACGTGGTTTTCGCCCGCGAGGCAAGCCGGTGAGGCTCGCCGGGAACCTGCCTCCTACTTCAAAATTTTCGCCACGACGCCGGCGCCGACGGTCTTGCCGCCCTCGCGGATCGCAAAACGCAGCCCCTGATCCATCGCAATCGGGCTGATCAGCTCGATCGTCATCTTGATGTTGTCCCCGGGCATGACCATCTCCACCCCGGCGGGCAGCTCGACGTTGCCGGTCACATCCGTCGTGCGAAAGTAAAACTGCGGCCGATAGCCCTTGAAAAACGGCGTGTGCCGCCCGCCCTCTTCCTTCGTCAGCACGTACACCTCGCACTCAAAGTGCGTGTGCGGCGTGATGCTCCCGGGCTTGGCAAGGACCTGGCCGCGCTCGACTTCCTCGCGCTTAGTTCCTCGCAGCAGCACCCCTACGTTGTCCCCCGCCTGCCCCTCATCGAGGAGCTTGCGGAACATCTCCACCCCCGTGCACACCGTCTTGGTGGTCGCGCGCAGCCCCACGATCTCCACCTCATCGTTCACCCGCACGATCCCGCGCTCGATGCGCCCCGTCACCACCGTGCCACGGCCCGAGATCGAGAACACATCCTCGACCGGCATCAGGAACGGCTTGTCGATCTCGCGCTTCGGGATCGGGATGTAGTTGTCCATCTCCTCGACCAGCTTCACCACCGAGGGAACCCCGAGCTCGCCCTTATCGCCCTCGAGCGCCTTCAAGGCCGAGCCGATCACGATCGGGGTCTTGTCGCCCGGGAACTTGTACACCGAGAGCAGCTCGCGCACTTCCATCTCGACGAGCTCCAAGAGCTCCTTGTCGTCCACCATGTCGGCCTTGTTCATGTACACCACGATGTACGGCACACCCACCTGGCGGGCGAGCAGAATGTGCTCGCGCGTCTGCGGCATCGGCCCATCCGCCGCCGATACCACCAGGATCGCCCCGTCCATCTGCGCCGCTCCCGTGATCATGTTCTTCACGTAGTCGGCGTGCCCCGGGCAGTCCACGTGCGCGTAGTGGCGCTTGGCGCTCTGGTACTCCACGTGCGCCGTCGAAATCGTAATGCCGCGCGCCTTCTCCTCCGGTGCCTTGTCAATCTGGTCGTACGCCACAAACTGACCACCGT
>DATDGU010000088.1:0-5385 GCA_036521915.1 Acidimicrobiia bacterium | reverse complement strand
CGGCGCGCGCCTCGGGGGCGACGCCGTCGCAGTAGCTCGCCGTCATGTTGAGCACCCGGTTCGCGAGGTTCCCGAAGTTGTTCGCCAGGTCCGCGTTGTAGCGGGCGACCATCGACTCGTAGCTGAAGTCGCCGTCGGGACCGAAGCGCTGGTCCGCCAGGAAGTGGTACCGGAACCCGTCGGATCCGAACTCCTCGACGAGGTCCGCGGGCGCGATCTGGTTCAGCGCGGTCTTGCTCATCTTCTCCCCGCCGATGAGCAGGAGGCCGTGCGCGAAGACGTGCTTCGGGGGCGCCTCCCCTGCGGCGAGCAGCATCGCGGGCCAGTACACGGCGTGGAAGCGCAGGATGTCCTTCCCGACGATGTGGTAGTCGACGGGCCAGTAGCGGTCGAAGCGGGCGCGGTCGGCGCCGTAGCCGATCGCGCTGCAGTAGTTGAACAGCGCGTCGAACCACACGTAGGTGACGTGCGCCGGGTCCCACGGCAGGGGAACGCCCCAGTCGATCGAGGTGCGGCTCATCGAGAAGTCCCGCAGCCCGCCCTTGATGAAGCCGAGCACCTCGTTGCGGCGGGTCTCGGGCTGCACCGCGTCGGGATGCTCGGCGTAGTGCTCGAGGAGCTGGTCGGCGAAGCGGGACAGCGCGAAGAAGTAGTTCTCCTCGGTCACGCGCTCGACGGGCCGGGCGTGCACCGGGCAGAGCCCGTCGAGGAGCTCGTCCTCGGTGTAGTACGCCTCGCAGGCCACGCAGTAGATGCCCTCGTAGGTCCCGAGCTCGATGAAGCCGTTGTCGTAGACGCGCTGGAGGAACTGCTGGACCGCCTCGTAGTGGCGGGGCTCGGTCGTGCGGATGAAGTCGGTGTTCGTGATGTCGAGGAGCCGCCAGGCCTCGCGGTAGCGCTCGCTCGTCTGGTCGGCCCACTCCCGTGGGGTGACGCCGTGCTCGGCGGCGGCGCGCGCCACCTTCAGGCCGTGCTCGTCCGTGCCCGTGAGGAACTCGACGTCGTCGCCGCACAGGCGACGCCATCGGGCCAGCGCGTCGGCCGCGACCGTCGGGTACGCGTGGCCGATGTGCGGGGCGTCGTTGACGTAGTAGATCGGCGTCGTCACGTAGAACGGGGTCGCCACGACGCCAGGCTACCGATCGGTCGCGCGGCCCCCGCCCGGTTTGCCCACGGCGACGACGACGTCGTACGCGCGCCGCCGCGACACGCCGAGGCGACCGGCGACGTGCGCCGCCGCGTCGCGGGTCGTCATGCCGGCGTCGAGCGCGGCCCGGGCCTCGGCGGCGACGTCGTCGTCGGAGGGCGCGTCGCGTGGGCCGGCACCGGCGAGGACGAGCACATACTCCCCGCGGGGCGGCGTCGCCTCGATGTGCTCGAGCGCCGCGGCGAGCGTGCCGCGGAACACCTCCTCGTGCAGCTTCGTCAGCTCGCGGGCGAGCACCACATCCCGGTCTGGGCCGCACGCCGTGACGAGGTCGCTGAGCGTCGCGGCCACCCGGTGGGGTGACTCGAAGCACACGACGGTGCGCGGCTCGCCCGCGATCGCCGCGAGCTGCTCCCGGCGGGCCGGGCCCTTGCGGGGCAGGAAGCCCTCGAAGACGAACTGATCGCCGGGCAGGCCCGAGACCGCGAGCGCGGCGACCACCGCGCTCGGGCCCGGCACCACCTCCACGGGCAGGTCGGCGTCGGCGCACGCCCGCACCACGCGATGGCCCGGGTCGGCGATCCCCGGCATCCCCGCGTCCGTGACCAGCGCGACGGTGCGGCCCCGCCGGATCGCGTCGACGAGCTCGACCGCCCGGGCGCGCTCGTTGTGCTCGTGCACTGCGACGAGGCGCCCGCCGCCCGCCACGCCGGCGTGGGTGAGCAGGGCGCGGGTGCGCCGCGTGTCCTCGGCGGCGATGACGTCGGCGGTCCGCAGCGCCTCGACGGCGCGCGGGGTCAAGTCGGCGAGGTTGCCGATCGGGGTGCCGACGAGCACGAGCCGGCCGGTGCTCACGCCACGGCCGGGCACGCTCACACGTTGAACCGGATCTCGAGGACGTCGCCGTCGGCGACGAGGTAGTCCTTGCCCTCGACCCGCAGCTTGCCGAGCTCCTTCGCCCGCGCCCACGACCCGAGGGCGAGGAGCGCCTCCCAGTCGATGACCTCGGCTCGGATGAAGCCGCGCTGCAGATCGGAGTGGATGACGCCCGCGCACTCCGGCGCCGTCGAGCCGGCGCGGAAGGTCCAGGCGCGGGACTCCTTCTCCCCGGTGGTGAGGAACGTCCACCGCCCCAGGAGGGCCAGGGCCTGGCGCGCGAGCCGGGGCACCACGCTCTCGGTCACGCCGAGGTCGGCGAGCAGCCCGGCGCGCTCCTCGCCGTCGACCGCGATCACGTCGGGGTCCCCCTCCAGCTCGACGCACACCGCGAGCGCCCCGTCGCCGAACGGCGCGGCGAGCACGGCCGCGTCGTCCAGCTGGTCGACGTCGACGTTCACGACGACCAGCGCCGGCTTGTTCGTGAGCAGGAAAACGGGCTCGAGCCGCGACCGTTGCTCGGCGGAGAGCGTCGAGCGGTACAGCGGCACGCCGTCGCTCAGCACCGACTCGGCCTGCTCGAGCGCGGCGATCTCGGGCGCGAGCGTCGCGTCGCCCTTCGCGGCACGGCGCTGCTTGGTGAGTCGCGCCTCGACGGAGCCGAGGTCGGCGAGGATGAGCTCCTCCTCGAGGGCGGCGAGCTCAGCCGTCGGGTCGTGGCCCGAGCCGGCGCGCACGACGAGCAGCAGCGCGTCGCAGTCGCGGAGGGAGCCGAGCAGCCGGCTGCCGAGGCCCTTGCCGGCCTCGGTCGAGAGCGCCGGCAGCCACGCGATCTGGAACGTGGCGCGCACCGTCTGCTTGGACGCCGACATCGCCGAGAGCCGGTCGAGGCGCTCGTCGGGGATGGCCACCATGCCGAGGAGCCGGTCGGCTGCATGGCCCGTCTCGTGACCGGTCAGCGCGGCGAAGACGCCGTCGTGGCCGGAGTCGGGGAGGCCAACGAGGCCGAGGTGCTCCACGAAATCGAGGCTAACGGCGATCGCGGGCAGACTGACGGGGCAGCGCGCGGAGGAGGACCCATGGCCGACTTGGAGCTGCTCGCAGACCGGCTGGCGATCGCGGATGTGCTGACGCGCTACGCCTGGTCGCTCGACACGAAGGTGTTCGACGGGCTCGACGACGTGTTCACCGCCGACGCGCACATCGACTACACGAGCTCGGGCGGGACGGCCGGCGCGTTCCCCGAGGTGAAGGCGTGGCTCGCGTCGGTGCTGCCACACTTCCCCGTGTACCAGCACCTCGTCACGAACGTCGACGTCACCGTCGAGGGCGACACGGCGACGAGCCGGGCCGAGTTCTACAACCCGATGGTCACGACGAAGCCCGACGGGTCGCGCGGCATCTTCTTCGTCGGCGGCGAGTACCACGACAAGCTCATGCGCACCCCGGCGGGGTGGCGCATCGCCGAGCGGATCGAGCGCTCGGTGTGGACCGACGGCGACCTCCCGGCGGTGCCGCCCGGCTGATCAGTGGCAGTCGGCGGCGACGGCCTGGCCGGCGTCGAGGCTGTGGAACGTGTAGCCGGGCACGACGGCGCCGGCGTGGTTCACCAGCTCGGCCTTGATCTGGTCGGGCCCGAAGGACGGGCACTCCTCCTTGACGAGCGCGGCGGCGGCGCTCACGAAGGGGGTCGCCATCGAGGTCCCGGAGAGGTCGCCGTAGGCGGTGTCCGACGCGGTCGGCGACCCGATGCAGCTGGGCGTGTAGGCGCACGTCGATAGGACGGACTGGCCGGGGGCGGCGATCGCCACGTAGGTGCCCCAGTTCGAGAACGATGCCTTCTGCCTGAGCTGGTTCAGCGCGGCGACGGCGATGTCCTCGCCGGTGTACCCGGCAGGGGCGAAGAGCTCGTTGCTGTCGTCGTTGCCCGCGGCCGCGGCGACGACCACGCCGTCGGTGTGCGCGTCCAGCACCGCCTGCCCGATGACGCCGTCGCAGCCGACCTCGCCGAGGCTCAAGTTGATGACGCTCGCGCCGTGCTGCGCGGCCCACTCGATCCCGTTCGCGACCGTGTAGCTCGAGCCCGAGCCGGTGGCGTCCAGGACGCGGACGGCCAGGATCGTGGCGCCGGGGGCGCCGCCCAGCCCGCCAGTCGGGATGTCGTCGGCGGCGATGATCCCCGCGACATGCGTCCCGTGGCCGTAGGGGTCGCCGGTGACGGTGCCGCCCGTGGTGAAGTCCGGGCCCGCGGTGACGTTGCCGGCGAGGCCGGTGTGGTTCAGGTCGACGCCGGTGTCCACCACGGCGACGGTCACGCCGTGCCCGGTGAAGCCGGCATTCCATGCCGGCGCGAAGTCCGCGCCCCCCGGCGCGCTCTGGAGGCCCCACTGCAGGGAGAACTCGGCGTAGTTCGCGGTGTTGATCGGCACGTCGGCGACGTGGACGGGGAGGTTCGGCTCCACGGCGAGCACGGTCGAGGACTGCGCGAGCTGGCTGACCTTGGCGTCCTTCCCGGCGTTCGAGGTGGCGGTGAACGCGGTCACCTGGTGGGGCGCGCCGTCATGGGGCGCGACCACGGCGACGTAGGTCACCGGTGACTGGGCGCTCGGCGTCGCCGCCGCGGCCGGGTCACACGTCGAGGGTGGCGGTGGGGGCGGCGCGGGCGGCGCCACGGGCTGGCAGGCCACGGCGAGGCCACCGAGCGCGAGGACGCCGGCCAGCACCATGCCCGTGCGGGCTCGTGACCGCATGTGGAGAAGCCCCTTCACGCTCGTCCGCCCGGCGCTCAGCCCAACGGTTCTGCGTCGTCACCCAGCGGGCGCCGCTTGAGGGTATCGGGTGACGCCCCGGGCTCCCGGTAGCCTGCGCCCCATGCCGAAGAAGTCCAAGAAGCGCCGGCTGCGGGCCCGGCGGAACAAGGCCAACCACGGCAAGCGGCCCAACGCCGGGCGTCGAAGCTAAGCGCCGCCCGGGCGATCCTCGGGCGCCGTGGCCGAGGCCGACGGCAGCACGGCGAGGACCACGGCACCGAGCAGGATCGGGACGGCGAGGGAAACCAGCACGGCGACCCGGTCGTCGGCCGCCACCGGCTGCAGGTTCGCGGCGTGGTAGGCGAAGTGCGGCACCGAGTACACGAGCCACGCGGCCGCGGCGGCCAGGACCAGGGGGCGCGTGAGCCACACCGCGGCGCACGCCGTGACCACGGCGAGGGCCAGGTTGAGGTCGCCGACGTCACGGGTGAGGTGCTCGTTGTATGGGCCGTCGCCCGCCACCCAGGCGTGGCCCAGGCCCGGGAAGCTGGAGAAGAACGCGTGGGGCGCGGCGGACGCCCACACCCCCACGGTGAGGCCGGTCACGGTGAG
>DATDGU010000087.1:0-2454 GCA_036521915.1 Acidimicrobiia bacterium | reverse complement strand
CGGGCCATCGCGTCGTGCCCCGTGAGGCGGGTCGGGGTCGGCGCGGGCGCGCCGGTCACCGCGGCGATCGCCGCGCCCACGGCCCGGTCGACGACGCCGAGGACGTCGTCCGCGTCGGCGAAGCTCATCTCGGCGTCGAGCTGGGTGAACTCGAACTGGCGGTCGGCGCGGGCGTCCTCGTCGCGGAGGCAGCGCGCGATCTGGTAGTAGCGGTCGAGGCCCCCGACCATGAGCAGCTGCTTGAAGAGCTGCGGGCTCTGGGGCAGGGCGTAGAAGGAGCCGCGGTGCAGGCGGGCCGGGACGACGAAGTCGCGGGCGCCCTCGGGGGTCGAGGGGATGAGCAGCGGCGTCTCGATCTCGGTGAACCCCTCGGCGTCGAGCGCGCCGCGCAGCGCCCGGTTCACCCCAGCCCGCAGGTGCAGGTTCCGCTGGAGCCGGTCCGAGCGCAGGTCCAGGTACCGGTAGCGGAGCCGGAGCGTCTCGTCGGCCTCGACGCGCTCGTTGATCGGGATCGGTGGCGGCTCGGCCCGGTTGAGGACCTCGACGTGGCGGGCCGCGACCTCGACCTCGCCGCTGGCGAGGTCGAGGTTCACCGTGCCCTCGGGGCGGGGCTGCACGCGGCCCGTCACCTGGAGCACGTACTCGGCGCGCAGGCCGTGCGGGTCGGCACCCTCGACGTGGGCCGGGTCGCAGACGACCTGCACGATCCCGGCGACGTCGCGCAGGTCGAGGAACACCACGCCGCCGTGGTCGCGGCGGGCCGCGACCCAGCCGCAGAGCGTCACGTCGGTGTCGACGTCGGCGCGGCGCAGGTCGCCCGCCCGGTGGGAGCGCATCGAGGTGCTCATGGCGTCTCGGGCGGCTGTTCGGCGCGGGCCCGCAGCCAGCCCGCGACCTGCTCCTGGGGCACCTCGAGCTGCTCGCCGCTGACGAGGTCCTTCACGCCGACGGCGCCGCGCGCGACCTCCGCCCGCCCGACCATCACCCCGTAGCGCGCGCCCGAGCGGTCGGCCAGCTTCCACTGGGCCTTCACCGACCGGCCGCCGTAGGCCCGGTCGGCGCGCAGTCCCGCGTCTCGCAGCTCGTCGACGAGCACGGTCGCGGTGAGGTCGCCGACCCCGTCGACGACGAAGGCGTCCAGGCCGGCGCCGGGCGCGACGAGCGCGCCCTCCGCGTCGGCCGCGATGAGCAGGCGCTCGACGCCGACCCCGAAGCCGATCCCGGGGGTCGGCGGGCCGCCCATCTCCTCGGCGAGCTGGTCGTAGCGGCCGCCGCCGCCGATGGCCTTCTGCGCCGCGTCGAGCGCGGTGCTCGCGAACTCGAAGGTCGTGCTCGTGTAGTAGTCGAAGCCGCGGACGAGGCGCGGCGTGAGCTCGTAGGTGATCCCGAGCCGGTCGAGCCCGGCCTGGACCCGCTCGAAGTGGCCGCGGGCGTCGGCGCCGAGGTGCTCGGTGAGCTGGGGGGCGCGCTCGATGACGTCTTGCCAGGCCGGCTCCTTCGCGTCGAGGACCCGCAGCGGGTTCGTCTCGGTCCGCTCGCGGAACGCCGGGCCGAGACCCTCAGCGTGGGCGAGCAGGTACTCGCGGAGGTGGGTGACGAACGCGGCGCGGTCGTCGGGCGCGCCCATCGAGTTGAGCTGCAGCGTGACGTCGTGCAGGCCGGCCTCGCGGTAGAAGCCGTGGGCGAGGGCGATCACCTCGACGTCGACGTCGGGGTCGTCGACCCCGAGCACCTCGGCGCCGAGCTGCCAGTGCTGGCGGTACCGGCCCCGCTGGGGCCGCTCGTAGCGGAAGTTGGGCGCGAGGTACCAGACCTTCCAGGGGACGGTCGGGTGGTGCTGCACGAAGGCCCGCACGACCGGCGCGGTGCCCTCGGGGCGCAGGGCGAGGGCCCGCCCGCCCCGGTCGGTGAGCTCGTACATCTCCTTGCCGACGACGTCGGTGGTGGCGCCGATGCGCTGGAACACCTCGACGTGCTCGACGACGGGAGTGATGACGAGCCCGTAGCCGAAGCGGGCGGCCCGCTCGGCGAACGTGGCGACGAGGGTCTGCCAGCGTCCGGAGTCGGGGGGCAGCACGTCGTGCGTCCCGACCGGCGCGCGGTACTCGCCGTCGGCCATCGGGTGATCGTACGCGAGGGCGCGTCGCGCGCCCGCGATCAGTTGTCGCCGCGGCGGCCCGGGAGCATGCGGTGGGCCTCGTAGACGGCGTCGACTCGCTCGACGGTGCGCAGGATCGAGTCGAGATGGCTCGGGTCGGCGAGCTCGAAGTCGAATCGGAGGTGCGCGACCCGGTCCCGTGAGGTCTGGGACGTGCTGTTGAGGATGTTCACGTGGTGCTCGGCGAGGACCTGGGCGACGTCGCGCAGGAGGCGGGACCGGTCGAGGGCCTCGACCTCGACCGACACGAGGAAGGTGGCGGTCTCGTCGTTGTCCCACTCGACGTCGAGGACACG
>DATDGU010000086.1:0-3235 GCA_036521915.1 Acidimicrobiia bacterium | reverse complement strand
GGTTCCGGAGAAGAGAGCACGAGATGAACGATCGGTTGGGCGAAGGTCACGAGCAGTGGCGCTCGATGCGACGGACCCGCTGGCTCTTGGTCGGCCTGTCCGGCCTGCTGGTCGTCGTGCTCATCGCCAGCGGCGCGGTGGTCATCGGCGCGATCGTCGCCGTGATGGCGGCGGTGCGGGCCGTGATGCTGCTGCGCTGGCAGCCCCGCAACGGCGCGTTCCCACACGCCCGCCCGGGCGACCGCTGGCCGGGCGTCGTCTAGCGCCGTGCGACGGCGACGCACGCGAGGCCCTGTCGCGCGCGTCGTCGCCCGCCAGGCTCACGGCCCCGCGGCTACCGATGCGGCGGGAGCGTGGAGCGATGGCGAGCGATCCGAGGATGCACCGGCCGGAGGCCGAGGCGCCGACCCGGGTGACCGAGGGCCCCGTCGGCGGCACCTGAGCGAGCGCAGCTCGGTGTGGCGACGCCGCGCCGCGCGAGCGATGTCATGGGTTGGTGGACCCGTGCGCCGCCGATGCCGGCCGCGCCGGTACGCGGTCGACACTGGTTGCCCGAGAAAGTCGGGAGCGCGTACCGTCGGACGCCGTGGTGGGGGTTTCGAAGGCGGGAACGGATACGCGCGCGGGGGGCGCCATGACCGTTCGCGGGGAGATGGGCGCTGAGGTCACCAAGGAGCGAGGCCGGGTCCACGGGCTCGCAGTCCGCAGCACCGACCTGACGCGCTACCTCGACCTGTTCCTCGCGTGCGCGATCGGGGGCGTGCTCGGCAACCGGTTCTTCCTCGTGCTCACGGGCTACCCGCAGGTCGGGAACGGCACGCTGCACATCTCGCACGCCATCTGGGGCGGGGCGATGATGCTCACCGCCCTCGTCGCGGCGATCGCGTTCGTCGCGCCGAGCGCCCGCGGGTTCGTCGCCGTCCTGGGCGGTGCCGGCTTCGGATGGTTCGTCGACGAGCTCGGCAAGTTCATCACCCGCGACGTGAACTACTTCTTCAAGCCGACCCTCGCGCTGATCTACGTCGTGTTCATCGCGCTGTATCTCGCCTTCCGGGCCCTCGAGCGGCGCCGCTACCGCGCCGACGAGGCGCTCATGAACGCGCTCGAGGCGGTCAAGGCGGCCGCGGTGGGCCGCCTCGACGAGGGCGCACGGCTCCGTGCGCTGGCGCTCCTCGAGCAGACGTGCGCCGACGAGCCGCTCGCTGCGCCGGTGGCGGACCTGCTGCGCCAGGTCCCGACGGTCCGCCCCCCCGCCCCCAGCCGCTTCGCCCAGGTGCGGTCCCGGGCCCTCAGCGTCTACGAGCGCTGGACGGTGCGCCGCGGCTTCCGGTTCGTGATCGCCACGTTCTTCGTCGTGCTGGCCGCGTTCGACGTCCTGCAGATCCTGTTGCTGCGGCTGCACTCGGGGGGGTTCCACGGGTTCACGCAGTGGGCGACGGCCGTCTCGTCGCTCCTGTCGCTGACGTTCATCATCATCGGCGCCTGTCTCATGGCCCGGGCCCGGCTGGCGGCGTTCCGCTGGTTCGAGCTCGGCGTGCTCGTGTCGATCTTCGTCACCCAGGTCTTCCTCTTCGAGGACCACCAGCTCGCCGCGGTGCTCGACCTGCTCGTCACCATCGTGGTGTGGGTGGCGCTGCGCTCGGCGATCCGCCTCGAGGAGCTGGCCCGGGGGGTCCACGAGTCGTATCGGGACCGGCGGCGCGCCGCGCTCGGCGAGGACGACCCGTCGCTCGCCGAGTGGGAGGACCTGCCCGAGACGCTGCGCACGTCGAATCGCGACCAGGCGGCCCACTTCGTCCAGAAGCTCGACGCCGTGCACTGCGCCGCCGTCCGATACTCCGGGAACGAGGCGCCGCCCTTCGTGTTCACCCCGACCGAGGTCGAGGTGCTGGCGCGGATGGAGCACGAGCGGTGGTGCGCGGAGCGGGCCCGGCAGGGCTGGACCCAGGGCCCGCGCCGCGATCCGGAGCAGCGCACGACGCCGTATCTCGTCGACTGGCACGAGCTCGCGGAGAACGTCCGCGACCTCGACCGGGACGCGGTGCGCGAGATGCCGGCGCAGCTGGCCCGCAGCGGGCTCGCCGTCGTGCGCCTCGACACGCCGGCCACCTCGCGCTGATCCGAGCGAGCCGGGTGTCCGCCTGGCGGCGCCCTACTGGTGCAGGTAGGTGCGGCGCTCGTCGGCGGTGAGCTCGCGCACGACCCGACTGCGGGCGAGGCGCAGCGTCTGCTCGAACGGGCCGCACTCGAGGCAGTCCCAGACTCGGACGGTGCCGTCGTTGGACGCGGTCGCGACGTGACGCCCGTCGTGGAGCACGGCGAGCGAACTGACGGCGGCCGGCTGGTGCAGGACGACGAGCGGGAGCGTGGGCTGGTGCCAGTCCCACACCTGGGTGGTGCCGTCGGTGCTCGCCGTCAGGAGCTGCGATCCGCTCGGGTTGAACGCGACGTCGCCGACCGGGCTCGTCTGGTGCAACACGACCGGCTGGCTCTTGCGGTCGCGCCAGTTCCACAGCCACGCCGTGCCGTCGATGCTGCCGGTGGCGAGCTCGGACCCGTCGGGGCTGAAGGCGACGCTCAGGATCGAGCTCTGCTCGTAGAGGAACACCGGCGCCGACTTGGGCGCGCGCCAGTCCCAGACGCCGGCCGACAGGTCGAGGCTCGCGGTCGCGAGGTGGTGGTCGTCGCGGTTGAACGCGACGTGTCCGACCTGGTCGGTGTGGCCGGCGAGCAGGATCGGCTTGCTCGTGGGGTGACGCCAGTCCCAGACGCGGGCCGTGTCGTCGACCCCGCCGGTGGCGAGCGCCGTCCCGTCGGGGCTGAACGCCACGCCGAAGACGGTGGAGCCCTGGCTCAAGATGCTCGGCGGCGCGTGGGGCTGGCGCCAGTTCCAGAGCAGCACGAAGCCGTTGCCGGTCCCGACGGCGAGGACGGTGCCCTTCGGATCGAACGCCAGCCCGGCGACGGAGCTCCCGTCGCCCGTGAGGGTGATCGGTGGGTCGCCGGGATGCCGCCAGTCCCAGATCGTGGTGGTGCCGCTGAAGCTCCCGCTGGCGAGGGAGGCGCCGTCCGGACTGAACGCGACGGTCGTCGCCGCGCCGTTGCTCGTGTCGAAGACGACGGGGTCGGTGTCGGGCCGGGTGACGTCCCACACGCGGGTCGTGTCGTCGGCGCCGGCCGTCGCGATCTCGGCGCCGTTGGGGCTGAACGCGACGTCTTCGACCGAGTCCGTGTG
>DATDGU010000085.1:0-3398 GCA_036521915.1 Acidimicrobiia bacterium | reverse complement strand
CCATGTTGAAGATGACGAGCGGCAGCTCGGCCAGGGTGATCTCGGAGAAGGACTCCTGCATGAGCGACAGGCCCTGGCCCGTCGATCCGGTCGCGGCGCGGGCTCCGCCGGCGAGGGCGCCCCAGGCCATCCCGACCGCCTCGAGCTCGCTCTCGGCGTTGATGCACGTCCCGCCGACCTCGGGGAGGTAGCGGGCGAAGTGCTCGAGGACCTCGGTGAAGGGGGTCATCGGGTACCCGGCGAAGAAGCGGCAGCCCGCGGCGATGGAGGCGAGCGCGATCGCCTCGCTGCCCTCCATCAGGCGCCGGTCGGCCGACTGGACGGCGATGGTGGTCACGCGGGCACCTCGGTGACGACCGGGGTGTTGTAGCGGAACACCTCGAAGCAGAAGTCGGGGCAGACGAAGAGGCACGCCGCGCAGCCGGTGCAGCCCGGCTCGAGGTCCGGCACGCGAAAGCCCGCCCGGTTCAACCGCGTGCTCATCGTGAGCACGCGGGGCGGGCAGGCCGTGATGCAGAGCTCGCAGCCCTTGCAGGCCTCGGCGTCGATCGTCACCGTGCCGCGGCTGGTGACGGTGCTCACGCCGGCGCTCCCGCGACGTCCCAGGCGGCCACGACCCGCGCGTCGACCGCCTCGGCGCCGGCGGCCAGCGCCGCGGCGTTGGCCTCGAGGTGCTGGCGGCGGTACGCGGGGACCGAATCGCGCATGCCGTCGAGGAGCGCCTCGGTCCCGACGATCCCGGTCAGCGCGACGAAGGCGCCCAGCAGGACCATCGACGCCGTGAGGTCGTTGCCGAGCCCGACCGCCAGCTCCGTGGCGGGCACGCGTCGCACCGTGTAGCGGTCCTCGTCGAGCGTCGCGGCGAACGTCGAGTCGTTCACGACCACGAGCCCGCCCGCGGCGATCTTGGGGGCGACGGGCGCCCAGTAGCGGTCGTGCATGGCCATCGCCGACCAGGCCCGCGACAGGAGGGGCGGGGCCTGCACCGGCGCGTCGCCGAGCACCACCGTCGCGTCGGTGTTCATGCCGCGCATCGCGCCCCCGTAGACGCCGAAGAGCAGGACGTGACGGCCGTCGCGCACCCCGGCCCGGGCCAGGACCTGCGCGGCGAGCTGGACGCCCTGCCCACCGATGCCGGTGAGGAGCACCTCGCGCTCGCTCACGGCGTCGCCCCGATCGCGGCGAGCGCGAACGCGACCGTGTGGGCCACGTCGCCGCGGCTGGGGGTCTCGTCGCGGGTGATCGCGTCCTCGGTGCGCCCCATCGCGAGGTAGTAGATCGCGTCGGCGTCGCGCGTGGGGTCGCCGCCGGCCGCCGCGACCGCCTCGCGCAGCGGTGCGACGACCTGCTCGCGGTGGGCGGCCGTCGCCGCCGGGTCGCGCTCGGTGAGGCGGGGACCGTTCACCGCGAACGGCCGCGTGTTCGCCGCGGCCTCGGGGTTCCGGGCCTGCTCGAGGACGCCCTCGATCCATGCCGCGACCGCGCCCGCGCCGGGCTCGGCACGCGCCATGCGCCGCTCGAGCGTGGCGACCAGGCGGCGCTGCCCGTCCTCCAGCACGGCGAGCAGCAGCTCGTCCTTGCTCCGGAAGTGGCGGTAGAACGCCTGGTTCGACAGGCCGGCGGCGGCGACGATGTCGCTCACCCGCGGGTCGAGCGACCCGGTGCGGCGCATCACCGTGTAGGCGGCCTCGAGGAGTCGTCGCACCTCGTCGGCGTAGGCCGCGGCACGGTCCTCGAGCGTCCGGGCCGCCACCGCTCGCTCGACCGGAACGACGTTCTGCACTGCCAGAACTGTATTCCGGCCAGCGGGCGGCGGGCAACCGTCCGCCGCGGATGGTGGCGCCGCCGTCGGGGCCGCCGTCAGCGCGCAGGTGCGGACGGTACGGTGCGTCCCGGAGGGGGAGTATGGCGCTCGACCTGGACCTGCGCGGCGTCGCCGACCAGCGGGCCCGCGCGTACGTCGCCGACGGCTCGTGGACCGACGACACGCTGGGGTCGATCCTGGCCGGCGGGCTCGTCGAAGGCGCCGCGCTCCCGCTCGCCGTGTACTCGGACACGCGCCCGTACCGCGGCACGTTTGCCGACGGCTACGACCTGGCGCGCCACGTCGCGGGCGGGCTGCGACGCCTTGGCGTCCAGCCGGGCGATCCGGTCGCGTTCCAGCTCCCGAACTGGATGGAGGCCGCCGCCACCTTCTGGGCGGTCGCGCTCCTCGGCGCCGTGCCCGTCCCGATCGTGCACTTCTACGGCCAGAAGGAGGTCAGGTTCATCCTTGAGCAGTCGGGGGCCCGGGTGCTCATCACCGCCGACCGATTCGGCCACCTCGACTTCCTCGCGAATCTCGCCGCGCTCCGGCCCCGTCTCGACGCGCTGGAGCACGTCCTCATCGTCGGGGACACGGTCCCCACCGACGCCGCGCCCTTCTCGACGCTGGCCGACGCCGACCCGGTTGACGGGCCCACGCCGACGGACCCGAGCGCGCCCGCGCTCATCGCGTACACGTCGGGCACGACCGCCGACCCGAAGGGCGTCGTGCACTCCCACCGGACGATCGGCTACGAGATCCGCCAGCTGAGCGCCATGCAGGCCAAGGGCGGACGCCCGGCGCTCGTCGGCGCGCCGGTTGGCCACGGGATCGGGATGCTCGCGGCGCTGCTCATCCCCGTGTGGCGACGTGACCCGATCCACCTCATCGACGTGTGGGATCCGGGTCGCGTCCTCGCGACGATGCGCGCCGAGCAGATCACGAGTGGCAACGGCGCGACCTACTTCCTGATCAGCTTGCTGGACCATCCCGACTTCACGGACGAGCACCGCCGGCTCATGGCGCACATCGGCCTCGGCGGCTCGGCCGTGCCGGCCGCGGTGGGGGAGCGCTGCGCGGCGATGGGGATCTCGACGGTGCGCAGCTTCGGCTCGACCGAGCATCCTTCGATCACCGGCATGACCCACAACGCGCCCCACGAGAAGAAGGTGCACACCGACGGGCGACCGCTGCCCGGGGTCACGATCGAGCTGCGGGACGACGAGGGCCGCGCCGTGCCCGTCGGGACGCCCGGCGAGATCTGGAGCCAGGGCCCGGACTGCTTCGTCGGCTACACGGACGCCGCGCTCACCGCGTCGTCGTTCGACGCCGACGGCTGGTTCGAGACCGGTGACGTCGGCGTCCTCGACGAAGACGGCTATCTCTGCATCGTCGACCGCAAGAAGGACATCATCATCCGCGGCGGCGAGAACATCTCCGCGCTGGAGGTCGAGGACCAGCTCCTCGCCCTGCCCGGCGTCGCCGAGGCCGCCGTCGTGGCGGCGCCGGACGGCCGGCTCGGGGAGCACGCCGCGGCGTTCGTGCGCATGCTGCCCGACGCGCCGGCGCCGTCCCTCGACGCCGTGCGCCGCCA
>DATDGU010000084.1:0-1763 GCA_036521915.1 Acidimicrobiia bacterium | reverse complement strand
AACCCACCTCGTCCCGTTCGTCGCCAGCTCGACGCGGCCGACGCCCGGCATGTTCCAGAGAAAGCCGTAGCCGCGGCTGGAGAGCGCAAACGGCACCGAGACCTCGGTGTTGCGCTGGACAAGCTCGACGACCGCTCCTTTCTGGTCCAGCAGGCCGTGCTGGTGCTGGCCGAGGCCGTAGAAATGCTCGTCCGGGCCGGCGTCGAACATGACGTCGCAGGCATAGAGGTCGCCTCCGACCCGGCGGTAGCGGCGCTGCGCGGGGGAGGTGAAGTGCGGAAGGCTCTCGGCGAGGAGCTGCATCCCGTCCGCCCGAAGGAATCGCAGGAGCGGCGGAAAGGGGACGAACCGACCCTCGCCGTTCTCGACCACCTCGACGATGAGGTCGCCGTTGGATACGCGGGCCCGATCGTCACCGATCTCGACCCGGGCGGTCCTTGCTTCGTCTTCGAGCAAGGCGCTCCAGGGCGTCTCGGTGACGGATGCGCCGAGGGTCGCCCGTACGCGGATGCCGCTCTCCCCCCAGGCGTCGACCTGAAGGACCTCACCACCAGACCGCACAACGAGACCGGTTTCGCTAGCGGCAAAGGTGGCCACGTTCCGTCCCTCGGCTCGGGGAGCTTGCGAACCGCTTCGCTCCTGCTGTGCAGATAGACTGCCGGACGAGCACATAAACCGTTGCAGTTTCCAGCCGAAGCGCTTCGCGAAGCGCTTCGCAAATTTATCCAACACGCGTCGCGGGAGTCAAGAGAACGCCGTGAGACAATCGGGTCCGATGACACCGTCCAAGCCGGCCACGATGGCGCAGATCGCCGAACGCGCCGGCGTCGCCCTGAGCACCGTCTCGTACGTCTTGAGCGGCAAACGAGTGGTCTCCCCGCTGATGCGCGAGCGCGTCCTGGCCGCCGTCGAGGAACTCGACTATCGCCCGCACGGACCTGCACGCGCGCTCGCGAGCGGGGCGTCGCACACGATCGCTCTGTTCCTGCCCTCGCCGCAATGGCGCCTTTTGCCGGTGCAGCAGACGTTCGTCGCAGGCGCGACTGCGGCGACGAGCGCCAGCGACTACTCGCTGCTCCTCTCGACGGCCGCCACCGACCCTGAGGCGGTCGCCAGGGTGGTCGCGACGGGACGCGCGGACGGCGTGATCCTGATGGAGACGCTCGTGCACGACGCCCGGGTCGAGCGCCTGCAGGCGGACGGACATCCGTTTGTGCTCATCGGGCGCACGCACGACATGACCGGGATCAGCTACGTGGACATGGACTTTGGCGACGCGGTCGAGGCGAGCCTCGCGCATCTCGCCCGGCTCGGACATACGCAGGTCGCACTGTTCAACTTCCCGCCCGACCTGATCGAGGCGGGCTACACCTCGTCGCTGATCGCGCGGGACGTCTTCGAGCGACGCGCATCCGACTTCGGCATCGACGGCATCCACATCCCGTGCTCTCACGAACCGCGCGAGGCGTTCGCGGTCGCTGCGCGGCTGCTGCGGTCGGAGCCGGAGTGCACGGCCGCCATCACGACCGGCTGGCAGTTCACAGGACTGCTCAGCGCGCTGCGAGCGGCCAATCGCCACGTCCCTGACGATTTCTCGATCGTGTCAGTGATCGCCGCGCAGTTCGCGGAGATGCTGACGCCCTCCCTCACAGGCGTCGAATGGCCCGCCTTCGAAGCGGGTCGGCTAGCGGCGGAAATGCTGATTGAGCGGCTCACGGTGCAGAACACACCGCCTCGTCAGCAGCTGTTCCCAGCGAAGCTCG
>DATDGU010000083.1:0-6515 GCA_036521915.1 Acidimicrobiia bacterium | reverse complement strand
GACACGCGCCTCGCGCTCGTCGCCGAGGCCGACCTGACGGGGCGCCGACGCGTGCACCGCGCGGTGCGCGGCGCGCGGCGCTCCGCCGACCTCTACGACGCACTCGAGGCCGGCGACTACGTCGTGCACGCCACGCACGGGGTGGCGCGCTACGGCGGCATGGTGCAGCGGGCCATCGGCGGCGTGGCCCGCGACTACCTGCTCCTCGAGTACAAGGGCGGCGACAAGCTCTACGTCCCCACCGACCAGGTCGGTGTCGTGCGCCGCTACACGGGTGGCGAGACGCCGACGCTGCACAAGATGGGCGGCGCCGACTTCGAGCGCACGAAGTCGCGGGTGCGGGCCGCGACGCGCGAGATCGCCCAGGAGCTCATCGTCCTCTACCGGCGGCGCCTCGTGAGCCCCGGCTTCGCGTTCACGCCGGACACGGTGTGGCAGCGCGAGGTCGAGGAGGCGTTCCCGTTCGAGGAGACCCCGGACCAGGCGCAGGCCATCGAGGACGTGAAGCGCGACATGGAGGCGCCGCGCCCGATGGACCGCCTCGTCTGCGGCGACGTCGGGTTCGGGAAGACCGAGGTGGCGCTGCGCGCGGCGTTCAAGGCCGTGCAGGACGGCAAGCAGGTCGCGGTGCTCGTCCCCACGACCCTGCTCGCCACCCAGCACGGCCTGACCTTCCGGGAGCGCTTCGCGAACTACCCGGTGCGGGTCGAGGTCCTGTCCCGGTTCCTCACCCCCCGCCAGCAGCGCGAGGTCACCGCGGGCGTCGCGGCCGGCTCGGTCGACGTCGTCATCGGCACGCATCGGCTCCTCTCCGACGATGTGACGTTCCACGACCTCGGCCTGCTCGTCGTCGACGAGGAGCAGCGCTTCGGCGTCCAGCACAAGGAGCAGATGAAGGCGCTCCGCACCGGCGTCGACGTCCTCGCGCTGTCGGCGACGCCGATCCCCCGGACCCTCGAGCTGTCCCTCACCGGCATCCGGGACCTCTCGATGGTGAACACGCCGCCCGAGGACCGCCAGCCGATCCTCACCTACGTCGGCGAGGACGACGACCGCGCCGTCGCCGAGGCGATCCGGCGGGAGCTGCTGCGCGAGGGCCAGGCGTTCTTCGTGCACAACCAGGTGAAGGACATCGACTTCGTCGCCGAGCACCTCCGCGACCTCGTGCCCGAGGCGCGGCTCGCCGTCGCGCACGGCCAGATGGAAGAGGCCCGTCTCGAGCGCGTCGTCCTCGACTTCTGGGAGCGCGAGTACGACGTGCTCGTCTGCACCACGATCGTCGAGAGCGGCCTCGACATCCCGACGGTGAACACGCTCATCGTCGACCGCGCCGACCGGCTGGGGCTCGCGCAGCTGTACCAGCTGCGGGGGCGCGTCGGACGCCGCGGCCAGCGGGCCTACGCGTACCTGCTCCACCCGGCGAACCGGGCGCTGTCCGAGGAGGCGTACGAGCGGCTGAAGACGATCGGGGAGTTCACCGACCTCGGGTCGGGCTTCGCGATCGCGATGCGCGACCTCGAGCAGCGCGGCGCCGGGAACCTGCTCGGCTCCGACCAGTCCGGCCACATCGCTGCTGTCGGCTTCGACCTGTACTGCCAGCTCGTGACCGAGGCGGTGAGCGAGCTGAAGGGTGAGCCCGTCGAGGAGCCCGTCGAGGTGACGATCGACCTGCCGCTCGACGCGCACCTGCCGCGTGAGTACGTGACCCGCGACGACGTGCGGATGGAGGCCTACCGCCGCCTCGCCGCGGTGCGCGACCCGAGCGACGTCGACGACGTACGCGCCGAGTGGGAGGACCGCTACGGGCCGCCCCCCGCCCCCGCCGTCGCGCTGCTCGACGCGGCGCGACTGCGCGCCGAGTGCGTCCGACTCGGGATCCGCAGCATCGCGTTCGCCGGCGGCGCCGCCCGGGTGCGCGGCCTCGAGCTGCGCGCGTCGCAGGAGCTCCGGCTGCGCCGCCTCGCCCCGGGCGCGAAGGCGAGCCGCGAGGAGCTGCTCGTGCCGACCCGGGTGTCGCCGGCCGAGGTGGCGCCGACGCTCACCGCCTTGCTCGAGGAGCTGGTGCCCCGCGACCAAGGGGCCCCAGTAGGCTCCGCCGCGCCGTGAAGCGCCTCCCCGTCCTCGTCGCCGCGCTCGGCGTCCTCGCACTCGCTGGCGGCTTCGCCGCGTATCTCGCGCTCGGCAGCGGCGCGCCGGCCTACACGGTGAACGGCCACACCGTGTCGCAGTCCGACGTGGACAGCGAGCTGCGCGCCCTCACCGGCAACGCCGCGTTCGCCAAGGCGATCAAGCAGTCCGGCAGCCAGGCGCTCTCGACGCAGCCCGGCTCGATCGTCTCCAGCTACACCGCCGGCTGGCTGTCGCTGCGCATCGTCCAGACCTTGGTCGACGACGCGATCACCCAGCACCACCTCGCGGTCACCGCGGCCGACCGCTCCCAGGCGGACGGGCTCGCGGTGAGCCTCCTCGGCAGCCAGGCCGTGCTGCGCACCCTTCCGGCATCGTTCCGCGCCAACCTCCATGCCCGGTTCGCGCGGATCGTCGCGGTGCGCGACGACGAGCTCGCCCGCCACACGGCGCAGCTGCACGCCGCGGCGCTCGCGACCTGCCCGTCGCACCGCTTCGTGGCCCACATCCTGGTGAGCAGCCAGGCCGAGGCCGTGGCGATCACCGGCCAGCTCGCGGCCGGCGCCGACTTCGCGACCCTCGCCCGCCAGCACTCGATCGACGGCGGCTCCGCCGTGCAGGGCGGCGAGCTCGGCTGCCTCGACAACCAGCAGTTCGTCACCGGATTCGAGCAGGTCGCGCAGACCCAGCCGATCGGGCAGGTGTCGGCGCCGGTGCAGACCCAGTTCGGCTTCCACCTCATCCTCGTGCGCGACCAGCCCCAGACCGCCGACCTCGAGAGCCTCGCGCTGGGCGACGTGCTCGGCCTCACCCGCGGCGCGCGCGTGACCCTCGACCCGCGCTACGGCACCTGGGACCGGCGCAACGGCCGCGTGGTCCCGCCGGGTGCGCCGAGCAGCGGCGCGGCCGCCCCCGCCCCGTCGGGCTGATGCCGCCGCGGGGTCGGGTGGTCGTCGTCGGGCTCGGCCCGGCCGGCGCCGACCTCGTCCTCCCGGCCGCACGCGCCGCGCTCGAGGCCGCCCCGGCGCGCCTGGCGCGCACCGCCCGCCATCCGGCCGTCACGCAGCTCCGCGTCGAGGGGCTCGCCCTCCCGGCGCTCGACGAGCGCTACGACGCCGCCGAGGACCTCGAGGGCGCCTATCGGGCCATCGTCGAGACGGTCGTGGCCGCCGCGGCCGAGCACGACGAGGTCGCGTACGCGGTGCCCGGCAGCCCCGCCGTGGCGGAGCGCACGGTCGCCCTGCTCCGCGAGGCGGCGGACGCCGGCGAGATCGAGCTGCGCGTCGTCGCCGGGCTCTCCTTCGCCGACCTGGCGTGGACCCGGCTGGGCGTCGACCCGCTGGAGGAGCTCGCCCGCGTCGTCGACGGCCGCGCCCTCGAGTCCGCCGGGCTCGATCTCGGCGGCACCGTCCTCGTCGCGCAGTGCGACGACCCCCTCGTGCTCGGTGACGCCAAGCTCGCGCTGCTCGACCACGCCGACCCGACCACGCCCGTCACCGTCCTGCGCCACCTCGGGCTGGCCGACGAGAGCACGACGACCGTTCCGCTCGGCGAGCTCGACCGCGTCGCACCCGACCACCTCACCACGCTCGCCCTCACCCTGAGGAGCCCGGCGCCCGGCCTCGAGCTGGCTCGGCTTCTCGAGCTCGCACGGACGCTGCGCCGACCGGGCGGCTGCCCGTGGGACGCGGAGCAGACTCACCACTCGCTCACCCGCTACCTGCTCGAGGAGTCCTACGAGGTCGTCGAGGCCGTCGAGGCCCTGCCCGCCGCGGCGCCCGACGGTGTCGACGCCGACGACCCGGCGTACGTCGCGCTCGTCGACGAGCTCGGGGACCTGCTCTACCAGGTGATCTTCCACGTCGTGCTCGCCGAGGAGATCGGCGCGTTCGGGCTCGGCGACGTGGAGCGGGGCATCCACGACAAGCTGGTGCGCCGCCACCCGCACGTCTTCGGCGCCGTCGACGCCGCGACGGTCGACGACGTGATGCGCAACTGGGAGCAGATCAAGAAGGAGGAGAAGGCCACCGACTCCGTCGTGGCCGGCATCACGCCGGGTCTCCCTTCGCTGCTCTACGCGCACAAGCTGTTCCGCAAGGCCACGGCGATCGGTCTCGCGCCGGCCGACGCCGCCACGTCGCTCGACCGCATCGAGGCGGCCGCCGAGCGGCTCCGGGAGCACGGGGACGAGGCCACGCTCGGCGAGCTGCTCGCCGCCGCCGTCCAGCTCGCCCGCGCGCTCGGCGTGGACGCCGAATCCGCCCTCCGCGGCTGGTCGACGCAGTTTCGGGCGCGCGTCGAGGCGGTGGAGCGCGACGCGGCCCGCGACGGCGTGGACCTGCACCGCCTCGACGCGGCCGCGCTCGCTGAGCGCTGGGCTGCGCCCGAGGCGCCGCCCGCGCCTCGCCTCAGCAGGTGACCGGCAGCTCGTCCACGCCGCGCAGCACCATCCGTCCGTTCCAATGCGGCGTCTCGTCGCGGAGCGCGAGCCGCGGGAAGCGGCGGACCAGCGTCGGGACGGCGACCCGCGCCTCGGCTCGGGCGAGGACCGCGCCCAGGCAGTGGTGGATGCCGCCGCCGAAGGAGATGTGGTGGGGCGCCTCGCGGCGGCGCAGGTCGAGCTGCTCGGCGGTGGGCCCGAAGTGCTCGGGATCGCGGTTCGCCGCCCCGAGGCACGTGAAGAGGAAGGTGCCGGCGACGACGGGCTCGCCGCCGAGCTCGAAGTCGGTGAGCGCGACGCGCCGGGAGAACTGGACCGGGCTGTCGTAGCGGAGGAGCTCCTCGACGGCGTTGCCGGCGAGCTCGGGGTCCGCCCGCAGCAGCGCAAGCTGGTCCGGGTGGCGCAGCAGCGCCAGCGTGCCGTTGCCGATGAGGTTCACGGTGGTCTCGTGCCCGGCGAGGTAGAGGAGCACCACCTGGTCGCGCAGCTCGGCGGGTGAGAGCCGGTCGCCCTCCTCCTCGGCGGCGATGAGCGCGCTGAGCAGGTCGTCGGCGGGGTGGCGCCGCTTCCACGCGATGGCGGCCTCGACGTGCTCGGTGATGTGGTCGCCCGCGTCCATGATCCCGGGCAGCTCCTCGGGCACCACGATCGGCTCGAGCGACTTCACGAGGGTGTGCGACCAGCCGCGCAGCTCGCTCCGGTCGTGCTCGGGCATGCCGAGCATCTCGGAGATCACCGCGAACGGCAGCGGGAACGCGAGGTCGGCGATCACGTCCATCTCGCCGCGTGGCGCCACCGCGTCGAGCATCCCGTCGACGAGCGCCTGGACCCGCGGGACGAGCGCCTCGACGCGCCGCGGCGTGAAGGCCTGCTGGGCGAGGCGGCGGATGCGGGTGTGGTCCGGTGGGTCGATGTTGAGGATGGCGCGGCTGCCGCGCTCGCCCCGCTCGATGCCGGCAGCCTCGAGCACGGCGCTGCGCGGCATGGCGGTGGCGTTGCGCTCCTCGACCGAGAGGGCCGGGTCGCGCAGCAGCCGGGAGCAGTCCTCGTAGCGGGTCACCGTCCACGGGCCGATCGGGCTCTGGTGGACCGGGGCGGCGGCCCGCAGGGCCCGGTACTGGGCGTAGGGATCGTCGAAGAACCCCGGGGCGAAGGGGTTCAGGCCGATCTCGGCGATCGACGCCGTCCCGGCCTCGTCGTGCACGACCTCGGCCACCCCGCGAGTGTACGGACGCCTCGACGCGCCCGGAGGTGTCCGGTTTGTTCCGTCCCTTGCCCCTCGTCGTCCCGCGGCTACATTCGTTCCTCCAACCACACGAGCCACACAGGCCACAGGCCGGGGGATGGCAGTCGGGTCATGAGTGAGATCGTCGAGGTGATCGGCCGCGAGGTGCTCGACTCGCGCGGCAACCCCACGGTCGAGGCCGAGGTCGTGCTCGCGTCGGGCGCCGAAGGGCGCGCCATCGCGCCGAGCGGCGCGAGCACCGGCGCGCACGAGGCCGTCGAGCTGCGCGACGGCGGCGAGCGCTACGGCGGCAAGGGCGTCCTCACCGCCGTCGGACACGTCAACGGCGAGATCGCCGACACGGTCACGGGCCTCGAGGGGGCGGACCAGCGCCTCCTCGACGACGAGCTCGTCGTGCTGGACGGCACCCCGAACAAGGGCCGGCTCGGCGCGAACGCGCTCCTCGCGGTGTCGCTCGCCGTGGCGAAGGCGTCCGCGGACGAGGCCGGGCTGCCCCTCTACCGCTACCTCGGCGGCGTCGACGCGCATGTGCTCCCGATGCCGCTGCTCAACGTCCTGAACGGCGGCCGACACGCCGACTCGAACGTCGACGTGCAGGAGTTCATGCTCGCCCCCGTCGGCGCGGCGAGCTTCGGGGAGGCGCTGCGCTGGGGCGCCGAGACGTATCACCGCCTCGGCGACCTGCTGCACGACCGCGGGCTC
>DATDGU010000082.1:0-10432 GCA_036521915.1 Acidimicrobiia bacterium | reverse complement strand
CCTCGAGACCGTTGCGACGGAGAGCGACCGACACGATCAGCGCGGCCGCCGCGACCACCGCCGTCGCGACCGCGGCGCCGTCGCGCAGACTCGCCGCCGTGCCGGACCCGCCGCCGCTGATGGCCGCCGCCGCGGCCCCCGCGGCGAGCACCGCGTAGATGCTCCGGAGCAGCCAGCCGTAGCCGATGCCCACCACACGGTGCCGGGTCGTGATCCACAAGCCGAACAGGCCACCCGTGGACCACTGCAGGAGGACCGAGGAGAGATCGAGGCGCATCGCGCGTCACTCGACGGCAGCGAGGTCCCGCGGCGCCTCGTTCAGACGGCGTGGACCGTCGTCGGTGGCGACGACGATGTCCTCGAGCCGGAGGCCGAACCGGCCCGGCAGGTACACGCCGGGCTCGACGCTGAAGCAGTGGCCCGCGACCAGCTGCTCGGGGTTCCCCGCGACCAAGTACGGGTCCTCGTGCGCCTCGATGCCGATGCCGTGGCCCGTCCGGTGGACGAAGTAGTCGGCGAGCGACGCCTCGGCTAAGGATCGGCGGGCGACGCCGTCGACGTCGCCGCACGCCACCCCGACCTGCGCCGCGGCGACCGCCGCCTCCTGCGCCACGCGGAGCGCGGCGTAGGCGTCGCGCACCTCGGGGGTCGGCTCGCCCACGACGTACATGCGCGTGATGTCGGAGCAGTACAGGTGCACGGCGCCGCCGAGGTCGCAGAGCACGACGTCACCGTCGCCGATACGCCGATCGCTCGCCTCATGGTGCGGGCTCGCGGCGTTTGGTCCCGAGGCGACGATGGCGAAGTTGGCGCGCTCGTGGCCTGCGTCGAGCATCAGCTCGATGACCTCCCGCTGCAGCTCTCGCTCGGTCTTGCCACCGAACCGACGGTCCCGGAGGGAGCAGGCGACCCGGTCGATCGCTCGGGCGGCGGCGCCGAGGGCCTCGATCTCGCCGTCGTCCTTGTGGGCCCGGAGCGGTCCGAGGACGTCGCTCGCCGGTCGGAACCGCGCGTCGGGCAGCTCCGTCTGGAGCGCCAGGAGGAAGCGAGACCAGGTGTGGTCGCCGATCGCGACGATCTGGTCGCCACGGATCAGCTCAGCGACGCGCTGCACCGGGTTGTCGGTCTCGTCCCACGCGTCGACGGTGAAGACCTCGGGTCGCTCGACGACCCGTGGGGCCTCGAGTCGCGGGATCACGAGCACAGGCTCCGCGGCGGTGCGCAGGACGAGCATCGTGAGGCGCTCGAGGGGCATGGCCTCGTAGCCGGTCAGGTACGGCAGGTCCGGCCCGACCGAGAGGAGCAGCGCGTCGACGCCGAGCTCGGCCATCCGGCCACGGGCCCGCGCCACCCGGGCGGCGTAGCTCATCGCACGTCCAGCGCCGGCAGGCCGTCGATGCTGACGCGGTTCGTCTTCTCCCGGTAGTCCAGGAGGTCGGCCCCCTTCTTGTCGGCCCACGCCAGCAGCTCGTCGCGGTCCTCCTCGTAGCGATACCGAGGCACGCCGTAGCCGCAGGACGTCGAGACGCGGTCGATGTCGACGCAGATGACGGTCCGTGCGCCCGGGAGCGGGTCGAAGTGCTCGAGGAGCGGTCGGGCGCGGGGGTCGCCGACCGGGATCGCCTCGCCGCTCCCGTAGACCCGGACGATGTTGGGCGGACCTTCGAACGCGCAGAACATCAGGGTGATCCGCCCGTTGTCACGCAGGTGAGCGATCGTCTCGGCGCCGCTGCCGGTCAGGTCGAGGTAGGCGACCCGCGTCGGGCTCAGCACCGCGACGCGGTTCAGCCCCTTCGGAGAGATGTTCACGTGTCCGTCGCCGTGACTCGGCGCGGTCGCGACGAAGAACATGCGCTGCTTCGAGATGAACTCCTCGATGGCGGGCGAGATGTGGTCGAACGCCTTCGCCATCAGACCGCCAGGCTCGCGCCGGCCGGCGCCGACGCGGCGTCGGCCGCCCGTCGGGCGTGGTAGCTCGAGCGCACGAGCGGCCCGGCTTCAACGTGGGCGAATCCGAGGTCCCGCGCGTGGCGTCCGAGCTCGTCGAACTCCTCGGGTGTCCACCAGCGCACGACGGGCGCGTGCTGTGCCGACGGGCGCAGGTACTGGCCCAGCGTCAAGATGTCCACCCCCACGTGGCGCAGGTCGGCGATCGCCCCCCGGACCTCGGCGGGGTCCTCGCCGAGCCCGAGGATGATCCCCGACTTCGTCGTGAGACCGTCGTCCTTCGCGCGCGCCAGGACGCTGAGCGAGCGGCTGTACCCCGCGTTCGGCCGCAGCGCCCGCTGGAGGCGCGCCACCGTCTCGAGGTTGTGGTTGAGCACGTCGGGACGCTCGTCGAAGATCGACGCCAAGGCGTCAGAGTTGCCCTTGCAATCCGGGATGAGCAACTCGATTTGCGTGCCGGGCGTACGCCCGCGGATGGCGCGGACCGTCTCGGCGAAGATGGAGGCGCCGCCGTCGGGCACGTCGTCGCGGGCCACGCTGGTGATCACCACGTGCGCGAGCCCCAGCGCCGCCACCGCCTCGGCGACTCGCCCGGGCTCGTCGACGTCGACGCCGGTCGGACGTCCCGTCTGGACCAGGCAGAACCCGCAGGCTCGGGTGCAGCGGTCACCGAGGATCATCACCGTGGCGGTGCGGTCCGCCCAGCACTCGTAGATGTTGGGACAGCCGGCCTCCTCGCAGACCGTGTGCAGGTCGAGGGTGCGCATCAGCCGCTGCACCCCCCGGAACTCGGGACCGAGACGGGCGCGCACCCGCATCCAGGCCGGCCGCGGCGCGTCCTCGACGTCGGCGCTCGCCATGACGTCGGCGGCGGCGAGGCGGGCGATGAGGCGGCGACCGTTGGACCCGGCGGACGCCGCCTGGACCGTCTCGGCCGCGCCCGCCGGTCCGGTGACCGCCTGACGATCGATCGCCGTGTACTCGAACTCGCTCGCGAAGCGCGCCACGACCCGGTCGAGCACCTCGTTGAGCGGTGGCGCCGTACCGAGCAGCGCCGCGAGCGACGTGACGCCCTTGTCGGCGATCCCGCACGGCACGATGTGCGAGAACATCGTGAGGTCGGGGGCCACGTTCAGCGCGAAGCCGTGCCGGGTGCGCCCCCGCGCGACTCGCACGCCGATCGCGGCGATCTTCTCGTCACCGACCCAGACACCGGTGAGGCGCGCGCGCCGCTCGGCCTCGACGCCCAGATCGGCGAGCGCCCCGATGAGCACGGCCTCGAGGCGGCGCACGTATCCCACCACGTCACGGAGTCCGTCGGCCCACCCGGGCAGCGTGATGATCGGGTAGCCCACGAGCTGCCCTGGACCGTGATACGTCACATCGCCGCCGCGGTCACAGTGCACCAGATCGGCGCCGACGACAGCCGGCGGTGTGAGGACGTGCGACGGGTCGGCACGCGATCCCATCGTGTAGACGGGATCGTGCTCGAGGAGGAGCAAGTAGTCGTCGGCGCTGCGCTCGTGCAGCGCGCGCTGGAGGACATCGCCTTCGCCGTAGGGCACCCGTCCGAGCCAGCGGACGTGGAGCGGCGGCGTCAATCCAGCTCGGCTTCCCAGTTGCGGCCCTCGAGGTCCTCCTGCAGCGTACGGAGGAACGCGGCCGCGTACGCGCCGTCGAAGGCCCGGTGGTCCCATGCGAGCGCCAGCATGCCCGTGTGCCGCACGGCGATCACATCGGCGCCGTCGCCGTCGGTGATGACGGTTGGGCGCTTGCGGATCCCGTCGGTTGAGAGGATCGCGACCTGGGGCTGGCTGATGATGGGCAAGGTCATGAACGTGCCGTAGGGCCCCGGGTTGGTGATCGTGAACGTCGCGCCGAGCACCTCGTCGGGCAGCAGCTGCTTGTCGCGGGCACGGTCGGCGAGGTCTCGGATCTCCCGCGCGAGCAGCCGGAGGCGCTTCCCGTCGGCGTTGCGGATGACGGGCGCGACGAGGCCCTGGAAGTCGAGGTCGACGGCGATCCCGAGGTGCACGGAGCGGTGCACGATGAGCGCGTCGTCGCCCACCGTCGCGTTGACGGAGGGGTACTGCTGGACGACGTCCCCGAAGGCGCGGGCCACGAACGGGAGGAACGTGAGCGGGAAGCCCTCGCGGGCGCGCCAGTCGGCCTGTCGATGGTCCCGCAGACGAGCGATCCGCTCGAAGTCCACCTCGGTGGACGTGTACGCATGCGGGCTCGTCGCCTTCGAGCGCAGCATGTGCTCGGCGGTGCGCCGACGGATGTTCGAGAACGGGACGATCTGGTCGGCCTGGCCCTCGGCCTGCACCGGCGCGACGGGCATGGGAGGAGGCTCCGGTGCCGGCGGTGGCGCCGCGACCCTCGCGGGAGGCGGTGCTGGCTCGGGCGGCAGCGCAGGCGCCGGCGGCACCACCCGCGCGGGCGGCGGCGCGACGACGAGTGGCGGCTCCGCTGGCGCGGGTGGCGGCTCCGCCGGCGCATCCGGCGGCGCCACCGTTGGCGGGGCCGGCGGAGCCGCGGGCGGCGCGACGGGCGGAGCCGCGGTCGTCGAGGCGCCGGCTCCCGCAGCGTCGAGGACGTCCTTGCGCGTGATGCGCCCGCCCTCGCCCGTGCCGCGGATCTGGGCGGCGTCGAGCCCGTGCTCGGCGATGAGACGCCGCACCACCGGCGACGTGAGCGCGGCCCCGGAGGCTGCGCTGGCGGACGCCGGCCGAGGCGCAGGCGGCGGCGCAGGCTCGGGAGTGACCGGCCGGATCGGCCGCGTGTCCTCGGCGACGGGTGCAACCGGCCCCACGGGCGGCGCGACGGGCGGCGGGGCGGGCGCGCTCGGCATCGGGCTCGCGATCTCCTCGGTCGGCGACTCGGTGGCCGGCTCGGGCACCGCCGTCAGCGTCGGCGCGGCGGCGCCGGGCGAGTCGCCCATGACGGCCAGGACGGTTCCGACCGCGGCGGTCTCGCCTTCCTTCACGCGGATCTCCGACAGGTAGCCGGCGCTCGGCGCGGGGACCTCGGAGTCGACCTTGTCGGTCGAGACCTCGAAGAGGGGCTGATCGACCTCGACGCGGTCACCCACGTGCTTCAGCCAACGAGTGATGGTGCCCTCAGTGACGGTCTCACCGAGCTGGGGCATCGTGATGTCCACCGGTACCTCCGGGGGGTGGGGGGTTAGCCGTGGAGTAGCCGACCGGTGAGCGCAAAGACCGACTCACCGAAGAGTTCGCTCAGGGTGGGGTGGGCATGGATGAGGGGCGCGAGGTCGTCGGCGGTGGCCTCCCAGTTCACCGCGAGATAGCCCTCGGCGATGAGCTCGGTAGCCCAGGGCCCGACGATGTGGACGCCGAGCAGGCGGCCGCCGCGCTCCGCGACGATCTTCACGATGCCGTCGGTCTCGCCGATGATGACGGCGCGACTGTTGCCGGCGAAGCGGTGGAGCGACGTGACGACGTCGTAGCCGCGCTGACGGGCCTGCTCCTCGCTCAGCCCGGCGAACGCGACCTCGGGGCGCGAGTAGATGCCCCAGGGCACGTTGTCATAGTTGATGGGCGCCGGGTCCTCTCGGAGGATCGTCTTGACCGCGACGATGGCCTCCGAGAAGCCGACGTGGGCGAGCTGGGGCGTCGCGACGACGTCCCCGACGGCGTAGACCTCGGGCGGCGAGGCGCGCAGGTGGTCGTCGACCTCGACGCAGCCGCCGGCATCGAGGCGTATGCCGGCCGCCTCGAGCCCCTCGCTCCGCGGCGCGCGGCCGATGCTGACGATCACCTTGTCGACGACGACCGTGGCGGCGCCGTCGGGCGACTCGAAGCCAACGGTGAGCTCTCGGGTTCCCTCGATGCTCGTGACCCGGATGCCGGCGTGACAGCTGATCCCGCGCTTCTTGAACGAGCGCTCGAGGATGTCGGACGCGTCCGCGTCGGCGCCGGGGAGCACACGAGGGAGCGCCTCGAGGAGCGTGACCTCGGACCCGAGGTCGCCGAGCAGCGACGTGAACTCGCAGCCGACCGCGCCGGCCCCGATGATGGCGACGCGGGGCGGCACCTCCTCGAGCGCGAGCACGTGGTCGGAGCTGAGGATTCGCTGCCCGTCGAAGTCGAGCCCCGGGAGCGGGCGGGGTGTCGAGCCGGTCGCGACGATGAGGGCGTCACCGGTGAGCTCGGTGCCATCGCTCACGCGCACATGATGGGAGGGCGCGTCCACCACGCTCCCGGTGCCTCGCACGACCGTGACCTTGCGTCCCTTCAGCAGCGTCTCGAGACCGCGGGTGAGGCGATCGATCACTTGCTGCTTGCGCGTCTGGCTCACGCGCAGGTCGAGCGCGGGCTGGCCGGCCTCCACGCCGAACTCCTTGGCCGCGCCGACGGTGCGGAGCACCTCCGCGGTCTGCAGCAGCTCTTTCGCAGGGATGCACCCGACGTGGAGGCAGGTGCCGCCAACCTGCGCCTCCTCGACCATCGCGATGTGGAGCCCGGCCGACGCGCCGTACAGCGCGGCCGCGTAGCCACCGGGCCCGCCACCAAGCACGACGACATCGAAGTGTTCCGCCACAACCGCTCCTTCTCTCGGCCCTCATTCTTCCCTATCGGTCCTGGCCTCTTGGCGACCTGGGTGTCAGCGGGCCAGCAGCACCTGGATGGCGGACGCGGCCAGGATGGCGACGGCGCACAGCGCCGCCAGCACAATCAACGTCCGGGTGCTCACAAGGTCATCTTGCTTGATCCGCGACGCGGCGCCGGGCTCAGCGTCGGACCGTCGGTAGGCTGCTCAACGGTGTCCTACGCGGCCTCGTCGACGGCGCGCCTCACGCTCGCCGGCGGACGGCCAGCCCCGCGCCGGAGGACCCGACCGGCCGCCGCAGGCGAGTGACGGCGGGCGCACGGGCCGGCGGGGAACCCGTGCCGGCCCCCGGCCGGGGAGGCGAGATGGGGGCGACGCTCCGGGTCGCCGTCGACGCGACGTCGCTCCTCGGCGTGCGGACCGGCGTGAGCCGGGTGACGAGCGGGCTGCTCGACGAGCTGGCACGCCGCGAGGACCTCGCGGTGTCGGCGTACGCCGTGACCTGGCGGGGTCGCGAGGGCCTCGCCGCGTCCCTCCCCCGCGCGGTGCGGCCCGCCCCGCGGCCGTTCCCGGCGCGCGTGACCCGCGTCTTCTGGCCCCGCGTGCGGTGGCCGTCGGTGGAGGGATGGACCGGCCCCGTTGATGTCGTGCACGCCACGAACTACGTCGCCCCGCCCGCTCGCGTCCCGGTCCTCGTTTCGGTGCACGACCTCAGCTTCATCCGATATCCGGAGCTCTGCACCGGCGACGCGGCGCGCTACCCGCGCCTGGTCCAGGTGGCCATCGACCGCGGCGCCGCTGTCCACACGGACAGCGCCTTTGTCGCCGCAGAGGTGCGCGACTACTACGGCCTGCCCGAGGATCGCGTCGTCCACGTCGCACCCGGCCTCGACGACGCACCGTGCGGCGACGCCCGGCGGGGCCGCACCCTGGCGGGCACCGACCGGTACGTGCTGGCCGTGGGCACGGTCGAGCCCCGCAAGAACCTGCCGGTGCTCGTCCAGGCCTTCGACGCCCTCGCGGCGGACGAACCCGACGTGTCGCTCGTGGTGGCCGGGCCCGACGGGTGGGGCCTCGCCGAGTTCACGAACGCGGTCGACGCCGCCCGGCATCGCGACCGCATCCGCCGGCTGGGGTGGCTCGAGGACACCGCGCGCGGCGACCTGCTCGCCGGTGCTGCGGCGCTCGCCTACCCGTCCCGGTACGAGGGGTTCGGCTTCCCGCCGCTCGAGGCGATGCAGGCGGGCATCCCGGTCGTGGCGTCCACCGCCGGGTCGCTGCCGGAGGTGCTCGGCGACGCGGCCGTGCTCATCGAGCCGGCCGACGTGGACGGCCTCGCCGCCGGGCTCGCCCGTGTCCTCGCCGACGACGACTTCGGCGCGGCGCTGGTGCGGCGCGGCCACACACGCGCCGACGGATATCGGTGGGACCGCGCCGCGGCGGCGTTCGTCGACACGTATCGCCGCCTCGCGGGTTCCTGACGCCCAAGACGCCGCGACGGCCCGCTACGACGGGACGCGCCCCCACACGCGGACCAGCAGGTCGTCGGCGCGCGCTTCGCTGTGAACGTCGTCGAAGCCGGCACGGATCAGGTAGGTCTCCAACTCGTCGGCGGTCGACATCTTGCTGATGTTCGGTGGCCGCTCCAGCGGGTGGTGCCGTTCGGCGAGCTCCTCGAACAACGCCCACCCCCGCGACGAGGTCAGGTCGATGTTGTCGAAGTAGCACCGACCTCCCGGGCGCAGTACCCGCCTTGCCTCGGCGATGTACGCGTAGCGGTCCCACTTGTCCAGGTGCATGAACACGATCGTGGAGTACGCCACGTCCAACGACGCGTCGGCGATCTGGTGCAGGTCCCAGCCGTTCACGTGCACGAACTCGACGTTGTCGTGACCCGCGAGTCGGCGTCCGGCGTGCGCCAGCATGTTGGCCGAGACGTCGGCGCCGATCCACCGGTGACACCGGGGCGCGAGGACGGCGCCGACGCGCCCGACGCCGCAGCCGATCTCAAGGACCTCGTCGTCCCCCCCGACGCCCACCGTCTGCTCCAGTACGCCGACCGTGACCAGGGCCGATTCGGCGTAGACGTCCTCGTCCTCGGTCCCGATGACGGCAACCTTCGCCGTCGTCTCGTCGACCGATTCACGATCCCAGGTCGACTCGTAATCGGCTCGCTGCGGTGCCGGCACGTCCGAGTGACGCACCATGAACACGTCGTGGGCGACGTACTCGCCATCGTCGACCCGGATCGTGATCGGCACCGCGGACGCGCCCACCACGGTCGGGAGCTCCACATGAGCGACGAAGCCGCACCGGGACGACGCCACCGGGAAGTCGGGCTCGAGCGCGCGCGTCACATCGCGACGCTCGCGATCGGGAACGAGGTCCACCGGCGCCGCGTCCCCGGCCTGGAGGCGGACCCGCGGCTGCTGGCGTCCGACGCGGGCGACCACCCAGCCCTCGACGCGCAGCAGCGGGAATCCCTTCGAGTCGCGCTGCTCGGGTGGCGGGGACTCAACGAACCCGAGGAAGGGCGTCAGGGCGGCCTCCGCGGCGTCCATGGCCGTCCCGTCGGCGCGCCGCGTCGCACGGAGTTCCATCGGGCTGGGGACGATAGCCCTCCATGCGGCGCCGCCCGCCTGCCTTCGCCCACGCCGCCGGTACGCTGCCCGCATGGCGACACCGGCGTTCAAGGAGTGGGCGGTCATCGTGCGCGCCCTCCTCACCGGCGAGCAGATCCTCGACGTGCGCAAGGGCGGGCTGCGCGAGGACGGGCGGCACTTCGCCGTGCAGTCGAAGCGCTGCTGGCTTTACCCCACGACGGAGCACCAGCGACACGAGCTGCTGAAGCCGGCGTACGAGCGGTGGGTGGCGGAGACGGAGGCGGCCGGCCCGGCCCCGGGCACCGTCCGGATCGAGGGCTGGGCCGACGTCGTCGCGTCGGTGACGCTGACCGACCCCGACGAGCTCGCCACGCTCGCCTCGAAGCTCATCTGGACGTCCGACTACGTCAGCGCCCGACTCAACTGGAAGCGCCGGGACCCGCTCTGGGTGCTGGCGCTGCGGGTGCACCGCCTCGACGAGCCGCTGGTGGTGCCGTATCTGGAGGCCTACGGCGGCTGCACCTCGTGGGTCGACGTCGACGGGCTGCCCGACGATCCGGAATCGGTGCCAAGCGAACCGGCGATCAGCGACGAGAGCTTCACGGCCCGAATGCGGCTGACCGAGCAGCAGCTCGGACGCGAGTTCGACGCCGTGAGCGCTTGACGCTCAACTCGACTCGGCCGGCGACCGAATCGACGGATGCGGGTGGTACCCGCGATTGCGCGCCTCGGCCAGCGTGTCGGGCGCGAATGACGCGAACTGCTCCGATGTCATGAGCTCGTCGATCAACGACGCGACGACCGGGTCGTCCACGTCGAGGTCGTAGACGGTCAGCGTGCGCTTGTCGCCGAGATATCGGGATGCGCTGAAGCGGCCAGGCCGAGCCATCGCCGCGGATCGTATCCAGGGCGTCGTCATCCGACCGACCACGTCTTAGGCTGCGCCCGATGAGCGTGATCCCGGGCCGCCGCCAACGCCTCGCGGCGTTCCTCTCGGGTCGAGGCCTCGAGCTGGGGCCGGGTCACGTGCCCTTCGACGTCCCACCAGGGCTCGAGATCACCTTCGTCGATCGCTGGGAGCCGGAGCAGCACGCCGATCTGTTCCCGGACCTGCCCGGCGCCACCTTCATCAAGCCGGACGTGATCGCGAACTTCGACACGGATCGTCTGACGCCGATCGCCGACGCCAGCCAGGACTTCGTGATCTGCTCTCATGTCCTCGAGCACCTCGCGGAGCCGATCGGCTTCGTCGCTGAGATCTACCGCGTGCTGCGTCCAGGTGGCATCGCGTTGATCTTGCTGCCTGA
>DATDGU010000081.1:0-5436 GCA_036521915.1 Acidimicrobiia bacterium | reverse complement strand
CCACTGCACATGCCGGCAAGCAACGCAACTGTGAGCCAGATCACAATCGAGACCTACGACTACTTCGATGGCGTTGCGGTGGCGACGCCGCACGAGACTCCGGTGCCGGACCTACGCACAGATGATCGCATCTTCGGCCGGCTTGTCACTCGTATGTGACCGATAAAGTCACGTAAAGACACGTCGACGAAGGACGTGACCTTGGGGGATCCCACTTTGGCCTCTGAACTGGGCCTTTGGTGGAGGTGAAGGGACTCGAACCCTCGGCCTCTACATTGCGAAAGTACGGTTCTCGGCGTTTTGATCAGGTCCTTTCCGAAGAGGTTCCTGGTAGCGGCGTTGCAATCCCCTCAGGTTCCCTCACGATCCCTCCCCCTCCCGCACGGTAAAGACACGTAAAGACACGCCCGAACGGAGTCGGAGGGTGGCCACGAACCGGGTACCCAGGACCGATCGGCAGGCTCTCGCCACGCGCGGCCAATGGCGCCTGCTCCCTGTTGATAGAGATCACGTTCCTTGGCGAGCGACCGAGACATTTTCGACCACCTGAAGCAGGAGAATCATACGTTCAGCCGGTGGCGGCAACCCTCAAAACATAGGCACCGTTTTGCACGTTCGCTCCCTGTGCATTACCGCCGGGAAGCTGATGCGCGAGCGCGATCTGGTCCAACGCCAACAGTTGCGCATAATCGGCGTTCGCTGTGGTAATGACCCCCTTGGCATTGTCGAGCGCCTGTTGGGCGCTGTTCTGAGCGTTGGCCTTGGCTGAGGCAATTGTGGCGCTCGCCGCTTGGCTGGCCGACGTGATGGAGGCTTGGGCACTCTGTTCTGCGGTGCCGATCTTCAGTTGCTGTGTCGCTACTTGTGCTTCGAAAGCGCCGACGCTCGCTGAGACGCTCTGCAGTGTCGTGTCCACGCCTTGATCGGCACTCGTCAGGTTGTCACTCAGTGTCCCGGCAGCGGTCGCGGCCTCGGCCTCGAGGTTGTGCGCGTCCGCGTCCAGTGCGGCGACCTTGGTTTGCAACTGATGCATCGCGGAGTCGATGTTTGCGGCACTCTGCTGGAGCTCTGCCGCGGCACTACTGACCAAATCGGCCTTGGCCTTTGCGGCTGTCAAATCGGCGACGAGGGCGGTCCATGGCGCAGTGCTCTGCACGGAGGGTGGAAACGCGTTGGCATCCGAGATCAGTTTGACGACGAGCAGGTCGAGTGCCGATGAATCGGAGACTTGCTGCGCCATCGCCTGGGTCAGGTTGTCGATCAGTCCGGCGAGGGCCACCACGGTCGAGTTGATCGCATCCGCTGCCGCCGAGTGGCTGGCAAGATCGCTGAGATGCGTCGCCAATGAGGTCTCGAGGTTCGACACACCACCGGAAAGCTGGGACAAGACCGTTTGGACCACCGTAGCGGATCCGTTCGACATCGGACCCAACTCGGCAGCGAGGCTGGCGACGGCCTGCAGCGCGACGGTCCCGAGGCTTGCGACCTGATGGGTTGACGTTGCGTTCGTAGTCCTTTGGGAATTCGCCTGACTCGACGCCAGAGAAGTCAAGTTTTGTTGAATTGCCTCCAGCGAATTGGTCTGGCTCGTCACGAGGGTGTTCAGCTTCTCTTCGACTGTTGCTATCGGTGAACCCGCAGTGGCGTCGGAGGCGGAAGATCCCTTCTTGTTCTTGGTCTTGTCGGCCGGGACGCTCGAGCTGGTCGCTCTCGCCGGCCCATTGAGGTCGGAGTGGACCTGCCCGAGCGACTCGGGCGAGCCGCCGAGTCCCTGCTCGGCCGCTCCCTCGGCGCTGGCGAGGGCGCTGGCCGCGTGGGCTGGTGCCTTTCCGGTCGGCGTGACCGAGGGAACGACGACTTCGGCTTCGATGGTCGCGGCGGGGGCGACAACCTTGTTGAGGTGATCGGTATAGGTGACGGTACCTGTGGCCGAGCTCAAGGGAGGCGCAAGCGCGAGCGACCATGTTGCGTGCACGCCGCTATGGCCCGTCGCCAGGTTGGCCTTCGCCGCGTCGATATTCGTCGCGTCCTTCGGAAACGTGACTTTGACCTCGCCGACGATCGGTTGAGGGTCGGTGACGTTCTGCGTGATTGGGGCGCCGTTGAATCCTTCAAAGGAGACGTTGGTGCTCTCGCTGGTCGTATTCGCAATCGTGTATGTGACCTTGAGTGTCCCGGACTTGTAAGTCTTGCGACCGAGATGTCTCGTCGGGGCGAGAGCGGATGCGCTGACGGGTTTGCCGTTGAGCTGGTAGGCAATCTGGACGCGGAGAGGCAGCGCGGCAGAGAAATCTGACCGCACGTTTTGGGTCGTTGTTCCGCTGGGGTTGACGTCGAAGGTTGCGACTCCGTCGTGAACAGGCGGTTTGGTCCCGGCGAGTAGACGCATGCCGGACGCCGACATCGGCACCTTCACCGTGGTCGATTTGGAACTCGAGACTGTCACTTCTGTGTGTTGGTATGGCGTTCCCGACTTGCTCCCAGTAGCGGTGAGCTTGGCAACCACGAGCTCTCCAACGCCGGCCCAGTGGCTCGTCGTGTCCTTCGACGACGAGGACGCGGCTCCGGCCGGGGTCATCGATCCTGCACCGAAGGTGGCGACGGTCACCACAAGGACGACGAGGGCATCGACGCGACGCACCGGCCAACGCTTCCGGCCAACGTTGCGGCTGCACCTCCAGGCGCTCACGGGCCACCGGGAAGCCATGGTTCCTCCGCGCTGCACTGCTCGTCCTCGACCAGGATTACTCGTGCTGCCCCGGCGCCTATTCGATCCGAAATCGGTCATCCTTCATCACTCTCCCTGGGTGATTACCAGCGGCGATCGAAATCGGCCGCATCATGCTCACAGGGTCCACTTCCGCGACAGCAAATCTTTCAAACTGCGGATCCGCCTCACGTCGGCAACCCGACCATTGCGCGACTGATGAATTCCGCGGCGCCGAGAAGGCGCACGGCCACAAAATCGGCACCTCGCATCTCCTCCCCCGAGGTCGGTGCTGGGTATTCCGTGCTGGGCTCGGTCGAGACTGATGGTGTCGGAGGCACCATGTGTGCACGCCAATTGCGGTAAACGGGGACCGCTCTTCCCCCGGCTCGCGCTCGGTGACCTCGACGCTCCTCATTCCGTGGTCGGTCCGTCCGTCGACGCGGTCAACACGTGCTTGCGATGTCTGCGGACGAGGTACAGGATCAGGATCCCGAGACTGACGCCGAGAACGAGGATCAGGATGTCCTCGAGGCCGTGGTGTCCCGTTGCCAGACGGCCGATGCCGTATGCGGCGCCCACCGTCGCGAAAGTGAAGCCGGCGACGTCGAGGAAGTTCCACACCGCGAATTGGCGGTGTGGCATCTTTGCAGTACCCGACACGATGGATGGCGTGAAGAAGACCGCCAACCGTCCCCACTTCTCGTAGGCCTGTTCACCCTTGGCAAGCACCCGTTGTCGATACGGCTGGTGCTTTCCGGGTCGGAGAACTAGGTCTCGCCCCCATCGAAAACCGATGTGATACCCGATGAGGCCTCCAATTTGTCCCCCAAGCAAGATGACGATGACCACTGCTGCGAGTTGGAGATGGCCTTGACTGGCGGCGACGCCCGCCGCGCCGGCAGCAGTTGCGCCGAGGAACGGGATTCCGGACCACGACGCCGCGACCGCCAAGAGAACGACGAGATATTGCCACCAGTGCGCAGCAAGGTCGATGCTTGCGAGGTAGAGCCCAATCGATCCCAACGAACGACCGAGGTCGACCGACGCGAACTGAAGTGCTGAACTCATCGTGCACAGCACTCACGAAGAGGGGTGTGCGGCTGGGCTCTCGGAGGGTTCAGGGGAGGCCGACCGGGCCAGCAACACGATCCCCCCGACCGCGAGCAACAACCCGACGACGGCCCAGGCCGGATGGGATCCACCCGACTTCGACAACGCCTCACCGTAAACCGCTATCCCTAAGATCACGCTGGCGAACAAGGTCACCGAGTTGCTCGTGGCCATCGCCGGGGCGAGGACCCCGGTCTTGAGTGCCGATTGTTGCAACACAAAGCCAACGATGGCGGACACGATCAAGACATAGGTCGACCAACTTGCGAGCAGCCCGAGGACACCGCCCCCGATCTCGGTCACGAAGAGCTTGGTGACGGCCGCCTGCAGACCGAACCCTAAGCCTGCTGCGACTCCCAGTGCCACGGCCTTGTCGGCGCCTCTGAGTCTGGTTCCGAAAAGGCCGATGATTCCGACCAGGACGAAGATCACCACACACGCGACCCACCAGGTCGCGGCGCTCGGGTGATTCGTGCCGCCCTGGGGCTGGCCGGCCGATAGGAACACGATGATGCCGGCCAAGGTCATGAGGGCACCGGCCGCCTCGCGTCGCCCGATGTGCTGATGGGTGAGCCACACCCCGAGGGGGAGCGCAATGACCAGACTCAGCGACGTCAAGGCCTGCGTCACCACCAGTGAGGCACGGTCAAGTGCCATCGCCTGCAGTACCCAGCCGACTATCTGGCCCGCTAGTCCGGCCAACCACACCGGTTTATGGAGGATCTCGATAAGGAAGCGTGGATCTTGTTCGCCTGCCTGAGTGGAGAGCGTGCCCTTTTGCTGGAGCACCGTGCCGATGGCGAAGGCGGCTGCAGCAAGGATCGCGAGCAGGTCACCCATGCCGGATCTCCAGATCACCCACTGGGTTTCCGGTGTGGCGAACCAGACCAAGTATCAAGCTCGGATCGATACGCACGGCACCAGCCGGTCGACGAGTTTCGTCGGCCCCCGCGGGAAGGCCTCGGCGAACCCACTTCGCGTCTGTACGCCCGCTCACTTGTACCCCTTGAAATCCTCCGTCCCCGGCTTGATATTCGGGTACTTCTCGACGCTTTGCTCCCACTGTCCAACGACTTGGAATGCCACCGCGAACATCCATGTCATATCGAGCTTGTTACCGAACAGGTTGTAGTGCTCGCCCGGATCCGATCCGAGGTCGAAGAACATCGGGAATTGGGCCTCTAAGATCGGCTTGTCCACTCCATCGCAGTAGCGCATGATCGCCTTCATCTGGCGCCACTTCGAGGACATGAGTGAACCGTCTGGACCGAAGAAGATAAGCGTCTCTCGACCCGTCTTCTCGCTCTCTCCGAGAAGGAATTTCGACGCATCAACTCCATCCATGGGCCGATCGGTAGGGACCTTGTCAGACGCGCCCGCCAAGGCGGCGAAAGTCTTGTACCAGTCGTGGCATGAGAGCATCTCTTCGGTAGAAACACCGGCGGGAGCGGTGCCACGCCAACGAAGGATGGCCGGAACACGCATCGATCCCTCGAACGGTGGGGTCATGAACCCGCCCCTCCACGGACCGGCAGAACCGCCGCTCGGTTGCACGTCGATCAAGCCCGGGCCGTTGTCCCACGAGAACACAATGACCGTGTTGTCCCCGATCCCCG
>DATDGU010000080.1:0-31991 GCA_036521915.1 Acidimicrobiia bacterium | reverse complement strand
GGTCAGCGTCCTCGTCAGCGCGGCCGTGCTCCTCCTCGGGTCGTGTCTGAACTGGGTGAAGGCCAGCGCCGGCGGGTTCACGGTGACGCGAGGTGGGCTGAGCGGCGACGGGCGGATCACGCTCGGCATCGCGATCGTCGTGGCGTTGATCTTCCTGCTCGCCAGCCAGAAGAGCCTCGTCGCCGCCCTCACGATCGCCGGCGGGGTCATCGCCGCCGGGACCGCGTTCTACGACATCGGCAACATCAAGCACCGGGCTGCCGACCTGTCCACGAGCACCGTGACCGTGACCGCGACCATCGGGATCGGGCTCATCCTCTGCGCCATCGCGAGCGTCGCGCTCATCATCGCCGGCGTGTTCTGCGCGGCGGAGTCCCGCCGCGGCTGAGCCGCGCTGGATCCCTACTGGCTGGGCGGCGGCGCCCAGGCGAGACGTCGACGGCTCGGGGTTGACGGTCGATCGCGGTCCGGGCACCTCCCCACGGTGACGCCACCCGACGCGCGTGAGATGCCGCCCGCGCTCCGGGTGCCGCGCCCCGCGGAGGCGGAGCCCGCGGACGAGATGACGATGGCGCGCGGGTGGATCACCCACCTGCGCGAGAGCGCGATCTTCAAGCTCGAGGACCTCGACGACACCCAGCTCCGCTGGCGGCCGACGCCGACGGCCAACTCCCTCGGCGCGATCGTCGTGCACCTCGGCTACATGGAGCGCCTCTGGGTCCGGGTGTTCTTCGCCGGCGAGGCGATGGACATGACGTGGCGCCAGCACATGTTCGAGGTCCCCGAGGGCTGGTCCGCCGACGCCGTCGTCGCGTTCTACCGCGGCGAGACGCGCCGGGCCGACGCGGTCCTGGACGCCGCGGCGTCCTTCGACGTCGCGGCCGCGACGCAGGCCCGCCCGACGACGCTGCGCTGGGTCGTCGGCCACGTGCTCGAGGAGACGGCCCGCCACGTCGGGCACATGGACATCACCCGCGAGCTGGTGGACGGTCGAACCGGGCGTTAGCCCGGCGGCGCTACCTCGTGGACGCGGGGCTGGCGCTCACCCGGCCGGGTTCACGGCGATCATCACGTGCCGATCGTCGACGTGACCGCTGCCCCGCGGTCTGCGGAGCAGGCGCGCCGTTAGCCGTCCTCGGGGATCGCCTCCCACCACTGGCACCACCAGTCGGCGCCGACGAGGATGCGCAGCTTCGGGTGCCAGCAGTACGAGATCTCGGCCGTGTTCTCGAGGTAGTAGCGGCAGTTCTCACACTGCTCCTGCCCCGACGGCTGGCCCTTCAGGACCGCGTTGTCCGCAAGATGACGCAGCTCGATCGCGAGCTTCTCGTCGATCTCCTTCGGCTCGGGCTCCGGGATCACGTAATCAGCCATCATCGCCACCCTACCTGCGCGCCCCCGCGATCGGCCGTGCCGGGCACAGCGCGATCGTGCACAATCGGCCGCGTGGTGCGACCGCCGCGACCGAGCGACACCTTCGACCCGTACGCGCCGAGCTCTACGGACCGCTACGACGCGATGGCGCACCTCCGCGCCGGCGGGGGCGTCGCGGAGACCGAGGCTGGCTACTACGTCGCCACCGCCGATGGCGTCGAAGCGGGCCTGCGCGACGTCGACCGCTTCGTCGGGTCGTTCATCGACACCAGTGGCCTACCCGAGGACGACATCCCGATCTCGGCGATCCCGGAGCCGCGCCACGGTCCGATCCGCCGGGTGATCAACACGGTCGTCGCCGGCCACCGCACCGCGCAGGCCGAGCCGTTCATCCGCGACCAGGCGCGCCGACTCGTCGCGTCGGCGCTGGAGCGCCAGCGCTCGGAGGGGCAGGTCGACCTCGTCGCGACCGTCGTCGACCCGCTGCCCTCGACCGTCATCGCGCACATGTTCGGCGCCCCGATCGAGGACCACGAACGGCTCGGCACGTGGTCGGACGAGCTGCTCGACGCGCAAACCGGCGGGGAGTCCCGCGGCCTTTATGACACGCACCCCGTCTTCGGCGCCTACATCCAGGGGCTCATCGAGCAGCGACGCGCCCTCGACGAGCCGCCCGACGACGTCATCACGCGCTTCATGGTCACCGAGGTCGACGGCGTGCCGTTGTCGGACCGCGCCATCTGCACCCAGACGATGAACCTGATCATCGCGGGCAACGAGACGACCCGGAACCTGATCGGCAACTGCTTCCTCACGCTCGCCACCGACGCCGACCTGTACCGGCGGCTGCGGGCCGACCGGGCCCTCGCGGTGGTGATCGTCGAGGAATCGCTGCGTCACGACTCGCCCATCCAGGTGCTCGCCCGGGCCGTGCTCGCCGACACCGAGATCGCCGGGGTCGGGCTGCGCCGCGGCGACCGGGTCGTGTTCGGCGTCGCCTCCGCGAACCGGGACGAGGATCGCTTCGCGGCGCCGGCCGACTTCCGCACCGACCGCCCGCGTCCCCGCGAGCACCTCGCCTTCGGGACGGGCCCCCACGTCTGTCCCGGTGCGTCCCTCGCCCGCCTCGAGACCCTGGCGGCGATCGACGCGTTCTGCGACGCCGTTGTCGCGTTCCACCCCGTCGACGGCTTCGTCCCGGTGCCGAACCCGGTCTTCTGGGCGCTCGGCCAGCGTGCGCTGCCCGTCGTCCTGTCCCCAGCCCCCGCCGACGACGCGCCGGCGGCGGAGGTTGAGTAGCGCCTACTCAGGCGCGTCGGCGCCGCCATGGGTACGGTGCGGCCATGGGACTCTTCAGCAAGCTCACCGGCGGCGCCGACAAGAAGCTCCTCGAGACCGGGCTGCCTGGCCGGGGGATCATCTCCGACCTCAAGCTCACCGGGACGACCCTGCAGTCCGGGAACGGCCTGGTCCAGCGCACCTGCATCTTCACCCTGGAGGTGTCGCTCGACGGGAAGGACCCGTATACCGCGACGTGCAAGCAGCGGTTCCCGGAGGTGCAGATCCCCCAGATCGACCTGGGCAACACGACGGTCTGCGTGCGGGCGAATCCGGACAATCTGGAAGAGATCGCGATCGACTTCGACAACCCGCCGCCCGTCGTGCACTCCGCGGGTCCCGCGGCGGGCCACTCGGCGGCCGAGATCCTCGCCACGGGCACGCCCGCCCGGGCGGTGATCGTCCAGTCGCAGCCGCTCGGGAAGGTGAACCCGGCCGGCGTCGACCTCTACGCCTACCAGCTCACCGTGATGCCCGAAGGCAAGGACCCGTACCAGATCCAGGTCGGGAACCCGACGCCCCCGAAGGCGCTGCCCTTCCTCTTCCCGGGCTCCAAGGTGCCGGTGAAGATCGGGTCCGACCCCAACGCCGTCGTGATCGACTGGGACGGGGCCGAGGCCGAGGCCAAGCAGTAGCAAGGAAGAAGGAAGGCCGCTCCTCGGGGAGGCGCGGCGCCGGTCGCGCCCGGCCCCTCAGCGATCGTCGGGGATCCGGGCCACGTCGCTGGACGCGGACCACGGGAAGTCGATCCAGCGCGTCGTGCGACGCCACACGTAGTCGCAGCGGACCGCGGAGCGCGGCTTCTCGTACAGCACGGCGGTGCGCACGTCCGCGACATGGCGCCGGACCTGGTCGGCGACGAGGAGGAGCGTCTCCCCGGTGTCGGCGACGTCGTCTACCACGAGCACCCGGGCGTTCGTGAGGTCGACCAGGTTCAGCGCCGGCGGCAGGATGACGGGCACCTCGAGGCGCTCGTCGACGTCGGTGTAGTACTCGACGTTGATCACGCAGCAGTTCTTGACGCCGAGGGCGTAGGCCACGGCGCCGGCCGGCGCGAGCCCGCCACGCGCGATGGCCAGGACGATGGACGGCGCGAAGCCGTCGTCGCGCACGAGGCGAGCGAGCTCGAGCACGCCGGCGCCGAACGCCTCCCAGGTCAGGATCTCGTGATCGGTGGTCGCCGGCGTCACGCTGCTCCTTATCACGCCGGGCGAATGCGGTCGATCGCCTCGCTTGTCCGAAATGGTCCCCCGTTGCCCACCTTGGTACGAGGTGACGGACTAAGCCCCTAGCGATCGCTCGCCGATGTCCTTAGCGTGGAGAGCGTGCCGGGCCACCTCACGACCGCGTCGAAACGCGGCGGCCTCGCCGCCGTGGCCGTGGTCGTCGCGCTGGCCGCGTCGGCGTGTCTGACCGCGCCGGGTGGTCTGGTCAACGGGTTCATCCCGGCGAGCGACCTCCAGACGATCAACGCGAACTGCCAGATCTGGATCCCGGCCGCGCCCAGCCTCGTCAACATGATCGCCGGCGCCAAGAGCCAAGGCGTCGAGCTCACCCCCGAGAGCTGCTACCGCAGCTACGCGCAGCAGGTTGCCGAGCGGCAGTACTGGTGCAGCCTCGGGCTCTGCCAGTTCGCCGCCGTGCCCGGGACGAGCGTGCACGGCTGGGGCAAGGCGGTCGACTTCGCCGATCAGAACGGTGAGCTGACGTTCAGTTCGATCGGCTACGCCTGGCTGAAGGCCAACGCCGCCACCTACTGCTTCGTGCATCCGGCGTGGGCCGAGCCGACCGGGTCGGCGCCCGAGCCGTGGCACTGGGAATGGGTCTGCTGACGGCTCGGCGACGCACGACAGAGCGTCCTGGTCGTGGCACTTGACCGCAGTCGACATCACGAGCCCCGGGACGGGGCGCCGGGAATCAGCCGTTGACGCTGGAGGCCGGCAGCTGCGCGAGCCGAGACGCGAAGACGTTCACGATGTTGGCGATGCTCGTCTGCCCGCCGATCGCCGGTTGGGGCGCCGTCGGGTCGGAGAAGTAGACGCCCATCAGCGCCTTGCCGCGGCGCAAGTAGGTCGCGATCGACGGTGACGAGCGGCCCTGCGAGTCGGTCGTCGTGAAGCTGAAGGCGAGCCGATCGACCCCCGCGGGGGGCGCCGGCCAGTGCGCGTCGGGCGGCGCGTCGAAGTGCGTCGTCACGGTCGGCTCGCCGACCGGGCTCACCACCGGTGACGGTGGGCACTTCGCCGCGACGCTCTTCAGCTCGGCGAACGCCTGCGCCGACTCGGCGGGCGTCCCGTAGAGGACCGCCTCGGTGCTCACGACGCTGGTGCCGTTGCTGTCCTGGACGATGTCCTGGAGGCGGGCGGTGCGCTGCGACTCGGTCGAGTAGCTCCCGTTGCACAGGTCCAGCGTGGGCTGGCTGGTCTGGTCGCCGCTCGGCAGCAGGACGACGTTCAGCGGCGAGCCGACGTCGCTCTGCTGCACGATGAGGCGACTGAGCACCGACGTGTCCGTGCTCGGCGGGGCGAGGGCCGCCGTCGTCGGCGTCGTCGCGGGCTTGGTCGAGGCGCTCGAGGACCGGCCGCCGATCGCCCAGCGCCCGATCGCGATCCCGACACCGAACACGAGGGCCAGCGCGACGACCACGACGAGCCACCGCGGGACCATGACCCCGCGCCTCGGCGGGTCGCCGAAGGGCGACGCGGGCGTCGGTCCCAGGTCGGTGGACGGCGGGAACTGGCTCATGGGACGGCGCCGTCGGTCACGCGGGCGGCCCGGCGATGAGGGTCACGGTCGCGCTGTGGTGCTGCCCGTTCCGGTCGACCCAGCCGACCGTCGCCTGGGCACCGGGCTGCAGCGGCGCGATGGCGTTCGTGAGGTCGGTGCCGTTGGCGATCGTCGTCCCGTTGAACGAGATGATGAGGTCGCCGCCCGCGATGCCGGCCGACGCCGCCGGCGTGTTGGGCTCGACGCGGCTCACCGGTGCGCCGCTCCCGGCGTTGGTGGCGTTCGTCGTGATCTCCACGCCGAGCAGCGCCCGCGAGCCGGGGTGCACGCTCGGGGCCGTCTGCCCAGCGGCGATCTCGTGGGCGATCGTCAGCGCGGTGTCGATCGGGATGGCGAACCCGGCGCTGTTGTTCGTCGCCTGCTGGAGCCCGCCGCCGTTCGTCGTCGCGGCGGTGTCCATCCCGACCACCTGCCCGCTCGGGTTGACCATCGGCCCGCCCGAATCGCCGGGCTTGATCTGCGCGTTGGTCTGGATCATCCCGTGCAGCGTCTCGGGGTTCTGGCCCTGGTCGGTGGCGGTGACCGTCTGGTTCACGGCCGCGACGACGCCGCCCGTCGCGGTCGGGGTCCCGCCCTGGCCGAGCGCGTTCCCGATGGCGACGACGGGCTGGCCGATGAGCAGCGGCCCCGGCTTGGCCGGCGTGATCGTCGGCAGGCCCGACGCGCCCTTCAGCTGGATGACCGCGACGTCGTCGGTGGCGTCGTAGCCGACGACGCTCGCCGAGTACGTCTTCCCCGAGGTGACGGACCGCACGGTGATCGACGTCTCGTCGGCGATCACGTGGTTGTTCGTCAGCACCTGCCCGCTCGGCGTGAGCACCATCCCGGTGCCGGCGGCCGCGTTGCCGCCCGACAGGGTCGTGTCGATGTCCACGACGCTCGGGTTGACGCCGTTCGCGATCCCGGCGACGTCGAGCGTCGAGGTGCCCGGCGCCGGCGACGGTGGCGTCGTCGCGCCGGTCGTCGCGGGCGGCGACTGGGCGCTCGCCGACGCGGCGGGTCGCAGCGCGGCGCCCACGCCGATCCCACCGCCGAGGGCCAGCACGACGACCAGCACGCCGACGACCACCCGCGCCCCACCGCCGCTGCGTTTCGCCGGCGGCTCGAGCGTGTCGCCCCAGGCCGGCGGCGCGGGCGGCTCCTCGGGGCCGGGCGGCATCACGGGGCACAGCCTAAAGGCCGCCTCCCTCCGATCTACCGTCGACCCCTCCACGAGGGCCGCGTCCGGTGAACGCGGGGCAAACTCTCGGCGTGGGTCTCTACGAGGAGCACGTCCTGCCTCGGTTCGTCGACGTCGCGTTGGGCGGCGCGGCGCTCGGTCGCCTCCGGGCGCGCGTCGCGGCCGGCCTCGACGGCGAGGTGCTCGAAGTCGGGTTCGGGTCGGGCCGCAACGTCCCGTACTACCCGGCGGCGGTGACGCGCGTGCGCGCCGTCGACCCGGCCACCGTCGGACGCAAGCTCGCCGCGAAGCGCGTCGCCGCCTCGTCCGTCCCCGTGGAGTACATCGGGCTCGACGGCGAGTCGCTGCCACTCGACGACGACGCGGTCGACCACGTGCTCACGACCTGGACGCTCTGCACCATCCCCGACGTGGACGCCGCGCTCCTCGAGATCCGGCGCGTGCTGCGGCCCGGCGGTGCCCTCCACTTCCTCGAGCACGGGCTCTCGCCCGAGCCGAAGGTGGCGCGCTGGCAGGATCGGGTGACGCCGCTGCAGCGGCGCCTCGCCGGCGGCTGTCACCTCAACCGGCCGATCGACCAGCTCGTCGCGGCGAGCGGGCTCCGCGTCGGCGAGCTGTCCACCTATTACGGCTCCGGCCCCAAACCGATGATGTACCTCTACGAGGGCGTGGCGACGAAGACCGGTGACGGGTGAGCGAGGCCGAGAGGGTCCTGCGGCGTCCCATCGAGGCGTTCGCCGCCCGGGACGAGGCTGCGATGCGCGCCACCCTCGACGACGAGTTGACGGCCTCCGTCACCACGGCGGACGGCGGCGTCGAGGCGGTGCACGGCGGCGACGCCTCCCTCCAGCGGCTCCTCGCCCGGCAGGCGCCGTCGGTGACCCTCACCGTCACCCAGTCGGTGACCGTCGCGCCGGCCCAGGCGCCGGCGATGGTGGAGATCCACGCCGAGCGGACGGGGCGGACGCTGCACACCTTCGCGGCGTTCCTCGCCACCGTGACCGGTGACCGCCTGCACGAGCTGTGGATGGTCGACGCGCTGCCCGCGTCCAGCGACGAGTTCTGGCGCTCGCCCTCGGGGCCGACCCTATGCTCACGCCGCGGGTCGTGCCGTCCCCGTCGGCGTGACCAACTCCACGACCGGAGTCGAATGTGAGCGCGGAACGAGTCGGAATCGTCGGGAGCGGCGGCGTCGGCGTGGCGTGCGCCTGGACGATCCTGCTCCAGGGCCTCGCCAGCCGCGTGACGCTCTACGACCGCAAGATCGACCGGGCCGTCGGCGAGGCCCGCGACTTCCAGCACGCGATGCCTCTCCTCCCGCGCTGCGACGTGCGCGGCGCGAGCCTCGACGCGATCGAGCCCGAGGACGTGCTCGTCATCACCGCGGGGGCGCACACGCGGCCCGGCACGACCCGCCTCGACGTCCTGGACGAAAACATCAAGGTGATGGAGTCGACCGCCGCCGCGATCGAATCGCGTGCGCTGCCGACCGTGGCGATCGTGGTCACGAGCCCACTCGACGTGCTCACCGAGTACCTCACCCGCCGGTGGGCCGGACGGGGCGTCTCCGTCATGGGGTCGGGCACGTCGCTCGACACGCTGCGCTTCTCCGAGGCCATCGCCGCGGCGTGCCACGTGCACTCCCGCAGCGTCCACGCGTGGGTCGTCGGCGAGCACGGCGACTCGTCGGTCTTCCTCTTCGAGGGCGCGACGATCGGCGCGATGCCCCTCGCGGAGTTCGCGAGGCAGCGGGGCATCGACGCCGGCGACGAGTGGAAGGCTGACATCGAGCGGCAGGTGCGGACCGCTGCGTACGCCGTGCGGGATCTGAAGGGCTCGGCCACCCACGGCATCGGCCTCGCCGTCGGCGGGATCCTGCGATGCATCGGGCGCGAGAACGGGTTCCTCATCCCCGTCTCGGTTCGCGTCGGGCACGAGGTGTGCGCCAGCCTCCCCTGCGCCTTGGGTCCGGAGGGCGCGAGCCTGCCGCTCTTCCCGCCGATGAGTGGCAGCGAGCGTGCCGCCTGGGACCAGAGCCTGGCGACGCTGTCGGAAGCGAACGCGCGACTCCCGGCCTGAGGCCGGCGCCGAGATCGGGTGCCGGAAGGTTCGCCGGAACGTGGCGTTGGGGTCAACGATCCACGGGTCGATTCGGGCGAGCTCAGTCGATGCGCCGCCGGCGGAACGACACCGACTCGGGGACCGCCGGGGCCTCGTCGATCAGCGTCGTGTCGAACTTCACGACCGTCGGGGTCGGGTTCGCGCCTGCCGACGAACGCCTGACCGGCTTCGGCGTGAGCCAGCGCAGCCGGGTCCGCGGCCCGAGCTCCATCTGGCCGCCCTGCAGCCAGCTCACCGAGTGGTCGCCCTCCTCAGGGAAACGGACCAGGTGCGGGTGGGGGACGCGGCTGAACGCGAACCACTGGTTCACCTCGACCGGCGCGTCGGACAGGTGCTCCTTCAGCGACCAGGCGCGCCACCCGACCGACGCGATCGTGCGCAGCACGGTGGGCGTGGGTTGCACGCTCTGGCCGCCGCGGATGAGACAGCCCACGACGAGACCGTGCTCACCGAGGCCGACGAGATAGGAGGCGCTGGAGCGCTCGGTGTGCACGCCCACGGCGAAGTCGAACGACCGCAGCGTCCGCACGAGGCCGGCGAGGCTCGGATCGGCGAGCAGCGACGTGCGCCGCGCGATGACCTTGCGAAGTGTCGGGACGCCGAGCGGCGCGAGCCGGCGCTCGTCGCGGTCGTCGAGGAGCTCCACCCACCAGTCGAGCCCCTCCACGAGACCGGGTCCTGGGCGAGGATCCGGGACGTCGCGCGGTCGAGCGTGAAGCGGACGCGGGGCTCGGGTCGGCCGAAGACCTCCCGGACCGTGCCGCGGCCGACCACCCCGGCGTCGACGCCGGCGAGGAGCCACAGGACGTCGTGCTCCCGGATCGAGCGGAACCCCGCGGCGAGCGGGCCCTCGCCCCGGAGGATCCGACCGGCCATCGCGGCGCGCCGGTAGACCTCGAAGTCGGCGCGGTAGCGACGGTCGCTCCCCTCGAAATGCCCCGGGCCGCCCGCCAGCATCGGGTACAGCCAGTGGTGCATCGGCGCGGACGAGGTCGGCACCGCCGACTCGTCGCCGTTTCCCCCTCGGCCGTTCACGTCGTCCCCGATTCCCGCATCGGCGTGGCGATCTCGGGAAACCGGACCCACCGGTCCCGTCGGCGCCAGCCGCCCCTAGGAAGAAGTGGATAGCAGCGCCGGCGCGCCCGCGCCACCCGACGTGGCGTGGCCGCCCCGCAACGCCGCTTCGCGGTGCCCGGCTCCTGAGTCGACAGCCGGCGTTTGGCCGGGACGCGCAGCGCCGGGGCGTTGTCGATGTACACCACGCCGCTGCTGTTTTCGGGGCACGCGCCGCGAGCATCGGGCGCTCGGCGTCGCCCGTCCGATTCGGCCGATGCCCGACGAGCGCTCGTCACCTCGGGGCGCCCGCGTAGAGTCACGCCGTGTCCGAGGCCGTGTCCGACCCGCGACCTAGTCCCCGCGCGGTGGCGCATCCGAGGGCGGAGCTGTTCCGGGGGACGGAGCGCAGCTCGGTCGACACGATGCTGCGCAACACCCAGCAGCAGCTGGTGGCGCTCAGCGGGCAGGCCGACCTGAAGGCCAGCCTCCTCATCACCGCCTCGGCCGTGGTCGCGAGCGTCACCGCGTCGCATTCCTCGCCGACCTAAGTTGCCGCCGTGGCGAGCGACGATCCGCAGCGTGGGCTGCGCGACATCCCGGTGGCCCACACCCCACCCGGCGGGTACGGCGACGAGCTGCCGCCACCCGCGCTCGCGGGCTGCACCGAGCCGATCGTCGACGGCGCCCCCGACCTGCGGGGCACGTGGGAGGTCGTCGAGGTGCACGCCGACGGCGAGACGGTGCCGGCGCACCCGGCGCTCGGCCACGTGCAGCGGATCGAGCAGTGCGGGGACCGCCTCGTCGTGACCGCCAACGGCATCGTCCACGACATGCGCTGCGACGGCAAGGTCGAGCACGGCGTGCACGACGTCGCCGAGTTCGACAAGCAGACGCCGATCACCGTCGTGGCGTCCTACGAGGACGGCACCCACGTGCTCCGGCCCGTCGGGCTCCCGATCGAGGTGACCCGGCGACGCGACGGCCCCGACATGCTCTGGGACTATGTCGGGTTCACCGCTCGGCTGCGACCGGTCGCCCCGAGCTGACGGGCAGCGAGGCCGGCTCGCGCGACGATCGCGAGCCTCGGTGAGCCCGTGCTGCGCACACGAGCCGGGCACCCGCCCTACGGAGAAGGGAAGAGGCCGTCCGAGAGTCCCGAGGCTGGGACCGTCACCTGCTGGTTGCCCGGGATGCCGGTGTGCGTCGATGCGGTGTACGTGTACGACGCGAGGAGGCCCTGATAGTTGGCGCTCTCGAGGTAGGTCCGGATGTTCGCGGCGGCCAGCGAGTGCACGCTCTGCACCGCGGAGGCGAGCATCGAGATGGCGTCGTAGCCCTGCGCGAACGCGACGATTGACCCGGTGAGGGATCGCGGCGCCTGGGTGCGCAGGGCGTCGCGAAAGGCCCGGACGTCGGCGTCGGAGATGCCGGGCTGGGCGACGATCGCCTGCGGGACGACGACGTCGACGCCCGCGAGGCCACTGGGCCCGAGCGCGTTGACCACGTTCGGATCGATCGCGATCGAGCTGGCCACCACCGGGACATCCCACGCGAGGGCCGCTCGGCCTTGGAGCGCGGCCGTGACGGCCAGCGTGTCACCGACCAGCGCCACGCCGTCGGGGTGTGTGGCCCGGAGGCGCTGGAGGCTCTGGTCGGCGGGATCCGTCGAGGGGATGAACTCCTCGCCGGTGATCGTGAGGCCGCGCCGCGCGGCGGATGCCGCGAGCGACGCGACGCCCTGTCGACCGACGGGATCGTCGGTGGCGGCGACGGCGAGGCGACGCCATCCCTGCGTCTGAGCGAACGCGATCATCGCGGTGGTCGTGACGCCGCTCGACGAGGTGAGCGGGAACGTCCACGGGGAAGCGGCGCGTCGAAACGTCTGGTTGAGGGTCGAGAAGCTCGCGGCGGGGATGTTGGAGCGGGCGAGCGCGGCGCTCGCGCCCTTGGCCTGTGCTGAGAGGATCGGGCCGACGAGGAAGTTGACCTGGTCCCGGTCGACGAGGTCCACGACGGCGCGTTGGGCCACCGGCACGCTGCCGCCATCGTCCTTGTAGAGCAGCTCGAGGCACTGGTGGTGCGTGAGGACGCCGCCGGTCGAGTTGACGTGCGCGACTGCCATCTTGAGGCCGGTCAGGTACTCCCGCCCGAGCGGGCCTTGCGAGCCGGAGAGGGCGAGCGAGGCGCCGATCTCGACGACCCGCGAGGTGTCGCAGGTGCCGGTCGGTGTCACGACCGTCGTCGAGACGCCGAAGCGGGGCGGCGTCGCGCAGGCCACGAGCGCGACGGCGAGCACCGCGGCGCCGACGACCGCGAGGCCGGGGCGCCACCCACCCGAGGGGTGCACGGTCCGGGTGTCCCGACCGGGCCGGTGGTCGTCGGTCATTGTGGCGCCGTGCCGAGGTAGGCGGCTACCACACGCGAATCCTCGAAGACCTCCGCGGGCGTCCCGACGGTGAGGACCTTGCCGGCGTCCATGGCCACGACGCGGTCGGCGAGCGTCCGCAGCAACGTGAGGTCGTGCTCGATGATGAGCACGCTGGCGTCGAGGAGGGCGCGGGTGTCCCGCAAGAGCGGGACCATCGCCAGGGATTCGGCCTGGGCGACGCCGGCGGACGGTTCGTCGAGCAGCAGGATCGAGGGCTGCATCGCGACGAGGATGGCGAGCTCCACGAGCCGTCGGGTGCCGGTCGACAGCTCGGCGGTGAGTTGGTCGCGGTAGTCGTCGAGTCCGAGCTGCTCGACGACCTCGTCGACCGCGTAGCCCACTCGTCGCTCGGCGCGCGACACGGTGGGGAGGCAGAGCAGCGCGGCGACGGCACCCGGCGAGCGGACCCGGGGTGCGACCGCCACCGCGAGCGTCTCCTGCACCGTGAGACCGGGCCAGAGTCGAGCCGACTGGAACGACCGGCCGAGCCCCGCCGCGGCGCGGCGGTGCGCGGGCCAGCCGCTGATGTCCTCACCGAACATGACCACGCGGCCGGCGTTGGCGGGCAGGTGGCCCGACAGCATCTCGAGCACCGTCGTCTTCCCCGCCCCGTTGGGGCCCATGACGCCGAGGAACTCACCCGCGTGCAGGTCGAGATCGAGGTGGTCGACCGCGGTGACGCCTCCGTAGGTCCGCCGCAGCCCCCGCGCGGACAGCACCACCCCGTCGCCGTTCGAGGGCGACCCGCGGCGTGCGGGACTCTCCCGCACGGGCGGCCCCTCGACACCCCGTGCGCTCGTCGTCGCGCCGGCGAGGAACACGGCGCGGATGAGGTCGTCACGGGCGACGAGCTCGGTGATCGCGCCGGTGAACATGATGCGCCCCCGCTCCATGAACACCGCGCGGGCGGCGAGTCGCATGGCGAGATCGACCGACTGCTCCACGAGCAGCACCGTCGTGCCGTTCTCGTGGATCTGTCGGACGACCTCCAGCAGCCCCTCGATCACCGTAGGCGCCAGGCCGAGCGAGAGCTCGTCGATCATCAGCAGCCGGGGCCGCGCGATGAACGCCTGCGCCAGGCTCAGCATCTGCTGCTCCCCACCGGAGAGGTCGCCCGCGGCGGTGTGCCACCGCTCGCGGAGCACGGGGAAGTGCGCGAGCGCAGCCTCGGTCGCCCGTCGCACGTAGTCCGGCTCGTGCAGATAGGGCCAGCCGGCCACCTCGAGGCTCTCGGCGACGGTGAGGTCGGCGAAGATCCCACGGCCGCCCGGCACCTGCACGATGCCGAGGCTCGCGATCCGACTGGGATCCAGGCTGGTGATGTCCTGACCGTCGAAGATGACTTGGCCGGCCGTCGGGCTGGTGAGGCCCGAGATCACGCGCAGCAGCGTGCTCTTGCCGGCGCCGTTCGTGCCCAGCACCGCGACGAGCTCCCCGTCCGGCACGTCCAGGTCGATCCCCGAGAGCACGGGACGACCGTCGTAGCCCGCGTCGACCGCGCGCAGCATGAGGAGGCTGGCGCGCCCTTCCCGCCGGGCCCGGCGGACCTCGGCGTCAGCCGCCGCGGTGATCTGGAGTGCCTCGAGCGCCGGCTCGAGCGTCGCGGCGGCGGACGCCAGGATCGCCGAGCCGACGAGGTAGAGCACGACGAAGACCAGCAGTCCGGCCCGGAACCCGAAGACCCCGTCGACATCGGTGACCAGGGAGGGTCCCGCGGGTGCGATCGCCGCGACGCCGAAGGAGAGCCACACCGACGTGAGGGCGAACGCCAGCATGAGGTGTCGCGCCGGCGACACCAGTGACACGGTCGTGTAGACGCCCGCGAGGAGCGAGGCCGACACCACGACGTACGCGGCTTGGAAGGCGATCGCCCAGGCGACGCTCGGCGATGCCGCGACACCGACGAGGCACACGGCGCTGAGCGCGCCGCTGAGGGCGAGCAAGCGAACCGCGGCACCGGGATCGTGCACGAAGCGCCGACCGACGAGGACGAACCCGATCGCCAGCCCGATCAGGGCCCCGGGCTGCACGGACGCAGCGATCAGCGCCCGGTGGGCCGCATCCTGGTGGAACACGTTGCGGTACAGCAGGTCGGTGAACGACCGCATCCCGAGGACCGTCACCGTCAGGAAGGGGAGCGAGTAGTACAGACGGCGCACCGCCTGGTGGGCGAAGAGGACGCGAGTCGCCTCGGCGAAGCTCGGCGCGGCCACGTCGGCATCGTCGGGCTCGTCGGGCGCGTCGGGCTCGTCGGGTGTGGCGCGCCGGCCGGGGCCGGGCAGCAGGAGGGCCGCGAGGACGAAGGCGAGCATGGTCCCGGCGAGGACCTCGAAGGGCGCCTGCCAGTCGTAGAAGAGCTCGAGGGCCCCGATGAGGAGTGGCGCGAGCGCCAGCCCCCCGACGATCGCGGCGCGCAGCGCGAAGAACACGGTCGGCCGCAACGACTCGGGGTAATACGCGGCCAGCAGGCGGTTCTGGACCGAGGTGAGCGCCCAGCCGCCGACGGCGACGCCGGCGACGCCGATGTCGAGCGCCACCGAGTTCGCCGCGAGGCCGGCGACGGCCGTCGTGAGCAGGAGCGAGGCGAGCACGATCATCCCGCCGCACAGCACCCGCATCGCCCCGAGTCGATTGGCGAGGGCCGCGGTCGGGACGTCGGCCGCGAGCCCGAGCTGGATGCCGATCACGACGACCGTCGAGACGACGAAGAGGCTGGCCCCGAAGGTGTCCTTGATTCCCGGCAGCAGCAGGAGGAGCGCCAGTCCTCCGACCTGCGCCGTCGTCGCGAGGCCCATCAGCACCAGCAACGGCAGGACCGGGTACGGGGCGGTGATCTGGCGCGGATCGAGCCGCGCCCACCACGCCGTGGGGCGAGAGGCAGTCGTCGGCGCGGTCACGGGACGTCGGCGTGTGGTCGTGTGCCGGCGACGGGTCCGTCGGGCGAGGTACCGAGCTCGTCGAGGACCTCGGCCGCGCCGCGCTCGACGCCGGGGTGGTCCACCGCGGGTGGTGCCAACCCGGGGACGGGGATCGACTTCCGGCGTGCCAGCCATCGGAGCAGCGCGTCTCGCAGCCGGTAGAGGAGCCCGCCGAGGCCCTCGGGCAGCACGATGATGAGGATGAGGATGCCGAGCCCGCTGCCGATGAGCGTGTAGCTGCCGTGCAGGTAGTACTGCGTGCCCCAGATGTAGATCGCGCCGATCACGACGCCCGGCAACGATTCGGCGCCGCCGACGACGATCATCAAGAAGAGCGCGATGTTGATGTCCGCGGTGTAGGAGCCGCTGTTCACGCCGCGCTGGTGGATGACGAAGATCACGCCCGCGAACCCGGCGATCGCGCCCGAGATCACGAAGGCGGTCAGCTTCGTCACCGTGGTGTTCAAGGTGGCGGCCGCGGCCGCCTCCTCGTTGTCACGGGTCGCGATCAGGGCGCGACCGATCCGGCTTCGACGCAACGACCGCACCGCGACGAGCACGACCAAGAACGACAGGAGGCAGAGGTAGTAGATCTGCCAGTCCTGACCGAGCAGGTCCGCGCCGAACACCGTCGGCCGGTTGACCTGGAGCGTCACGAACCAGGACAGGTTGGTCGGGACGAGGACATAGCTCGACACGGCGATCCCGAACGCGAGCGTGGTCACCGCCAGCAGGGGTCCAGGGATCCGCAGCGCGGGGAGCCCGATGACGAGGGCGGTCAGCGCGCCGGCGAGGACCCCGGCGACAAGTGCGAGCAGGAAGTTCCAGCCGTGCTGCTGGAACAGGACGGCCGCCGTGGCGCCTCCGATCCCAGCAAGCCCGAACTGGCCGAGCGAGATCTGACCCGCCCAGCCCGTCAAGACGAGCAGCGAGAGGCCGACGATGGCGTAGATCAGGATCAAGGCGGCCAGGTAGGTCTGGCTGCCCGTGAGGACGACCGGCAGGAGCAGCGCGGCGGCGAGGACCAGCACGCGAAGACCCCGGACGGACCACCGCACTTCGGGAAGCTGGGCCAGCGCCCGGGGGATCGGGCGAACGCTCGCGACCGAGCGCCACGAGGAGCTGAGGTGGCTGCCGATGCGCCGGTACGCGTTCGGTTGCACCAGCAGCGCGACCACGATGACGATCAGGAGCGACGCGTCGACGAACGAGGTGTTCGAGAACGTCCAGGTCGCGAGCGCGTCGTAGACGCCCAAGGCGACGGCCGCGAGCGCAGTGCGGGGGAGGTTCTCCATGCGGCCGATGACGGCCGCGACGAGGGCGCGGAGCAACAGGTCGTAGCCGCCCGCCGACACCGTCGTGAAGCCGCTGAAGCCGAGGACGGGCACTCGCAGCAGCACCGCGGCCGCCGACAGGACCGCGGCCAGGGACCAGACGATCGTGTCGAGGCGCGGCACCGGGATGCCGAGCAGCGTCGCTCGGTCCGCGTTGGTCGCGGCGGCGCGGATCGCGATCCCGTATCGGGAGCGCCGCAAGAAGAGCGTCAGCCCGACGACGAGGACCAGCACCCCGGCGAGCGCGACCACGTCGTCGCCCGAGAAGATCACCGGCGAGAGGGTGAAGCTCAGATGGACTGGCGTCGTGAACGACTGGTGGCCCTGCGCGGTGAGGCAGGACGGGTTCTTCCCCGGGTTGCAGAACCAGAGCGGGATGAGCGCCGCGAACCCGCTGAGTGTCTCGGCGAGCGCGATCGTCGCGACGGTCAGGATCAGCCGCGAGCTGTTCCGGAGGTGCCGCGGCAGCAGACTGATGAGCGCGCCGAGCGCGACCGCGGCCACGATCCCGGCGGCGACGGCGAGCACGTAGCTGACGCCGTACGTGACGTGCAGCTCGATGGCAAGGACCCCGGCGACCACACCGAGCTGCGCCTGGGCGAAGTTGATGATGCGGTTGGCCCGATACACGAGGACGATGCCGATCGCGATCAGGGCGTACAGGGACCCGTAGATGATCCCGAGCAGGACGATGCCGGCGGGCAACCCCTTCGAGAGCACCTGGGCGAGCACCGCCCAGAGCGCGACAGCCCCCACGACCCAGGCGAGCGTGACGGAGACCGTCCGGAGCAGCGGCCGCGCCCGCGAACGGCGCGCGGCGCGGGCTGCCCCCCGGGAGCCCTCGCTCACCATCCGATCGCCCGCTGAGGGAACTCCCTCGTGCACAGGTGGTGGTCGGCGCGGCGCGGCGTCCCGCCGGCGTGTCGTCGGCGACGGGCCGCGCCCATTGGTGGGGCCGTCGGCAGCAGTCCTCGTGGGGCGCGGGGGACGGCCGTCACCACCGGTGCGTCAAGCGCTCGGGTCGGTCCAGCGCTGTGCCGCGAGGAACTCGACGATCACGGCACGGAACGCGGGGTCGAAGACCGCGGTGAGGTGATCGCCGCTCACGACCCGCGCCGTCGCGCCGGGGATCCGATCGGCGAGCGCGTGCGGGGAGCCCACGAGCACGTCGCGATCGCCCGCCACCACCAGCGTCGGCACGTCGATCGCCTCCACCCGCGTCGCCTCGGAGGGTCTCGGCGCCCGTTGGATCGCGGCGAGCGCCCGCCGATCCGCACCGGTGCGGTCCGCGAACGTGCGAAAGGCGCGCGCGACCGGGTTCGCGATGCTGGACGGGTCCTCGGCGAGCAGGGCGTCGGCGATGCCGGCGCGCTCGAGGCGACGCTCACTGGCCAAGCCCGCGCCGATGCCGCCGAGCACCACGGAGCGTGCTCTCGGCTCGACGAGCACCAGTCGCGCCGAGACCAGCGAGCCCATCGAGTAGCCGACGATGTCGACGGCGCCGAGGCTCGTGTGGTCCAGGAGGGCTCGGGCATCGCGCACCATCGCGTCGTCGGCGTAGCGCTCCGGATCGGCCGGCTTGTCGGAGGCGCCGTGGCCCCGGGCGTCGGGGGCGATCACTCGGTGACCCGCCGCGACCAGGGCGTCGACGACCCCGGGCTGCACCCAGTTGGCCACGTGGTCAGCCGCGAAGCCGTGCTGCAGCACCACGGGCCGGCCCGAACCCGCGTCGAGGTAGGCGATGCGGGTCCCGTCGAACGAGTCGAAGTGCCGAAGCGTGTCCGGCCGTCCGGTCACGTGCGGACCGCGCTACTGGGCGCCGAACAGCGGCGGCAGCGTGGTGGGCCATTCGCCCAGCGTGAAGCGTTTCCCTCCGAACGCCGCGACGTACGTTCCCTGGATCCCGTTCAGGGGAGACGTGGCCGTGCCGTCCCAGTAGACGAACCGTGCGTCGTCGACGGCGGTGTGGTCGCCGGTCGGGGCGCCGTTCGGCCCGGACTTGAAGTTCCAATGCCCGTACTCGTAGTTCGGTGCCCCGAGCGTCGGGAGCGCGTGGGTGCCGCGAGCCAGATTCGCGGGCGTGAGGTCGGGGCCGGCGGCTTGGAGCTGGTCGAACATCAAGACGAGCTGGCTGTAGTTGCCGTCCGTCCCGGCCGGGATCTGGTGGCCGGTCAGCTTGAGATACAGCTTGCCGGCCAGCGAGTTCGGCCCCGTCGTGAACGTCGAGGGCGAGGCCTCGCTGAGCCCGAACAGGTGGCCGGTGACCTGGCTCTGGTCGTAGGACTGCGCCGACTGGTCGAGGTCGGTCAACGCCGAACCGGTCAACAGCCACTCGGGGTGATAATCCTGGGCGGCCGCGGCCTTCGTCAGGTCGGCCGCGGAGAACGGGTCGCACGCCAGCACGACCGTGGTGACACCCGCGGCCTTGAACTGCAGGATCGCCTGCTGCGCCTGCTGCTCGAACGTCGAGATGTCGAGGTTGTACAGAAAAGTGTTGCTGAAGGTGGCCGCGGGCACGTGGTACTTCTTGGTCATGGCCTGGTTGAAGCTGCTGTTCGCACCCCCGTTGCAGCGGATGTAGGGCGCGAGGTTGGGGACGTAGGTCCCGAACTTGCGCGTCTTTGTCTTGAGGTTGGCGTCGCCGGCATAGATCGCCGGCTTGCCCACCAGCAACTTGTCGAAGGCCTCGGCGGTCTGATTGGCGATTCGCTCGCAGTCCGTCGCCTCGTTCCAGGCATAGGGGTTCTGGCTCTGGAAGGTGCCCTCGTCGAAATAGGCGTTGCCGTTGAACTCGACGAGCTTGTTCTGCTCCGCGCACAGCGAGAACGGCCCGGTCCCGCCCGAGACGAAGGTGTTGTTGAACGTAAACCCGACCTCGCCGAAGGCGTGCATTTGGTTCGCGATCGTGTCGGCATCCGCACAGGCCTGCGCTTGCCCCTGGCCGAGGGATTCGGTCGTCGCGTCCCCGGTCCCCGTGAACTGCTGGAGCACCACATGGCGGCCGTAGAGGTCGAAGACCTTGTTGAAGTAGTTGAGGAACACCTGCTGGACCTGGCTGGTGACCTGGGGCAGGGCCGCACCGTCCTGCTTGGCCTGGGCCTCAACCTGCTGGGTGTTGGCTGTGCTCGGGAACTGGCGTTGCACGAGCGTGATCGTGGTCCCCGTGACGCCATTCGACGTCGCGCCGCCGTTGCTCGCGGTGAAATGGGCGATGCACGGCGCGGCATAGGGCGAGGCGAACTGACCGGCAGCGGCCGTGCACGCCGTCCCACTCACCGTCGTCCCACTCCCAACGGCCGCCGAGCCCGAGCCCGGGTAGCGCCACGGGAACGGGCCTTCGCCCGCGCTGCCCGACGCCGCACCGGCGGCGCCAATGGCGACGCCCGTCAGCAACGCGGCGGCCGTAGCCGCCACGACGATTCGTCTGCCCCGACCGCCGCGTCGGGCCCGTGCCTCCGTTGCCTCGCGCCCATCACACTTCACTGCTGCCGTTCGGCCTAGCCAACCCACGTGCTTCTCCCCCCTGATCAGAACGTGACGTTGTGAACGAGCTATCCCGTCGCGAGCACCGCCCCGTGGGACATCCCTAGCAGCTCTTCGAAGTTCCCGGCGAAGAAGGCCTGTCGGTCGGCCGCGCTCGTCGTCAGCATGGTCTCCTCGAACCGGGCCAGCGGATCGCGGCCCCCCTCCGGGTGCGGATAGTCCGTCGAGAACATGAAGAGCTCCGAGCCGGCCTGCTCGATCATCCACCCGATCGGCTCACCCGCGAACGGCGTGAACTTCAGGTGCCGTCGGACGTAGTCGGAGGGCTTGAGCTCGAGCGTTCGGAGCGGCGGCTCCGTCCTCTGGAACGAGCGCCGGGCCAGGTCGAGCTGATGGAGCCATGACACCACCCACCCCGCACCTTGTTCGATGCATCCGCCCCGCAGGCGGGGAAACCGGTCGAAGAGCCCATCGAGGATCAGGACTCCCAGAAACAGCTCTGGGGAGTGGTGAATCGCGAGGTAATCCTTCGAGCGGACGTTCTCACCGCCGCCGAGGTGATCGGTGACCGGCATCTCGTTGTTGTGAAACGCCGGATCCAGGAGCCGTCCGCCACCACCGACGTGCAGCACGAACGGGACGTCGGCCTCCTGGAGCAAATCCCAGAAGCCGAACAGATCAGGGTGCGTCGGCGCTCGTTCCCCCGCGGCGGTTGATGGGACCATGACGGCCCGGCAGCCGGCCGCGATCGCGTCCCGTGCCGTGGTCACCGCGCGCGCGGGATCGACGAGTGGAACGAAGGCAACCGGCAGCAGGCGCGGATCGGCCGAGCAGAAATCGGCCATCGCCAGGTTCTGGGCCTGGCTGCCGCCGTAGAGACGATCGACGTCCTTGCCGGTGAACAGCGCGGACGCGAACGTGGCGAAGACCAGCTGGCCACGGAACCCCAGCAGGTCGAGGACGCGGCTGCGTTCCTCCGGATCGAACGCGCCCATCGCGCGCCAGCCCTTGTCGACCAGCAGTCGCTCCTCCGCCTCGGCGCCCTTCGTCGCGTCGCTCCGGCGGGCCTCGGCGCGGCTGGTGGCGTCCTCCAGGACCGGCCGCAGGCCCTCCACGCTCTGGCGCCGGAGGCGCCCGCGGAGCGACGGGTCGATGAACGGATCCAAGAAGCCGTCCAGCTCCATCAGGTGGCTGTCGGCATCGAGGATGTCTCTCGTACCGGCGTAGGTCATGTCGACCCCCCTGAGCGGCCAAGCCTCGAACATCGATTTCAGTGGTGACAAACTGTCACCATCGAACGTGACACAGTGTCACCGATGGTGATAGCCGATGCAACCCCGCCTGTGGGCGGCGCGGATGGTGGCCCTCCCTCGATTCCAGCCGCCGCGGGCCAGGCCACCCGGCTCCGGCGGGCCGAGCGGTACGACGCGCTGGTGCAAGCCGCGGCGAGCCTGGTCGCAGAGCGCGACGTGGACTCGGTCTCGATGGAGACGGTCGCGGCGCGCGCCCATGTCAGCCGTCCGCTCGTCTACAAGTACTTCGCGAACCGCCATGAGCTGCTCGCCGCCGTGTACCGGCGGGAAGCCGTCACGATGGACACCGAGATTGTCCGCGCCGTGCAGGCCGCCGAGGGACTCGAAGACATCCTGCGAACGATGACACGCGGGATCCTGGCCGGCGCAGCGGCACATGGTCACACGTTCAACACGCTGCGCCGTGCGGGAGCCCGCGACGCGAGCCTTCGCCACGAGCAGCGCGAACGCGATCGCCGCACCGTTCGTTTCCTCGCCCGACGAGCGATGGAAGAGTTCGAGCTGCCCAAGCACGAGGCGCAGGCTGCGATCGCGATCCTGCTGGCCGGGATCGACACGATCCTGGTGCTCTGGACCGCCGATCCCACACCGGGCCGCGCGCGCTTCCTTGAAGACCTCTACGTGCGCCTGGTGTTCGGCGGCCTCCGCAGCGTCGCGGCCGTGGCCTCGTCGGCACCTTCGTAGCCGACCGGGCTCGTTCTCCGTCGAGACCGACACGCGGTGACGAACGTCGCGAGGCGCGCGCCGGGTCGGCGCGGGCCTGTGTTCGCTTAGTGAGGCGCCCGGCTCGGCGCCGACTCGCTCGCGGCTCGACGTTCGGCGAGCTCGCGGCGCACCCGGTAGGTCTCGTTGCCCGGCGCGGCGGCCTCGGCGCGTCCGAAGGCGACGGCCGCCCCGGCGTCGTCGCCCAGCTCGAAGCGGCACAGGCCCAGCAGGTTCCACGCCCATTCTCCGAGGACGCGCTGGTCGTAGGCGCAGCCGGTGGCGATGATCTCGTCGAGCGTCAGTGAGGTGATCCACTCGAGTCGTCGCGCCGCCTGGTCGGGCTCGTGCTTGATGAACTCGTCTGCCGCCGCGGCGAGCTCGAGTGAGGGGAGACCGGGGAACCGTCGGATCGCCTCGTCGACGAGCGCGTCGAAGTCGCCGTCTCGTTGGTTCCGGGTCAGCTGGTACATGATGAGGTGGGCCCACAGCAGACGGTCGTCGGGGTGGGGCTCGCGACGAGCCCGCCGAGCCTCATGCTCGCCCACCCTCGATCCCCCCGTCGTCGAGAAACTCCAGCGTGCGCTCGATCTCGTGGCGTGGCCGCAGCAACCTCGTCGCGGTCAGGACCAGTCCGGCTGACGTCGCAGCTCACGTAGGGATCGCTTCAGTCGCGGCCGCCGATTCGCGGTTCAGCAGATCGCGAGTCGCTCGCAAGGCGGTCATCGGACATGCTTGCGTAGCGAGGCTTCCAAGACCTCGGGGGCCCAGCAGCCACAGCGCTGCTTCTGTTGGCGCTTTCGTGTCGTCGGACATCCGGGGGCCGCGGAAGGGCCGATGACGTTCACGAAGCGGCGCAGTCGGACCAAACGGGCCTCGACCATCATCCGATTGCATCGAGGAGTAACGCATGGTCATTGTTGCCGGACAGCTCACCGTCGCCCCCGGCCAACGTGAGTCGTATCTCGCGGGTTGCATCGGTGTCGTCGAGCAAGCTCGGCGCGCAGCTGGATGCCTCGACTTCTCGATCGCTGCTGACCTAGTCGAGCCCGATCGAATCAATGTCTTCGAGCAATGGAAGTCGAGGGAGGCTGTCGAAGCGTTCCGTGGAGGAGGCCCCGATGACGAGCAGAGTGCCGCAATGCTGGCCGCCTCTGTTACCGAATATGACGTCACCAACGCACGCCGGTTGACCTGAGCTGGCCCAGCATCGGAGACCCGCTTCGCCTAGACAGAGCGCTCATTACGTGGATGCACCGCGACTCGCGATCCAGGAAACCGCGGGTCGCAGCCATGCGAGCCTGGACGGCTGTTCCCCTCGCCGCTCTAGAAGCTGGGCCTGGGGAGCGTGACGAGCCGGCTGACCGCGAACGCGAGAATGATCACCCCGACGGTCATCAGTGCGTACCGTGCCCGAATCAGCGAGAAGTGACCGCTGATGGCGACCAAGAAGAGCACCGTGGCCAAGTAGACCGCCGTGAGCACGTAATCGTCCGAGTGCCCCGCCGCGGTCGATCCGTCGTTGAACGCGGCGGTCGCCTTGTCGTTGAGGACTGCGGCCGTATGGACCTCGGGCTGCTTGTATTGGGGCATGTACGTCGGCCCCGGAGCGGCTTGAGGGTTGGTATCGGGATTCGTCGCGAGCCACGCGTTGAAGGCAACCAGAAACGCCGGTCGAAACCGTCGTTCGGCGATCGCCATCGCTGACTCGTTGCCGGCCACCTTGGCGGTGAACCAGGCACTGAAGGTCGACGAGTCGAAGTTCCGATTCGTATCGGCCTCGGAGGTCGCGGTGGACGCCTCTGTTCGTTCGGTCGACGCCCGGGCGAGGTCGAGTCGTGACTCCGTACTCCACTTCGACGAGGCAAATCCGGAGTAGGCGGCGAGCACGGCCACGACCGCCAGCAGCGCTGCCTCCACCACCGTCGCAACTCGATCACGCCTGCCGGGTTGGCCGCCCTCAGCCTGCTCGGCGTGCTCACCGATGTGCTTCGCCACCTCAGGAGTGGAAAGGCCTTCCGGCATGACCCGTGTCCTTCCGCCACCGCCAGCGAAGACCCTATTCGGCACGCTCGCGACACCGTGACGAGCGACGCCGGGTGCGTGAACTGACTCGCGGTGCGGCAGGCCGCCGGGCTCACCCGCGGCAAGCCACGGGTAGCTCGGGCATGCGTCCCCACTCGGCCCATGAGCCGTCATACACGCGGACGTCCGTGCGCCCCAGCAGGTAGGTCAGCACGAACCACGTCGTGCAGGCTCGACCCCCGATCGTGCAGTACGTGATCAGCTCCCGCTGGCCAGCCGTGTCCAGGCTCGAGAACACCTGCCGAAGTTCGGCCGGGCTTCGAAAGGATCCGCGCTTGTCATAGAGGCGGTCGAGCGGCACGCTCACCGCGGAGGGGATGTGACCGGCACGGCCGCCCTCTTGGAATCCGCCCGAGGGCCAGAACCGCTCACCGGCGAACTCTGGAACCGTCCGGACGTCCCAGATGGTCCGGGACGGGTCCTGGATGGCCCGCTGGACCTCCGTGTAGTCGACTCGGATGCCGGCGTCCTCGCCGGCGAGTGCGTACCGGCTCGCGGCGGGGTCCCGTCCTTCGTTCGTCCAGGCGTGACCGTTGTCGCGCCATTCCTCCCTGCTGCAATTGAGGATCCGGGCGTCAGCGTGTCCGTAGAGCTTCATGAGCCAGAAGCCCATGGCCGGTGCATACCCGTAGAAGACGGCGGTTGAGCCCGGCGTGAGGCCGGAGCGAGCGAACAAGCGCTGGATGACGGAACGTCCCATCAATCGGTAGTCGGGATCCTTGAGGTCTCGGTAGATGTTCCACAACACGGCGCCGTCGATATGGCCCTCGTCGTAGGCACCCGGACTGGCGTCCACCTCGATGACACGGACGTGCGGATCGCTCAGGTGCGCCTCCAGCCACGCCGGCTCGACGAGCACATCCGTGGAGGTCTCCGTGGGCTGGTTTGCGATTTCGTGTCGGCTCATCGCTGGACCTCCAGGTGCAGCTACTCGAAGTGAATCCAGCCGAGGAGATCGTCTCGGCTCACGCTCTCGAGGAGGGCGGGATGGTCCGAGGCCATGTGCCCGCGGATCGTGGCGATGAGCTCGTCGTCGGTGTCGCCCCGGGCGACGAAGCCGCATTCGCATCGGATGATCCTGGACATCGCGTCCTCCTTCGAAAGATGTACGCCTTTGCTGTTGACAGAATGTTGGCGTGACCTTGGTGGTGAGGCCACTATGAGGATCCAGGTCTGCGGGCCGACCGTCGTCGAACGGGGTGGGCAGCGCCTCGAGGGGCGTCTCCCGGGCCGCCAGGGCCGGCTCCTGTTCGCCTACCTAGTGCTCAACCGCCACCGGTCATGCGCTCGGGGGGAGCTGGTGGACGCCCTCTGGCCGCGGGAGCTCCCTGCCGCGACCGAGACGGCCCTCAACGCGCTCGTCTCGAAGCTCCGCAAGATCCTGGGTCCCGGGACCCTGGATGGACGGAGCAGCCTGCGTCTCCAACTCGGACGTGCCGACGAAGTCGATGTGGAGGTCGCCCTGGAGGCGGTTCACCGGGCTGAGTCCCAGATCGCGTTGGAGCGATGGAAGGACGCGTGGGGCCCGGCCCTGGTCGCACTGTTCATCGCGGAGCGAGAGTTCTTGCCAGGAGAGGATGCTCCCTGGATCGATGCTGAGCGCTATCGGCTGGGGGAAGTCCGACTTCGGGCTCTGGAGGCCTACGCCGCAGCGGCCTTGGGGATCGGCGGAACGGAGCTGGCCGCAGCGGTGCGCTCGGCTCGGCGGGTCGTCACGCTGGCGCCACTTCGCGAGACTGGATACCAAGTGTTGATGCGGGCCTTGGCGAAGCAGGGCAACTCGGCCGAGGCTCTCCGGGTGTACTCGGATCTGTGTGACGAGCTTCGTGCTGAACTCGGCGTCTCGCCGAGTAGCTCGAGCCAGGCCGTGTACGAAGAGTTGCTTCACATGTGACGGACGGGTGCGCGCAGCTCTCCTGCTCCTCATCCGGATGGATCGTCGTTATCGCGTCACGTGGATCTCAGGAGCCGACAGCAGCGTTTGGAGGACGACGCAATAGCGCTCCGTCGTTCGCAGGAGCGCATCGAGGTCGTCTTGGCTCGCTGGACTGTCCAGCTCGAACGACAGGCGGATCTCTTTGAAGCCGACCGCGGCGTTGGCATCGATCGCCATCGTCCCGCGGAAGTCGAGGTCCCCTTCGGCTCTCACGGTCCCCGACACCTCAAGACCACGGTTCGTGGCGACAGAACGCATCGTCACGCCCGCACAGGCGACCAAGGCCTGTAAGAGCATGTCGCCGGAGCACGCGAATGCCCCGGACCCCCCGCTTGCGGGGTGCAGCCCCGCTTCGACGAGCGCGCGCCCGGTCTGCACCGAGCAGGTCACGTCCCCTTCACCGAGTTGTGCATCGGCATGCAACGTGACCGTCGCCGACGCGGGATCATCACGGTAGTTCTGCTTCAGCGGCAATTGAATCGTGCGGAGCTCTTCTCTGTTCAATGGGACTCCCAGGATCGCCCGCGCCCTCTCGCGCGTCGAGTCGTTGGTTCAGCCTCGCGCAGACGCACCGATCAGGGAACCGTCACCGTCCGGCGAGGGAAATCGCGTGGACGATCTTGTGTTCGACTCGAGGCTCAGCAGACTCGCGGGTCGGACGGTCGCTCGCGACTGCTCACGGCTCGACGGTCAGCGTTCCCTTGTTGATCACGAACGGGGGAGCCCGGTAGGTGAGGTGCTCGATCGCGCCCGGAGCGACCGTGACGCGGATCTCGCTCTCGCCCTTCAGGCTGCCGAAGTACTGGAAGTAGGCCTGGACGACGTGGTCACCGGGTGCGAGCGGGTACCTGACCGGACGGTTCCAGATGCCCAACATCCTCTGTCCGTCGATGACGTAGACGGGCGGGACAGCAGGCCTCGCCGGGTAGTGGCGGAAGATCCCGAAGAGGAATGCCTGGCCCTTGCGGAGCCCAGTGATCTCGATCCCCTCTGCGGGGATCGGCGCGGTCGATTCGACGCCACCGCGGGAGATCTGGTCGGTCCACTCGTTGCCGTCCCAGTAGCGCTGTTCCCCCGCACCGGTTGGGTCCGGGTACCAGCCAGCTGGATGCTCGGAGTTCATTGCAGCCCTCACCACCGCCCGAAGTGCCAGAACGTAACGGCGCAGGCGACTGGTCTGCAACGCCGTGGTGGTGTGGGCGCTCCGGCCTGAGCGTCGCGGCGTCGTGGTGCCGCGGGTCGAGTCACGGGCGACCAGATACGTTCGAGGTCGGACGACATCGTCGCGGTCGCTGAAACAAACGAGGAGTCGGGCATGAGTGCGTCGGCAACCCAAGTCGCTGCCCTGTTGCACGAAGCCGGTGAGACCCACCATCGGGTGTTCCGCATCGTCGACGGCGCCGACGATGACTGGGCGTCGTGGTATGGCGACTGGCTCGTCAACCTCTCCGAGCTCCCGGACCTGCTGTCCCGGCGACCGGTCAGGAGCGAACTGGTCTACATGCTCGTGCAGCTCGACAAGGAGTACACGGAGCGATCCCCGGCGGAGCGGTGGCCTGACTACTACGCGACTCGCCTCATCGAGCACTTCGCGTAACTCGAGACACGCTGAACGCCACCGGCGCGGCGGCCGGCCGCAACGGAGACCGGCGTCGAATCCGACGTGTTGCTAGACGGCGGCCCAGAGCTGCCAGCTGCCCGGCACCCCCTTCAGCTCATGCACCGCCCGGTCGGCGAACTCGAGCTCCGATCCCATGACGAGGTCCTTCACGGTGTTCGACACCAAGACCTCGTTCGGCCCCGCGAGGCCGCAGATTCGCGCGCCGATGTGCACCCCGATGCCTGCCACATCCGGACCGCGACGCTCGATCTCACCGGTGTGGAGGCCGGCTCGGATCTCGAGACCGAGCGGCTTGACTGAGTCGACGATCGTCTGCGCGGCGCGGACGCCTCGACCCGGGCCATCGAACGTCGCGAGGAGCCCGTCGCCCGTGCGAGTCACGAAGCGTCCCCCGAACTGCTCGATCTCCCGCCGGGCGGCCTCGTCGTGGCGCTCGAGCAGCGCGCGCCATGATCGATCGCCCGCGGTCATTGCTCGCGTCGTCGAGTCGACGATGTCGGTGAAGAGCACGGTCGACAGGACGCGGTCGACGGACTCCGACGTGCCGCGCTCGCCGCCGGTGATGAATTCACCGATCAGGTCGAAGACCTCGTCCTCGGCCCCCACCCGTCCGTTGACGTGCCAGTCGCCGGGCAGCTCGACCATTCGAGCGCCCGGGATCGCCGCGGTCATCACCCTGGCGTTGTCGATCGGTACCAGCGGGTCATCAAGCCGGTGGATGACCAAGGTCGGCACCTGCACGGCGGGCTGTGCGGCACGAACGTCCATCCGGGTGTTGTGGAACAGGATCTCGCGGACGACCTTCGGTGTCGCGGTCTGATGCTCGTACCGCGCCATCGCGCGGTCGGTGGCCGCATCGTCGGGCAGGTGTTGCACGAAGTTGCGCAGGGCGCGGCCCGTGCCCCAGGCCTTCACGGCACCATCGATGAACTGATCGGCGGTCTCGGTCGTCACGATGCTCGGATAGTCCGGGCCGTCCAGGAGACGGGCGAAGGTGCCCCACAGCACGAGGGCGCGCACCCGTTCCGGGTACGTCGTCGCGAACAGCAGCGCGAGCGGCCCGCCCTCGGAGAGCCCGACGAGCACGGCGTCGTCGACCTCGGCGGCGTCGGCGACCGCCCGCAGGTCGTCCATCCGCTCTTCGGCCGATCCCGATCCCAGCGTGCGATCGGAGAGCCCGGTGCCCCGCTTGTCGAAGAACACGACACGGCCCATCGCGCTCAGCCGTTCAAGGGCCCGGTTGATCCACGGGACGTCCCACATGAGCTCGACGTTCGAGACGAACCCAGGCACGAAGAGGAACGTCGGCGGGCCGCGACCGACGCTCTGGTACGCGATGCTCAGATCGCCGCTCTGCGCGTAGCGGGTCTCGGGCGTCTCGAGCACTGCGTTCGAGCCTAGTGATCAGGGTCGATCAGGAGGGGCAGAGACTCCTGGCGGCGGATCCACAGGTTGTCCGACCGGATGGGCGGATCGCTCGGGTCGAGACCGAACGCGCGTGTGCGCTCGAGCAGCCGGGTCAGCGCGATCCGCGCCTCCAGACGAGCGAGCGGTGCGCCCACGCAGTGGTGGATGCCACGCCCGAACCCGAAGTGCGCGGGCGTCGTCGGTCGGTCCAGGACCAGCCCATCCGGGGTTTCGAAGGCACGCGCGTCGCGGTTGCCGGATGCCCACAGCAAGAGCACCAGTGCGTCAGCAGGGATCGCCGTCCCAGCCAGCGTCGTGGCTCGCAGCGCGGTGCGTGGATGGAACTGGAACGGTGACTCGAGCCGCAGCACCTCCTCGACGAGGGGCGCCACCAGCGTCGGCGTTGTCCGGACGCGCTGCTGCAACGCGGGGTCCTCGGCGAGCAGCCGGACGGCGTTGCCGATGAGTCCCGTCGTCGTCTCGACGCCGGCGCCGACGAAGATCATGAGCGCCATCACGGCCTCGTCTCGTGTGAGCCGTCCCTCGCGGACGCCCTCGGCGGCGACGCTCAGCACATCGCCGCGACCGTGAACCGGGGCGTCATCGAGCTGCGCGCCGAGCCACGCGGGCATGTCGGCGACCGAGGCGCCCCGGTCTGCCAGGTCCTCGAGGCGCAGCCGACCGCCCATGATGTGGGATCCGGCGGTGACCCATGCGTGCAGCTGACGGGTGTCGGCGTCGGCGAAGCCGATGACGGAGCTGGCGATGACCTCCGCCGGCAGCGGATCGACGAACTGGGACGCGGCGTCGGGTCGCCTCGACATGAGCAGCGTGTCGAGCAGCGCATCGACGAGGCGCGTCACCTCCCCCTCGAGGAGCTCGACGTGTCTCGGGCTCAACCCCGACGCGAAGACCTTGCGGTGGACGGTGTGCGCGGGCGGGTCGGCCCCGGAGAAGACGTCGAGCTGCGAGGCCTCAGGCTGGTGGAGCACGCCCAACGTCCCGTCGTCCCGCGTATAGAGGAGGTGACGGAAATGATTCGAGAATTCCTCGACTCGACCCGCCGCCTCGGCGATCGCGTCCCACGTCGCGACGAGGTAGGCGTCCGTGCCCGGGAGCTGCCAGACCGGCGCCTCACGGCGCAGCTGGGCGTAGAAGGGATACGGGTCCTCGATCAGCGCCGCGCCGACGAATCGGCGCTCAGACAGCGAGGCCGTGACCACCCTGGACGTCAGGCTTCGGCGACGCGCTTGAGGCTGGCGAGCGTGTCCTTGATGCCCTCGCGGGCCATCTGGGCCATGCCCTCGATTCGCGGCGTGACGTCCATGTCCGGGTTGCCGCCCTGGACGAAGGTCGGATACTCGGCCAGGACCTGCCACGACTCGGTCGCCGTCGTGCCAGCGCCGTCGGGCTCGAACGTGTAGCCCCAGCGGACGAGCTCAGCGTCACCGTTGGGCCCGTGATTGACGAACGTGAACTCTCGGCCGGGCTCGGCGACGCTTACCTGACAGTGGGTGTCCCAGCTGACGTCACCGACGACGTTGTGGCCGGTGAACCACGCGCCCGCCCGTCCGGCCTGGGCGGTGTCGTCCCACGCGCACGACTGGCACACGGGGCTGAGCTCGCCGGTGCGGGTCACGTCGCTCACGATCGCGTACACGTCAGCGGGCGGGCGGTCGATCGAGATCGACCCGGAGTGGTGGTACTGGGAAACGTCCATGACCCGGGACGCTAGGGCATCTCGACCGGATGAGCGAGCGGATCAGGTGGAGACCCACTCGATCGCGGCGCGCTCGTCGGCCAGCGAGAAGCACTTGACCTGGCCTGGTGTCATCCATCCGAACATTGCCTCGAGATGGATCATCCACTCGATGTCGGTGACGAGCGCGATCTTCTTCCAGGCGCGGAGGTGCTCGACGCCCACCTTGAGGTCTTGCCAGAGCGCGCCTGGGGTGAACCCCTTGAACTCGGGTATCACGATGAGGAAGCGCACTTCGCCGGCGGCGGCGGCGTCCTCGACGGCGGGGATCACGACGTCGCGATAGTCCTCGGCGTGCATGGTGCCAGTCACCCTGAACCCGATGACGCCCGTGGGCAGGTCGCTCATTCGCTCGATCATGACCCTCCTCGGGTCGCATCACCGACGTTGCGGGCGCGCGGCGGGATCAGACGTCGAGCTCGCTCTTGGTTCGTCCCTTGCTGGCCCACCAGTTCCCGGCGGTCTGGTTGAGGCGGAACGGCTCGGGCTTCTCGTCGTCGGGGAGCAGCTCGGTCTCGAGCCAGAGTCGCTTGAGGTGGCGGATCTGACCGTCGGCGCGCCGGTCCTGATAGGCGTCGCGCGCGTGGAGGACGTGGTAGTTGTTCACGAACTGCATGTCGCCGGGCTGCAGCATCATCGACACGTGCCACTGCGGGTCGCGACACAGCTCATCGAGTCGGTCCATCGCCTGGCGTGCGACGGGTGAGGGTCGCGGGGCGCCCTCGTGGCGCCGGGCCGCATCGATGTAGGGACGGATGTAGCGGACGAAGAGGCGGTCGCCGCGGCGGCTGAAGATCGGCATCGTGTACCAGGGCTTGCCGCCCGGGGCCTGCTCGCCCCGGAAGTCGTAGGCGAAGGACCCGTACAGCGACTCGGCGAGGTCGGGCTCGCTCGTGACCAGCTCGTTGTGGATGGAGACGACGTTGGCGACGAGGCTCGCGCCGCCGCTCGCGCCCGGGTTGAGGCAGAACAGCCCGACGAGGTCGGAGCCGTCGGAGTGGAACGGGAACGCGACCGCACCGATCTCGTTGCCGCGGCTCCGCGGGTCGTCGAGCGCACGTCCCTGGTCGGTGACGTCGCCGAGCAGGTGCCCCTTGGCGTTCTGGGGCCACGGCCGGCCCAGGTGCATGCCGACGCCCCAGTAGATCA
>DATDGU010000079.1:0-12389 GCA_036521915.1 Acidimicrobiia bacterium | reverse complement strand
GTTCGCGGCCGAGCGGGACCACCTCCAGGTCGCTCGTGAGCGCCGGCAGCACCTCGGCGGGGACGTTCGTGTCCCAGCGCAACGGCATCACGAGCGTGTCGTCGCGGATCCGGACCGGGCCCCGGGCGCAGTGCACGGTGACCGGTGCCAGGTCGAGCGTCAGGGGCTGACCGGGATTCAGGGCTCGCAGCGTGCTGATCGCCTCGACGACGGCGTCGTACGCGATCGGCTCGAGCCAGGCCGCGTCCTGGAGGAGCTGCGGTGCCACCGACTCGAAGGGCTGGTCGATGGCGATGAAGTCGCGGACGAACATGCCGCGTCACGATCGCGTGGCAGCGGCGGCGCGTGCAGAGGCGAAAGTCCCGAGATCCGGGTCACTCGTGCAGCGGGACACGCCACTCGAGCGCCGTCTCCCCCGCGTCGGCGGTGAGCGAGCACGTGCCGCCCAGGCGACGGGCTCGGATCTCCAGGTTGGCGAGACCATGACCCGGCGCGCCGTCGTCCTTCGGTCCGTGGCCGTCGTCGACGACGCGCAGCACGACCTGACGCATGTCGGCGTGCACCGAGACGCGCACGTGGCCCGCCCCGGCGTGGCGGACGACGTTCACGAGCGCCTCGCCCAGGACCACGAGCAGCTCGTCGCCGATCGCCGGGGTGAGGAGAGACGACAACGGCCCGTCGATGCGCACGGCCGGCTCCAGCCCGGCGGGCTGGGTGATCTCGTCGACCAGCTGGAGGATGGCCGCGCTCAGGTTCGTCCGATCGGCCGCCCGGCCCTGAAGACTGAAGATCGCGTTGCGAATCTCGGCGATCGTCGCGTCGAGCTCGTCGATGGCGTGGCCGAGCTGGTCCGGGACCGGACCGTCGAGCCGCTGGACCAGGGCCTGCAGCGACAGCCCGGTGGCGAACAGGCGCTGGATCACCTTGTCGTGCAGGTCGCGAGCGATGCGCTCCCGGTCGCGCAGCACCGCGAGCTCCTCGAGGCGCTCGTGGAGCCTGGCGTTGTCGATCGCGACCGCCGCCATCGCCGCGAGCGACACGATCAGCGCCTCGTCGTCCTCGCCGAACGCGGCGGCGCCGCGCTTCTCGCAGAGATACAGGTTCCCGAACACCTCGTCGCCGACGCGCACCGGGACGCCGAGGAACGAGTGCATCGGCGGGTGGTGGTCCGGGAAACCGTATGAGGCGGGATGCGAGGAGAGGTCGCGGAGGCGCAGCGGGCTTGGGTCGGTGATGAGCAGCCCGAGGATCCCGCGTCCCTCCGGGTAGTGACCGATGGCTTCGATCGTCTCCTCGCTTGCCCCGACGGTGATGAACTCGACGAGGTGCTCGTCGTCACCGATGACGCCGAGCGCGCCGTACCGGGCGCCGACGAGCTCGCACGCCGACTCGACGATCTGGTGGAGCACGACGGGCAGGCTCAGGCCCGCGGCGATGCTCAGCACGGCGTCGAGCAGCCGGCGCAGCCGGTCGTCGGCGCTCACGAGCCCGGAGCGGTCCTCCTGCTCGTCGGACACGGCGACTACGCGCGGGGCGGCGCCGCGTCGCGCAGACCTGCGGCGTACACGGCAGCTTGGGTCCGGCGCTCCATGCCGAGCTTCGTCAGCAGGTTCGACACGTAGTTCTTCACCGTCTTCTCGGCCAGGTGCACGCGCGCCGCGATCTGACGGTTGGTGAGCCCCTCGGCGATGAGGTCGAGGATGCGCCGCTCCTGTCCGGTGAGGGCCTCGAGGCGGGGGTCGGCGTCCGGGCCGCTGCGGAACCGGTCCAGGACCCGCGCCGTCACCGTCGGGTCCAGCAGCGCCTCGCCGGCCGCCACCCGACGGACCGCGTCGACGAGGTCGACGCCCTTGACCTGCTTGAGCACGTAGCCGGACGCGCCCGCCATGATCGCCTGAAACAGGGCGTCGTCGTCCGCGAACGAGGTGAGGATCAGGCACCGGACCTCCGGGTGCCGGGCGCGAACCTCGCGGCACACCTCGACACCGTTGCCGTCCGGCAGGCGGACGTCCAGCACCGCGACGTTGGGGCGCGTCGCCGGGATCCGGCGGAGCGCCTCCTCCGCCGTGCCCGCCTCTCCCGTGACGACGAGATCGTCCTCGGCTTCGAGCAGGTCACGCAGCCCGCGGCGCACGACCTCGTGATCATCGAGCAGGAAGACGCGCGTCGCGTCGCTCACGGCACCGGAGTGTAGGGACCGTCGCTCACGAGGGCGCCGCGCCCACGGCGGAGGGTCCGAGCTCATCGCGCGGCGCGACGTCGCGTGCCGTGGGCACGACGACGACCGGGCAGTTGGCCCGCTCGACACAGCGCTGGCTCACCGAGCCGAAGAGGAGCCCGGTCAGCCGGCCGCGCCCGCGCGCGCCGACGACGAGCATCGCGGCGGTCTCGCTCGCCGCGATGAGCACCTCGGCGGGCAGGCCGTCGACGACGCACGCCTGGAGGTCGCAGGCCGGTGGGGCCGTCACGTCCTCGAGGACGTGCCCGAGCGTGACCTCCGCCGAGTGCTGCTCCATCGTCGTCCACCGCTCGATGTCGCCCCGGTCGATCCAGGCGATGTCGAGGTGGTAGGCGTGCAGCACGGTGACCGTGACGTGACGGCGCGCGCCCTCGAGCAGCGCCCAGCGGAGCGCGGCGCGAGCGCCCACCGAGTCGTCGACGCCGACGACGATCCCCGCCGTCATCGGGGACCCGCTCCGGCGCCGGTCGCGGGTGCCGAGCGTGCCGACGCGGCCGTGTCGGAACGCCGAATCGGCCGGCGATCGTCGTGCCGCCGCGGCGACACCGCGCGGCCGAGGGACGCGTGCTCTCCCTCGACGACAAGGACCCGCCCGAACGCGGCGGGCCGCCGACCCATCCGGGCGAGCACCGCGGCGTCGGCGGTCGTGGGGCCGGCTGGGTCGGACAGCTCGACGACGACCGGTCCCGTGGTCGTCACGCAGTAGCGCGCCAGGGCGGCCTCGAGGGCCTCGTCGTGGAGCCCCGCGTACAGCTGGAAGGGCGGGTACCCGCCTCGCCGAGTCGGCGCATCCCGCTGGCCTGATGTGTCGTGCGCGCCTTGCACGGCTCCGACCCTGACCGACATCGACGCCACGGGGCAGGGCCGAAGGTCCCAGAGATTGCGGTCCCTCCGGGTGCTCGCGGGTCGCGTGCGGCCCGCGGGAGCGTCCCGAGTCAGGCGGGGGAGCGGACCACGACGACCGGGCACGGCGCGTGCTCGACGAGGTGCTGGCTGACCGAGCCGAGCAGCAGCCCGGTGAAGCCGCCGCGGCCACGCGAGCCGACCACGACCATCGCCGCGTCGTTCGTGAGGTCGAGCAGGCGCAGCGAGGCCGGCCCCTCGACCACGTCGACGGTGACGTCGAGGCCCTCGCGGTCGCTCCCGACGACCTTCTCGACTGCCTTCTCGGCGACCACGTGCGCCTCGTGCACGAACTCGGCGCTCGCCAGGGGCGGCTGGTACGGGCCCCAGGGCAGCATCGGATAGGACCAGCAGATCACAACGTGCAGCGCCAGGCCGCGGCGCCGGGCCTCGTCGCTCGCCCACCGCAGCGCCCGGTCGGACGCCTCCGATCCGTCGACCCCGACGAGGATCCGGTCCCCGGTGCTCGTTTCGCGTCGCGTCATCTCGAGCTCCTCGCCGCGCCTCGGTGTGACGACAGTCCAACGCACGTCGGCGCGGCCATCAAGGGCCGAACGTCACACGGTCGCCCGGCCGGTCTCGACCCGTCGGGCGCCTCGCGCGCGGGCGCGGGACTTTCGACCCTGGGCGCGACGGCCGCGCTCCGCGACGCTCGGCAGCCATGGGACAGTTGCGGAGCGTCTTCTCCGCCTTGAAGGGCACCTTGATCCTGTGCGGCACCGTCCTCGCCGCGAGCGTCGTCGTGGTCGTGGTGTTGGCCGCCATACCGGCGAAGGGCGTCGTCGGCGACGTCCGGGTCGACGAGACGAACTTCCACATCTCGATGCCCACGGTCCTGCTCCCCGGGCGGCACACGTTCGCCCTCACCAACTCCGGCACGGTGCCGCACGAGCTCCTGGTGTTCCGCACCGATCTGGCCGCCAACCGGCTGCCGATCGGGCCGGACGGCGACGTCGTCGAGGCTTCGCCGCTGATGGTCAAGCTCGTCGACAGCGGCAACGCCACGAACCCCGGCGCCAGCGCGTCGGTTCCCGCGTCGGAGTCCTTCACGCCGGGGCACTACGTGGCCGTCTGCAACCTGCCCGGCCACTACCGACTCGGCATGTGGCTCAACGTGACGGTCAAGTAGCGGCGGCGCCTCCACGCTCGAGCTGGCGCGGCGTCGCGCCGGCGGCGTCCTCCGGATCGTTGGGCCGTCTCCCCGCCACGCGAGCGCGCTGCCCTGTGTCACACCCGAGCGGGCCTTTCGCCCCTACACCCCCCGTGCGGCGCCCGTCATCGTGGCGGGCAACTTCGGACGAAGGCAGGTACCCCGCATGCGTCGCAAAGTGTTCGACATCCTCGCCAGCGCCGGCGGTGCGCTCCTCGTGGTCGTGCTGCTCGTCGCCGGGGCGCTCCTCCTGTGGGGCGCCAGCTTCGCCAACTCGAACGTCCACGACCAGCTGGCCCAGCAGGAGATCTTCTTCCCGGCCCGGGGCAGCCCGGCGCTCGCCAGCCCGAAGATTGGCCCGTACCTCGACCAGTACGCCGGCCAGCAGCTGACGACCGGTCCGCAGGCCGAGGCGTACGCCAACCACTTCATCGCCGTGCACCTGAGCGAGCTGCCCGAGGGCGGCGTCTACGCCAAGCTCAGCGCGGCGTCGTTGGCGCACCCCAATGACGCCAAGCTCGCCGCCGCGACCGAGACGTCGTTCCGCGGCACGACCCTGCGCGGCCTCCTCCTCGAGGCGTACGGCTTCTGGACGTTCGGCCAGATCGCGTTCTGGGCGGCGATCGCCGCGTTCGTGCTGGCGTTCGTGGTCGGCGTCTTCGCGGCCATCGGCTTCTGGCACGCCCGGCGGGTGCCCGAGCGCACCGAGCTGCTCGGCCCCCACGCCGCGGACGCCGGGTCGGGCCCCACACCCGGCAACGCCGCGGCGGCCGAAGGTGAGGCGGCGCACCAGGGCGCGTCGTGACCGAGCGGCCCCACGCCGCGCTCGGCCCGGCGCTGCGGTCGCTCGGGTCGTGCACGGTGCGCGCGACCGAGCTCGTGGCGTGCGGGCGGGTGCACCAGCCCCGCCGCCACGTCGGACGACGGTGCGCGTTCGCGGACGGCACGGCCGCGGTGGTCTACCGCGAGACGGTCGTCGACCGCCCCGCGCCGGCCTCACCCACCGTGCTCGTGGTGCGCTTCCAGCTCCGGGGCGTGCACAGTCCGCGCGGCCACACCTTGTTCCGCTGGGAGAGCGAGCTGAACACGGTGCTCTTCGTCGGCTTCCCCGGTTTCGTCTCGAAGCTCTGGTTCCGCCAGGACGACCGCGGCGTCTACCGGGGCCTCTACGACTGGGACGGCCCGGCGCTCGCCGAGCGCTACGTCCAGGCGCTCTGGTGGGCGCTCCGGGTCGTGAGCGTCCCCGAGTCGATCCACGCCACCGTCCTGCCGGGGCTACGCCGCGACGATCTGCTGGCCGATCCGCATCTCGCCGACGCCGTCGCGCCCGATGACGCCGCCGCCGGGTGGCGACTCACCGGCGCGCCCGTCTGAGCGACGCGCCGCCCGCGCTTACCAGCACCCCATGACGGCGACGACGGCGGCGAACGCCAGGTCGGCGGGCCGGACGCCGGCGGGCGCGCCGGTCGGGTCGACGTCGAGGACGAACTGGTCCTTGCGGGCGACGAGGGTCCCGTTCGGCGCCTGGTAGGCGGCGTTGCCGAGCCCGTTCAGGCGGGTCCGGTTCTTCGTGGCCTGCTGCAGGCGGGTGTACGCAGCCTGCGCCGCGGCCTTGGTGCGGAGCTGGTCGACGGTGAGCACGAGCTGGCCGCCGGCGAGCGGGTAGGTGCAGGTGTAGGTGTGCCCGGCCCAGGCACCGTGCTGGGGCGCGGGGAGTGGCCCGCCCAGGAACTCGACGATGACGTTGCCGACCATCGGCTGGCAGACGTCGGTCGCCGGGTTGGCGCTCCCGTCGGCGTCGCGGGCGGCGGCCACCGAGGACCCGCCCGCCAGGAGGAGCCCGACGAGGGCGGCGCACGCGGGCGCCACCGCCAGGATCCGTCGCATCGGGGCGACGGTAGCCCGGCACAATGGAGTCGATGTACGCGGCAGCGCTGCGCTTCGAGCTCTGGGTCCCGGACAGCCGGTCGTTGAAGACCAAGCGCGCCGCGGTGCGGCCCATCGTCGACGGGCTCCGCCACCGGCTGCACGTGTCCGTCGCCGAGGTCGACCATCAGGACACCTGGCAGCGCGCCGCACTCGGCGTCGCGGCCGTCGCCGACCACCCGTCACGGCTCGAGGAGGTCCTCGACACGGTCGAGCGCTTCGTCCGCCGCGTCGGGACCGTCGAGGTGCTCGGCGTCGAGCGCGCCGAGCTCGTCGCGCCGGACGCCGGCCTGGAGTGGTGACGTGCCGCCCCCTCGACCCCACCGGCGGTTCGCCCGCATGCTGCGCGTGAACGAGGTCGTCCACGAGGCGCTCGCCGACGAGCTGGAGCGCTGCTCCGACCCGCGTCTGGCGATGGTGACCGTGACCGGCGTCGACGTGAGCCCCGACCTGCGCCACGCCACCGTCTTCTACGCCGACCTCGGCCGCCACGACGAGGCCACCCTCGCCGCGCTGCGCTCCGCCGCACCGCACCTGCGGGCCGCGTTGGGGGAGGAGGTCCGCCTGAAGTACCTTCCGAAGCTGCACTTCCGAGAGGACCCGGCCATCGAGCGGGGCCAGCGGGTGGAGGAGATCCTCCGCGGCCTGCATCGGGCGGACCGGGGCGGCGGGGAGGACCAAGAGTGAGTGACGTCGAGCTCGCACGCGCGGCCGCGGCCGTGCGCGGCGCCGACCAGATCGCGCTCGCCTGCCACGTCGCGCCCGACGGTGACGCGCTCGGCTCGATGCTCGGGCTCTTCCACGTCCTGCGGGGCGCGGGCCGCGACGTCGTCGCGTCGTTCCCGTCGCCGTTCGTCGTCGCGCCGCACTACCGCGAGCTCCCCGGCCTCGACCTGCTCACCAAGCCCGAGGACTTCCCGGCCGCACCGGAGCTCATGCTCACCTTCGACTGCGGGTCGCTCGACCGCCTCGGCGACCTCGTGCCGGCGGCCACCGCGGCGCGCGAGCTCGTGGTCATCGACCACCACATCTCGAACGACCGGTACGGGACGATCAACGTGATCGAGCCGGACGCCGCGGCGAGCGGGTGGGTCGTGCACTGCCTCGTCGACGCGCTCGGCCTGCCTTTGAACCGCGACGCCGCGGTGTGCCTGTACGCGGCGATCGTCTGTGACACCGGCCGGTTCCAGTACGACACGACGACCCCCGAGGTCTTCGACCTGGCGCGGCGCCTCACCGAGTTCGACGTCCCCGTCGCCCGTCTCTCCCGGGCGCTCTTCGAGGAGCACCGCTTCGCGTATCTGCGCCTCCTCGGCGAGGCCCTCGCCGAGGCCGAGCTCGTCCACGACCAGCGCTTCGTGTGGACCGCCGTCACCCAGGCGATGCTCGCCCGTCACGACGTCACCCTCGAGGAGGTCGAGGGCCTCATCGACATCCTGCGGCGCACCGCCGAGGCCGAGGTCACCTGCGTGCTGAAGGAGGAGGCCGACGGCACGGTCCGGGTGAGCCTGCGCTCGCTCGGCGAGGTCGACGTGCGCCGCATCGCCGAGAGCCACGGCGGCGGCGGTCACCGCTTCGCCGCCGGGTTCACCTCCCACGACGACATCCCGGCAACCGTCGCGGCCATCCGCGCCGCGCTCTGAGGTGCGATGCGCGACGGCCTCGTCGTGGTCGACAAGCCGGTGGGCTGCACCTCCCACGACGTCGTGGCGCGCCTGCGGCGCGTCTACGGGCAGCGCCGCGTCGGGCACGCCGGCACGCTCGACCCGGACGCGACCGGCGTGCTGCTCGTCGGGCTCGGGCGGGTCACCCGGCTGCTGCGCTACCTCCAGGACCGCCCGAAGGTCTACCGGGGCGACGTCATGTTCGGCGTCGCGACGAGCACGCTCGACGCGTCCGGCGCGGTGCTCGACCGTCGCCCGCTGCCCGTGACCCGCGAGCAGGTCGACGCCGCCGCGACCCGCTTCGTGGGCGACATCCAGCAGGTCCCGCCGATGGTGAGCGCGCTGCGCGTCGGCGGCCGGCGCCTCCACGATCTCGCCCGCCGCGGCGAGGAGGTGGAGCGCGCGCCCCGGCCCGTGCACGTCGAGCGCCTCGCCGTCGAGGGCTTACAGCCCGGGCCGTACCCGGTGGCGACGATCCTCGTGGAGTGCAGCGCCGGCACCTACGTCCGTTCGCTCGCCGCCGACCTCGGCGCGGCGCTCGGCGGCTGCGCCCACCTCGACGCGCTCCGCCGCCTCGCCATCGGGTCGTTCGGCCTCGACGAGTCCCGCAGCCTCGAGGCGGTCGAGCGCGCGCCGGACGCCGCGGTGCTCGAGCCGGCGGCCGCGGTGCGCGATCTCGAGCGGGTCGAGGTCGACGATGAGCAGGCGCGCGGCGTGCGCCACGGCATGACGTTCCCGTGCTCGTCGCTGCCGGCCGCGACCGGACCGGGCCCGTTCGCGTTCGTCGGCCCCGACGGTGGGCTCCTCGCGGTGTACGAGCGGCAAAAGGCGGGCTTCAAGCCGACGGTGGTCGTGGCGAGCCCCGATCCGGCGTGATGCAGGTCGTCACCGACCTCGAGGGCTACGAGCCCGACCCCGACGGCGCGGTGGTGACGATCGGGGCCTACGACGGGGTCCACCTCGGCCACCAGGCCGTGCTGCGCCTCGTGCGCGAGGGCGCGACGGCGCGGGGCCGCAGCGCGGTGTGCCTCACCTTCGATCGTCATCCCGCCGAGGTCGTGCGGCCCGAGTCGGCGCCGTGCCTGCTCACGACCCTCGAGCAGAAGCTCGAGCTGCTCGCCGCGACCGGCTTCGTGGACACGACCGCGGTGCTCACCTTCGACGAGGCGCGCAGCCACGAGCCCGCCGAGGAGTTCGTCGAGACGATCCTCGTGCGCGGGCTGCACGCGAAGCGCGTCGTCGTCGGCGCCGACTTCCACTTCGGCTACCGGCGCCACGGCTCGGTCCGGCTGCTCGAGCAGATGGGCGCCGAGCTCGGCTTCGAGGTGATCGGGCTCGGCCTCATCCCGGTCGTCGGCGACCGCGGCGGGACGCCGTACTCGTCGACCGAGATCCGCCGGCTGCTCGCCGAGGGCGCGGTCGACCACGCCGCGGCCATGCTCGGCCGGCCACCCCGCCCGTATGAGGTACGGGGCACGGTCGTGCGCGGCGACGGGCGGGGCCGCGAGCTGTCGTTCCCGACGGCGAACGTGGTGCCGCCGAGCCGCACCTGCCTGCCCGCCGACGGCATCTACGCCGGGACGTTCCTCGCCGAGGACGGCGTCGAGCGGGCCGGCGCGATCTCGCTCGGGCGCCGCCCCACCTTCTACGCCGACGCCGAGCGGTCGCTGCTCGAGGTGCACGTCCTCGACTTCGACGGCGACCTCTCCGACCAGTCGGTGAAGGTGCGCTTCGTCGAGCACCTCCGCGCTGAGGACCGCTTCGACAGCGTCGAGGCGCTCGTGGCGCAGATCCGGCGCGACGTCGAGGCCTGCCGGGCCGTCTTCGACCTCTGACCACGGGAGCCGGCTCGGGGCGTCGGGCGGCGGCTCTGGTACCCTGGCCGGAACTACGCAGACCTTGCTTCGCATGCCCGACACGACTGCCACCATCGCCGACCATCGCCTCCACGAGACCGACACCGGCTCGCCCGAGGTGCAGATCGCGCTGCTCACCGAGCGGATCAACCACCTCACGGAGCACCTGAAGGTCCACACCAAGGACCATCACTCGCGCCGTGGGCTGCTCACGATGGTCGGTCGCCGCCGTCGGTTGCTCGACTACCTCCGACGCAACGACGTCGGCCGGTACCGGGCGCTCATCGCCAAGCTCGGCCTGCGTCGGTAACCGAGCGCCGGTTGTCAGTCGCCAGTGCCCGGCTGAGGTGCCGCCTGGCGGTCGCCTCGTCTGGACCCTGACCACTGGGAACCGTCGCTCCACCCGCCATGAGAGGAGCACGGTCCCGTGCCTGAAGCAATCCGAGTCGCCGGTCCGGTCACGCCGGACGGCAGGACCATGTCGTTCGAGACGGGCCGCCTGGCCCGGCTCGCCAACGGCGCCGTCGTCGTCCAGCTCGGCGAGACCACGGTCTTGTCGACCGTCGTCACGAGCAAGCCGCGGGAGGGCATCGACTTCTTCCCGCTCACCGTCGACGTCGAGGAGCGCATGTACGCCGCCGGGAAGATCCCCGGCTCGTTCTTCCGGCGGGAGGGCCGCCCCGGCGAGCAGGCCGTCCTGACGTGCCGGCTCACCGACCGCCCGCTGCGCCCCTCGTTCCCGGAGGGCTTCCGCAACGAGGTCCAGGTCATCGCCACGATCCTCGGCGCCGACCTGGAGAACCCCTACGACATCGCCTCGATCAACGGGGCGTCGGCCGCGCTCATGGTGTCGGGCATCCCGTTCATCGGCCCGATCGGCGCCGTGCGCATCGCCCACCGCAACGGCGAGTGGGTTGCACACCCGACCTACCAGGACGCTGACGACTCGACGTTCGAGATGGTCGTCGCCGGTCGCAAGCTCGCCGACGGCGACGTCGCGATCATGATGGTCGAGGCCGGCGGCACCCAGGCGACGTGGGAGCTCTACGAGCAGGGCGCGCCGAGGATCACCGAGGACGTCATCGCCGACGGCCTCGAGTGGTCGAAGCAATGGATCAACGCAGCGGTCGACCTGCAGCTCCAGCTCGTCGCCGGCGTCCAGGAGCGGCACGGCCCGATCGAGGAGGTCCCGTACGAGCCGCGTCGGGACTACGACTCGGACGTCTTCGACGCCGTCGCCGACGCGGTGCGCGCCGACACGGCCGAGGCGATGGCCATCGCCGACAAGACGGTTCGCAACGAGCGCCTCGACGAGATCGAGTCCGCCGTCGAGGCCGAGCTCGCGACCGGCCCCGACGCGGCGTTCGCCGACCGGGTCGGGGAGATCCGCAAGGCCTTCCGCGCCCTCCAGAAGCAGGTCGTGCGCACCCGGATCGTGACCGAGGGGGTCCGCATCGACGGGCGCGGCACGACCGACATCCGGCCCCTCTCCGCCGACGTGGCGATCATCCCGACGGCCCACGGCACCGGCCTGTTCCAGCGGGGCGAGACCCAGGTGCTCTCCGTCACCACGCTCGCCATGCCCCGCATGGAGCAGATCCTCGACACCCTCGGCGTCGACGACCGCAAGCGCTACATGCACCACTACAACTTCCCGCCGTTCTCGACGGGTGAGACCGGGCGGGTGGGGTCGCCGAAGCGTCGCGAGATCGGCCACGGCGCCCTCGCCGAGCGGGCCGTCGTGCCCGTCCTACCGAACGCAGCTGAGTGGCCCTACACGATGCGGGTCGTCTCCGACGTGCTGTCCTCGAACGGGTCGACGTCGATGGCGTCCGTGTGCGGCTCGACGCTGTCGCTGATGGACGCGGGCGTCCCGATCAAGGACTCGGTCGCCGGCATCGCGATGGGCCTCGTGTACGCCGACGGCAAGTACACGACGCTCACCGACATTCTCGGCGCCGAGGACGCGTTCGGCGACATGGACTTCAAGGTGGCCGGCACCCGCGACTCGGTCACCGCGCTGCAGCTCGACACGAAGATCGACGGGCTGCCCGCCGACGTGCTCGCCCAGGCGCTGCGCCAGGCCCACGACGCCCGCTTGACCATCCTCGACACGATGGCTGGCGCGCTGGCCGCGCCGCGCGACGACGTGAAGCCGACCGCGCCGAAGATCGTCAGCTTCGAGATCCCGATCGACAAGATCGGCGAGGTCATCGGCCCGAAGGGCAAGGTGATCAACACGATCACCCAGGAGACCGGTGCCGACGTGTCCGTGAAGGACGACGGCGCCGTCGGCATGGTCACGATCGGCTCGAAGGAGTCGTCCTCGGTCGAGGAGGCCCGCCGGCGCATCGACCTCATCCTCGACCCGCCCACCGCCGACCTCGGCGCCGAGTACACCGGCAAGGTCGTCAACGTCACGAAGTTCGGCGCGTTCGTGAACGTGCTGCCGGGCAAGGACGGGCTGCTGCACATCTCGAAGCTCGGGCGGGGCAGGCGCATCGACCGGGTCGAGGACGTGCTGAACCTCGGCGACGAGGTCACGGTGAAGGTCGACGACATCGACAACGCCGGGAAGCTCTCGCTCAGCCTCGTCGGCGACGATGCCGACGGGGACGGCGCCGGGTCCGACGAGGACCGACCCGCGTCCC
>DATDGU010000078.1:0-6801 GCA_036521915.1 Acidimicrobiia bacterium | reverse complement strand
CTACTTGGTGATGGTGGCGACGCGGCCGGCGCCGACGGTGCGGCCACCTTCGCGGATCGCGAAGCGCAGCCCTTCTTCCATGGCGATGGGCGCGATGAGCTCGACGAGCATCTCGGTGTTGTCGCCCGGCATGACCATCTCGGTGCCCTCGGGCAGCTGGATCTGACCGGTCACGTCCGTGGTCCGGAAATAGAACTGGGGCCGATAGTTCCCAAAGAACGGGGTGTGACGCCCCCCCTCTTCCTTGGTCAACACATAGACGTTGGCCCCGAAGCTGGTATGGGGCGTGATCGAGGACGGCTTGGCCAGCACCTGACCCCGCTCCACCTCCTCCTTCTTGGTGCCCCGCAACAGCACCCCGATGTTGTCGCCCGCCCGGCCCTCATCCAAGAGCTTGCGGAACATCTCCACCCCGGTGCAGACCGTCTTGGTCGTCGGACGGATCCCCACGATCTCGACGTCCTCGTTCACCTTCACGATCCCCCGGTCCACCCGACCCGTCACCACCGTGCCCCGCCCCGTGATCGTGAACACATCCTCGATCGGCATCAAGAACGGCTTGTCCACATCCCGGGTCGGCTCCGGGATATAGGAATCGACCGCCTCCATCAACTCCAAGATCTTGCCCGACCACTCCGCGTCACCCTCCAGCGCCTTGAGCGCCGAGACCCGCACGATCGGGATGTCATCCCCCGGGAACTCGTACTCGTTCAACAGCTCCCGCACCTCCAGCTCCACCAGCTCGAGGATCTCCTCATCATCGACCATGTCCGTCTTGTTCAACGCCACCACGATCGACGGCACCCCAACCTGACGGGCCAACAGCACATGCTCACGGGTCTGGGGCATCGGACCATCCGTCGCCGCCACCACCAAGATCGCGCCATCCATCTGCGCCGCACCCGTGATCATGTTCTTGATGTAATCCGCGTGACCCGGACAATCCACATGCGCGTAATGCCGATTATCCGTCTCGTACTCCACATGCGCGATCGAGATCGTGATCCCCCGCTGCCGCTCCTCCGGCGCCTTATCAATATCGTCGAACGCCGTAAACGACGTATTCGCATTCCTCTCCGACAACACCTTCGTGATCGCCGCCGTCAACGTCGTCTTCCCATGGTCAATATGACCAATCGTCCCAATATTCAAATGCGGCTTCGTCCGCTCAAACTTCGCCTTCGCCATTGGAGGTGCTGTTCCTTTCGTCCCGTCCGGTGGCGCTACTCGCCGCGCACCCGGGCGATGATCTCGGTGGCGATCGATTCCGGGACCGCGTGGTAGGAGTCGAACTGCATCGTGTACGTCGCGCGTCCCTGGGTGCGCGAGCGAAGGTCGGTAGCGTACCCGAACATCTCCGCGAGCGGCACTTGGGATCGCACGACCTGCGCGTTGCCGCGCTGCTCCATGCCCTCGACACGGCCGCGTCGCGACGACAGGTCGCCGATCACGTCGCCCATGTGTTCCTCGGGCGTGACGACCTCGACCTCCATGATCGGCTCGAGCAGGACCGGCTTGGCCCGCCGGGCCGCCTTCTTGAACGCCATCGACCCGGCGATCTTGAACGCCATCTCGCTCGAGTCCACGTCGTGGGACGAGCCGGTGAGCAGCAGGGCCCGGACGTCGACGAGCGGGTAGCCGGCGAGCACGCCGCCCTCCATGGCCTCCTGGATGCCGGCGTCGACCGCGGGGATGTACTCGCGGGGAATGTCGCCGCCCGTCACCTTGTCGACGAACTCGTAGCCGCCACCGGGGCCGGTCGGCTCGAGGCTGATCACGACGTGGCCGTACTGGCCGTGGCCGCCGGTCTGGCGGATGTAGCGCTCCTCGACCTTCTCGACGGGCGTGGTGATCGTCTCCCGGTAGGCGACCTGCGGCTTCCCGACGTTCGCCGAGACCGCGAACTCGCGGGTCATACGGTCGACGAGCACGTCGAGGTGCAGCTCGCCCATGCCGGCGATGATCGTCTGGCCGGTGTCCTCGTCGGTGCGGACCTGGAACGTGGGGTCCTCCTCGGACAGGGCGCCGAGCGCCTTGCCGAGCTTGTCCTGGTCGATCTTCGTCTTCGGCTCGATCGCCACCCAAATGACCGGCTCGGGGAACTCCATGCGCTCGAGCACGATCGGGTGCGCGGGGTCACACAGCGTGTCGCCCGTCGTGGTGTTCTTCAGGCCGACGGCGGCGACGATGTCGCCCGAGAAGACGCCGGTCTTGTCCTCGCGGTGGTTGGCGTGCATCTGGAGGACGCGCCCGACCCGCTCCTTGCGGTCCTTGGTGGCGTTCAGCACGCTGCTGCCCGCCCCGAGCTTGCCCGAGTAGACGCGGAAATAGGTGAGCTTGCCGACGTAGGGGTCGCTCATGATCTTGAACGCGAGCGCGGCGAAGGGCGCGCTGTCGTCGGGCGGCCGCTCGACCGGCTCGCCCGACTTCACGTCCGTCCCCACGATCGGCGGCACGTCGACCGGGCTCGGGAGGTAGTCGACAACCGCGTCGAGCAGCGGCTGGACCGCCTTGTTCTTGAACGCCGAGCCGCACAGGACGGGGACGACCTCGCCGGAGACGGTCGCGGCCCGGATGGCCCGCCGCAGGTCCTCGGCGGTGATCTCCTCCTCGGTGACGTACTTCTCGAGCACGGTCTCGTCGAACTGGCTCACGACGTCGATGAGGGCGTGACGCCACTTGTCGGCGTCGGCCGTCAGCTCCGCGGGGATGTCGATCGAGTCGAACGTCTCGCCCATGCCGTCGTCCCAGATCAGGGCGCGCATCTGGAGCAGGTCGACGACGCCTTTGAAGCCGCTCTCGGCGCCGACGGGCAGCTGCACGAGCGCGACGGTCGCCTCGAGGCGGTCCTGGATCATGTCGACGCAGCGGAAGAAGTCCGCGCCCACGCGGTCCATCTTGTTGACGAAGCACATGCGCGGCACGTTGTACTTGTTGGCCTGGCGCCAGACGGTCTCGGTCTGGGGCTCGACGCCCGCGACCGCGTCGAAGACGGCGACGGCGCCGTCGAGGACGCGCAGCGAGCGCTCGACCTCGACGGTGAAGTCGACGTGGCCCGGCGTGTCGATGAGGTTGATCCACGTGTCACGCCACTTGCAGGTCGTGGCCGCGCTCGTGATCGTGATGCCGCGCTCTTGCTCCTGGACCATCCAGTCCATGACCGCGGCGCCTTCGTGGACCTCGCCGATCTTGTAGGTGCGACCCGTGTAGTAGAGGATCCGCTCGGTCGTCGTGGTCTTCCCGGCGTCGATGTGCGCCATGATCCCGATGTTGCGGACGCGCGCGAGGGGAACCTCGCGGATCAGCGCGTTGCCCTTGCCTCGGATGTCCTTCTGTGCGACTGCCACAGTCGTGCTTTCCTGTCTCTCCCCCGCGGGTGGTCTCGGCCGCTCGCTGCCCGGGCACGGTCCTCGCGTGCGGGCCGGCGCTGGTCGAGTCGAGGTCGGCGGCGGGAGCTCGCTCCCGGCCGGAGTTGGTTAGGGACGGTCCACGGCACTCACCACCGGTAGTGGGCGAACGCCTTGTTGGACTCGGCCATCTTCTGCAAGTCGTCCTTGCGCTTGATGGCCGCCCCCAGCCCGTTGCTGGCGTCGAGCAGCTCGGCGGCGAGCCGCTGCGCGATGGTCTTCTCCCGCCGGCCGCGGGCGTACCCGACGATCCAGCGGATGGCGAGCGTGGTGGCCCGGCGGGGCCGCACCTCGACCGGGACCTGGTAGGTGGCGCCGCCGACGCGGCGGGACTTCACCTCGAGCACCGGCCGCACGTTCTCGACGGCGCGCTTCAGCGTCGGGATGGGGTCGCCGCCGGTCTTCTGCTCGATCTCGGTGAGCGCCGAGTACACGACGCTCTCGGCCAAGGAGCGCTTGCCGCGCTGCAGCACCTTGTTGACGAGCTGGCTGACGACGACCGACCGGTACGTCGGGTCGGGCATGAGGTCGCGTCGCGGTGCGGGTCCCTTGCGCGGCATCTCAGCCGTCCCGCTTCGCGCCGTAGCGGCTGCGAGCCTGGCGGCGACCGGCGACACCGCTGGCGTCGAGCGCGCCGCGGATGACCTTGTAGCGGACCCCGGGCAGGTCCTTCACGCGGCCGCCTCGGACCAGGACGATGGAGTGCTCCTGGAGGTTGTGGCCGACGCCGGGGATGTACGCGGTGACCTCGATCCCCGACGTGAGGCGCACCCGCGCGACCTTGCGCAGCGCGGAGTTCGGCTTCTTCGGGGTCGTCGTGTAGACGCGCGTGCAGACGCCGCGGCGCTGGGGCGAGCCCTTCAGCGCCGGGGTCTTGGACTTGTCACGCTTGGTCTCGCGGCTCTTGCGGACCAGCTGCTGGATCGTGGGCACCGTAGGCCTGCTTGCGCGTCGGGATGCTCGGATCGATCGGATGGGACCCGGCCGGCGCCGGGTTCGCGGCGCCGAGCCGTAACAATGGTAGCGGAAACGGCCCTCGCGCCGGTCCTCGCCGCCCCATCGCGTCCTGACGCGCGCGAGAGGCTGAGCCAGCGGGACCGCGGACGGCCACGCTGGGCGGCGGGGGCTACTCCCCGGTCCCGGTCCCCTCGAGGCCGTCGGTGACCGCAGCGAGCACCGCGGCCGGCTCGGCCTCCTCGGCGGGCGCTGCGGTCGCGGTCGAGCTCGCCAGCCACTCGGCGAGGTCCACGTCCTCGGCGTCGCTCGAGTAGAAGGGCAGCGGCTCGTAGTCGGGCGCGTTCGTCGCGATCTCGTTGTATTGGGGCATCCCCGTCCCGGCCGGGATGAGCTTGCCGATGATCACGTTCTCCTTCAGCCCGAACAGGCCGTCGACCTTGCCCTCGATCGCCGCCTCGGTGAGCACCCGCGTCGTCTCCTGGAAGGAGGCGGCCGAGAGCCACGAGTCGGTGGCGAGCGAGGCCTTCGTGATCCCCATGAGCTCGGGGCGGCCCTCGGCGGGCTGCTTCTCGCTCTCGACGAGCTGACGGTTCACCTCGGCGTAGAAGCGGGCGTCCACCTTCTCGCCGGGCAGGAACGGGGAGTCCCCCGGCTCCGACACGGCGACCCGGCGCAGCATCTGGCGGACGATCACCTCGACGTGCTTGTCGTGGATCGACACGCCCTGCTCCCGGTAGACCTTCTGCACCTCCTCGCTGAGGTACTGCTGGGTCTCGCGGATGCCCTTCACCTCGAGGAGCTTCTTCGGGTCGAGCGGGGTCTGCTCCTCCCCGACGAGTCGGTCGCCGGCGCCGACCTCCTGGCCCTCGCGCACGGCGAGCTGCGCCCGCCGGGACACGACGTGCTCCTCCTCGGTGCCGGCGTCACCGACGACGAGCACCAGCCGCTCACCCTTCTCGTTCTCGGCGAGGCGGACGACACCGGTCGACTCGGCGAGCGTCGCCGCGCCCTTCGGGGTGCGGGCCTCGAACAGCTCGACGACGCGGGGCAGGCCGTGCGTGATGTCCTCGCCGGCGACGCCGCCGGTGTGGAACGTCCGCATGGTCAGCTGCGTGCCGGGCTCGCCGATCGACTGGGCGGCGATGATCCCGATCGCCTCGCCGAGGTCGACCCTCTTTCCGGTGGCGAGCATCGTGCCGTAGCAGCGCGAGCACACGCCGCCGATCGAGTCGCACGTGAGCACCGACCGGACCCGCAGCCGGGTGACCCCCGGGTCGCCGGCGAGCTGGGCCAGCTCGTCCTCACGGATCTCGGTGTTGCGGGCCATGGTCGTCCCGTCGGCGAGCGTGACGTCGTCGGCGAGGCAGCGCCCGAGCAGCTCGGTCTCGAGCTCGCGGCGGGGCTGCCCGTCGGGTCCGGCGATGACCTGCTCGACCCAGATCCCGCGCCCGGATTCGCAGTCGTCGTCCCGGACGATGAGCTCCTGGGCGACGTCGACGAGCCGGCGGGTGAGGTAGCCCGAGTCGGCGGTGCGCAGCGCCGTGTCGGCCAGGCCCTTGCGGGCACCGTGGGTCGAGATGAAGTACTCGAGGACCGAGAGGCCCTCCCGGAAGTTCGACTTGATCGGCCGGGGGATGATCTCGCCGCGCGGGTTCGCGACGAGGCCCCGCATGCCGGCGATCTGGCGGACCTGCATGACGTTCCCGCGCGCACCCGAGCCAACCATCATGTCGACCGGGTTGAACTTCTCGGCCGACAGCTCGGCCTCCATCGCGCGTCGCACCTCGTCGGTCGCCTCGGTCCAGATCTCGACTTCCTTCTGGCGGCGCTCGTCGTCGGTGAGGATCCCGCGGTCGTACTGCTGCTCGACCTTCTCGGCCTCGCCTTCGAAGCGCTCGAGCAGGGCGGCCTTCTGGTCAGGGGTCTTCACGTCGGCGATCGAGATCGTGAGCCCGGCCCGGGTGGCGAACTCGAAGCCGAGGTCCTTCAGGTTGTCGAGGGTGCGCGCCACCTCGGCCCGCGAGTAGCGGTCGACGACGTCGCCGAGGATCTCGGTCAGGTCACGCTTCTTCAGCGTGGCGTCGACGTACGGGAAGTCGGCAGGGAGCGCGTCGTTCAGCAGCAGCCGCCCGAGGGTGGTCTCGACCAGCACGGCGCCGTCGCCGTTCGAGCCCGTCCGGTGCAGCACCACCGCCGTCGGGTGGCGCTTCTTGTCCCGCTCGGGGAAGCGGTCCTCGGGGAACTTCGCGGCCGGCATCCGCACCCTGATCGGGGCGTGGAGGTCGAGCGTGGCGGCGTGGTCCACGGTCGCGGCACCGGGCAGGAGCCGGAGGTCGTACGCCAGGACGGCCTCGTCGAGGCTCGAGAAGGAGCGGCCGTGGCCGTTGCCCTCCTCGACGATCTCGGTGAGGTAGTAGACGCCGATGATCATGTCCTG
>DATDGU010000077.1:0-8207 GCA_036521915.1 Acidimicrobiia bacterium | reverse complement strand
CGGGTCGCGCTGAATACGCGCAAGGCGTGGTACGAAGGCAGACACGGCTAACCGTCCGGGTAACCCGACCCGGGATCCGAGGCAACACCCGCACCACCCTTGGGCGGCCCTACGAAGCAGCTACCGCGCTCTCGTCCACGGCGCCTTCGATTGCGCGATCAGATCACGCCCGGCAGATCCTGAACCGGCTCAGTAGCGCCCGCCTCGGTAGCGCCGAGTCGTAGTCGGCGGTCCGATCGGCGAGTCCGCCGTCGTCCACCCCCGGTCCAGCCCGTCTCGTCTCTGACCTGCGGTTTCGGGATGAGCCCGGACCGGCGCGCACCCGCGCGGAGGCCAACAACTGATATACCGTCAGATTTAGCGACAGGGGGGAGCTGCGCGGCGTGACGTCCGTACAGCGCGTGCTCGATGGGACGGCGGGCGAGGGTCCCGGCGCGGCCGCTGCGCTCCAGCTTCGCGACATCACGGTGCGCTTCGGTGGGATCACCGCCCTCGACGGGGTCGCGCTCGACGTCGGCGCCGGCGAGGTGTGCGGACTCATCGGGCCCAACGGCGCAGGCAAGACGACGCTCTTCGACGTCATCTGCGGGGTCCGGGCATCGGACGGCGGCACGGTCGTGCTCGACGGCCAGGACGTCACCCGCAAGTCGTCGGTGCAGCGGGCCCGTCGCGGGCTGCACCGAACCTTCCAGCGCGTCCAGGCGTTCGGGTGGCTGAGCGTCGAGGACAACGTGCTCACCGCCCTCGAGTGGCGCGGCGGCGGCGGTGGGCTGCTCGCCGATCTCGTCGCCTCGCCGTCGCGCCGTCACCGCGAGCGCGACCGCCGGCGGCGCGTCGCGGAGGTCCTCGAGCTGTGCGGCCTCACCGCCGTCCGCGAGGAGATGGCCAGCGCGCTGCCGATCGGGCTGGCGCGGATGATGGAGCTCGCCCGCGCGATCGCCGATCCGCCCCGCGTCTTGCTCCTCGACGAGCCGACCTCGGGGCTCGACGACACCGAATCGGCACGCCTCGGCGAGCGGATCCAGCAGATCCGACGCGAGGAGGCCTGCGCCGTCCTGCTCGTGGAGCACAACGTCGGCTTCGTGATGTCGCAGTGCGACCGCGTCGCTGTTCTCGATCTCGGGCGGATCCTGACCGTCGGCAAGCCCCAGGAGGTGCAGGCCAACCCGGCGGTGCGCAACGCCTATCTGGGCGAGTAAGGCAATGAGCTCATCAGCAACATAAGGGGGGAACCGTGAAACGAAGAAGGTGGATCGCAACCGCGACCGTCGTCGCCACTGCCAGTGCGTTCGGCCTGGTCGGTGCGCTGTCGAGCGGGTCGGCGGGCGCTCAGGCCCAGGTCCGCGGCGTCACCGCCAACTCGATCACCGTGGCCGGGCTGTCGCAACAGACGCAGTTCACGGCGAACGAGCTGAAAACCGGCGCGACGGCCGCGTTCAACGTCGTGAACAGCAAGGGCGGTGTCTTCGGCCGCAAGATCAACTACGTCGAGAGCGCCGACGACCAGGGCAGCGTCACGACCGCTCTGAGCCAGGCGCAGCGGCTGGTGGAGCAGGACCAGGTCTTCGCGATCGTCCCGGTCCTGTCGCCGTATGTCGACCAAGCCGGGCCGTACCTGGCGCAGCAGAAGGTGCCTTTCTTCGGTTGGGGCATCGACGCGGCGTTCTGCAAGAACAACTACGCCTTCGGGTTCACTGGCTGCATCGTGCCGCCGCCGAGCATCCCGACGACCGGCACGACGTGGGGTGCGCTGATCAACCAGTACTTCAAGGATCACGGCAGCCCGAACGGCGCGAAGGGCAAGACAGCGGCCGTCATCTCCGAGGACAACGCCACCGGCAAGACGGGGGCGACGGTCATCGAGGCGCAGGTCAAGAAGGCCGGGTTCAAGGCGGTCTACGTGCAGTCCACGCTGCCGCCTGTGCCGCCGGGTGACTACTCGCCGTACATCAACGCGATGCTGACGGCAAACAACGGCAAGCCGCCCGACGCGATCTTCCTGACGACGTCGGTGCCCAACACCACGCAGCTCGTGGTGAAGCTGCCCGCGGCTGGCTACACGGGCGTGGCCACGAACGCGGTGCTGTACGACCCGCGCGCCGTGTCGCTCACGAAGGGCAACTTCGAGTTCACGCAGTTCGACGTGCCCGAGGACACGGCCAACGCCTCGATGCAGCAGATCGTGAAGAACCTCCAGGCGGTCGGTGGCCCGAACGTGCAGATCACGCAGGGCATGCTCTCGGCCTACTTCTCGGCGGACGCGTTCGTCGCGGTCTTGAAGAAGACGGGGAAGAACCTCACGCCGGAGGCGTTCGCCGCGGCGATGAAGAACTTCACGTACCAGATCCCGACGGTGGTCGGTCCGACGAGGTATCCGGCGGCGCAGACCGAAGGTTCACCGTGCGGCGCGCTCGTTGGGAGCGACGGGACCAAGTACAGCGTCGAGGTGCCGTTCAGCTGCTACACGGACTTCAACTACAAGACCGGCCAGACCCTCAACTTCTAGCGACACCTACGACGTCGGTGGACGGTGGCCGGGCCTGCGTGGCCCGGCCACCGTCGCCGGCACAACCTTGACGCGAGCGCCGCCGTGGGGGCTGACGGGTGCAGAAGTTCCTCAACTTCCTGATCTCGGGCACGGTCACCGGTGGCATCTACGCGCTGATGGCCTCCGGGCTCGTCCTCACCTACGAGACGTCCGGCATCTTCAACTTCGCGCACGGTGCCGTCGCGTTCGTGACCGCGTACTTCTACTACCAGCTCCACACCGGCGGGGGAATCCCGGTCGTCCCCGCGGCCGCGATCAGCGTCCTGCTCTTCGCGCCTGCGCTGGGGCTGCTCCTCGACCGGATCATGCTGCGCCGGCTCTCCACCGCGCCGGTGTACGCGCGGATCGTCGGCACGATCGGGTTGCTCGTCGCCCTGCCGCAGCTCGGGCTCTGGATCGTCGAGACCGTCGCCGACGACGTGTTCGGCTCCAACCTGCCCAAGCTCACGGACATCGGCGCCGGCGGTGCGGCACCTGGGCTCGGCCCGTTCCCGCCCACGGTGTTCCGGTTCGGTTGGGCCGGGCTGCCAACCGTCCATCTCGACAGCGATCAACTGTCCGTCTTCGCGGCGGCCCTGATCGCCGCGGTTGTCTTGTGGTTCATCGTTCGGCGGACCCGCATCGGGCTGGAGATGCGCGCCGTCGTGGATCGGGACAGCCTCGCGTCGCTGCGTGGGATCAACCAGCGGCGCACCTCGGGCATGGCCTGGGCCCTCAGCTTCTTGCTCGCTGGGCTGGGCGGCATCCTGATCGCACCGATCTTCCAGCTGAACCCCGACTTCATCACCCTCGTCGTGTTCGGCTCGTTGTCGGCCGTCTGCCTGAGCGGGCTGCGCTCCATCCCGATCGCCTTCGCCGGAGGGCTCGCGCTCGGCGTCGTCCAAGACCTCGTCGCCGGCTACGGCAACAGCTTCCTGCCGCACTTCCTCAACAACCTGAGCGGCTTCCGCTCGGCCATACCGTTCATCCTCACGCTCGCCCTCGTGTTCCTCATACGCGAGGCGCCGTCAGAGGAGGCGCCGCAGCCGGACCATCGCGCCGGCGTCCCCACGTGGCGACGCCGGCTCCCCTGGATCATCGGGACCCTCGTGCTGCTGGCGTTCGCGCTGCAGTGGACGGGCGTCCCCGCCCTGCAAGCCGACACCTACGAGCAGGGGATCATCGCCCAGGGGATCGTGTTCGGCATCATCTTCTTGTCGTTCGTGGTCGTCACCGGGCTCGGCGGGATGGTGAGCCTGGCGCAGGCGGCGTTCGTCGTCGCCGGCGGTTTCGCCGCGGGGTGGGCCCTCGACCGCAACTGGGGCATCAACGCGCCGCTCATCGCCAGCCACGGCCACCTGAACTTCGCCATCGCGGCGCTGATCGGCGGACTGGCGGGGGCGGGTCTTGGGCTCCTCGTGGCGCTGGTCGTCGCGTGGCGCCGTCTCGGCGCCGTTGCGCTGGCGATCGCCACGTTCGCGCTCGCGTTCTTCCTGTCGCTCGTGCCCTTCGACACCCAGGCCATCGCGCACGGCAACGTCGGCTACACGATCCCGTCCCCGTCGCTCAGCATCCCGGGTCTCAACTGGCTGAACCACCAGCTCGTCTCCGGGGCCGGCGGCCATCTCGACTTCTCGCAACCCGGTGACGAGGTGGTGCTCGTCCTCGCGCTGTTCGGCCTCGTCACGCTGCTGATCTACTTCCTGCAGCGGTCGGCGTCGGGCCGGGCGATGCTCGCCGCGCGGAGCAGCGAGGTCGCCGCGCGCACATCCGGGCTCACACCCGCGAAGACCCGGCTGATGATCTTCGCCGTCTCGGCGGGCATCGCCGGCTTCGGTGGTGTCCTGTTCGCGATGACGACGAACGCCGCGTCGGCCGGCAACGCGCCACCGCTCATCGGCCTGATCTGGCTCGCCGTCGCGGTCGTCTTCGGGGTGCGCCGCCCCGGCGGTGCGCTACTCGCCGGGCTCGCCTTCGCGTGCACGCCGCTGATCTTCCAGTGGCTCGGGAACGACTTCCTGAAGACCACCTTCGGCGGCACGCTCTCCGGTCATCTGGGCGACCTGACGACCGCGTCGTACTTCGCGCCGATCCTCTTCGGCCTCGGCGCGATCAACCTGGCGCAGAACCCGGACGGGCTGCTCGCGCTCGTTGGACAGCGGCGGCTCGCGCGCCGGCAGAGGAAGGAGCGCCGAGCCCAGGCCGCCGCCGAGGCGCAGGCGCCTGTCCCCGGCGCGGCCGCTCCGGCGGCGCCACGGCCCGCGGTGAGCGCGCCCGCGCCGGACGGCGCGAGCGGCCCCGCGCCGGCCCTCCAGCTCTCGGGCGTGGTCGCCGGATACGGCGCCGGCGACGTGCTCCACGGGATCGACCTGACGATCCCGGACGCCCACGTCGTCGCGCTGCTCGGCGCGAACGGCGCGGGAAAGTCGACGCTGTGCAATACCGCCTCGGGACTCCTCGCTCCGACCAGCGGACGGGTGGAGCTCGCCGGGCGCGACGTCACGGACCTCCGCGCCGACGAGCGCGCCGGCGAGGGGCTGCTCGTCGTCCCGGAAGCACGCGGGATCTTTCCCGGCCTAACGGTGGAGGAGAACCTGCGGGTGCTGCTCCGGCGCACCGAGGAGCGCGAGCGGGCCTACCAGCGGTTCCCCCTTCTCGCCGAGCGGCGCCGCCAGCACGCCGGGCTCCTCTCCGGCGGCGAGCAGCAGATGCTGAGCCTCGCGCCCGCGCTCGCGCAACCGCCGAAGGTGCTCATCGCCGATGAGCCGACCCTCGGACTGGCGCCCCTCGCGGCGCGGGAGGTGCTGCACGCGATCGAGGAGCTGCGCGGGCTCGGCACGGCGGTGCTCCTCGTCGAGGAGAAGGCGCACGAGGTCCTCGGGATCGCGGACACGGTCGCGGTCATGGAGCTCGGACGGGTGGTGTGGCAGGGCCCGCGGGCCGACGCGGACGAGCAGCGCCTCAGCGCCGCCTACCTCGGCGTCAAGCTCTAGGCCGCGCGGCCGGCGCGCTACTTTCCGTCGAAGCGCGCGGCGCGCTTCTCCGCCTTCGCCTGGTAGCCCTCGGCCATGTCGTCGGAGACGAAGTTGGGCGCCGAGCTCATGGCGACGAACCGGGAGGCCTCGGCGAGCCCGCGCTCCGACCAGAAGTTGATCGTGCGCTTGATCGCCTGCACGGCGAGCGGCGCGTTCGCCGCGATCTCCTCGCACAGCGCCCGCGCATGGTCGACGAGCGCGTCGGTCGCGACGACCTCCTGGACGATGCCGAGGCGCAGCGCGGTCTCGGCGTCGATGCGCCGGCCGGTGAACGCGAGCAGCCGGGTCCAGCCCGCACCGATCTCGGTGACGAGGCGCAGGTCACCGCCGGCGTCGATGCCCACGCCGACCGTCGCCTCGGGCAGCGCGAACGTGGCGTCGGTGCCCGCGATCCGGATGTCGCCCATCATCGCCAGCTCGAGGCCGGCGCCGAGGCAGTAGCCGTGGACGGCGACCACGACGGGCTGGGGCAGGTCGGCCAGCACGTGGAAGCGCTCGTGCACCCACCGGAAGCGCTCGTAGTAGTTGCGGGTCTTCTCGGCCGGTGACCGTCCCGTGATGCGGTCCTCGGGCATGCCGAGGTCCACGCCGGCGCAGAAGGCACGCCCCTCGGCGCGCAGCAGCACGGCCCGGACACGGTCGTCGAAGCGCACTGCCTCGGCCTGGGCGGTCAGCGCGCGCGCCGACGCCCACGACCACGCGTTCAGCTTCTCGGGCCGGCACAGGGTGAGGGTCGCCAGCGGCGGCTCCACCTCGAGACGCACGTACTCCTCGTCGCTCACCGGGTCCTCCCGTCCGTCGCGCTCACGGGCCGCCGAAGGGGCCGCGCCCGAGCTGCTCGCGGATCGGCGCGAACTCGGGCATCAGCAGGTGGCGGCGCTGCCAGTTCGCGCCGTCGACCACGAAGGTGTGGCCGGTCACGTAGCTCGCCCACGGCGAGCAGAGGAACACGGCCGCCCAGCCGAGCTCGCGGGGCTGCCCGACGCGGTGCCCGGGGCTGCGTCGGTCCTCGGCCTCGCCGCGGCCGGGGACACCCTCGGTGATGTGCGCCGCCTCGTCCGGGTGGGGGACGAGCCCGGGCACGAGGCCGTTCACCCGGATGCCGTAGGGACCCCACTCGACGGCGAGCGTCTCGGTCAGGTTCTTCACACCCGCCTTCGCGGCCGCGGAGGGCGCGAAGCCGGGGCCACCCGTCCAGGCGTACGCCGCGCCGACGTTGAGCGCGCACGCCGGGCGCCCGTCGGCGATCCGCCGACGGCCGAGCTCGCGGCAGCCGAAGAACGTGCCGTCGAGCACGATCTGGGTGACGGCCCGCCACCCGTTCGGGCTGAGGTCTTCGGCGGGCACGGGGAAGTTGCCGGCGGCGTTGTTCACGACGACGTCCAGCGGGCCGAAGGCCGCCTCGGCGGCGTCGAACGCCGCCGCGACCTGCGCGGGATCACGGACGTCGCACGCGACGTCGGTGCCCCGCCCCCCGGCGGCCACGACGGCCGCGACGCCGGCGGCGCGGTGCTCCGCGTCGCGGCTCGCGATCGTCACGGCGGCGCCGAGGCGCGCGAACTCCACGGCGATCGCCCGGCCGAGCCCGGTCCCGCCGCCCGTGACGAGCACGGACCGCCCCGCGTACGTGTCGGCGGGCAGCGGCGACGAGCCCTCGGGGGGCGGCGCGGGGAGCGGCATGGGTGCGATGCCTCCGGACGGGACGCGGGTGGCAACACTAACGGCGCCCTATGCGCGCCTTCCTGGTCTCGCTCCTCGTCGTCGTCGTCATCGTGCTCGTGCCGTTCGCCGATCTCGGCGTCTGGGTGCAGCGGGAGCTCGGGAGCACGACGTCGTTCGTGAACCTCGGCGAGGAGGTCCTGCAGCAGTCGGCGGTGCGGGACGCGCTCGCCCAGCAGATCGTGAGCGACGTGGCGTCGGGGGCGCCGGCTGTCGCGGGCCGCGCGGCCACGCTCGAGCCGGTCGTCGCCGGGGTGCTCGCCCAGCCGTCGGTGCGGCCCGCGCTGGACCAGGTGCTGGCCAACACCCACGACCAGCTCCGCAACGGCCACGACCCGCTGCAGCTCGACCTCAGCCCGCTGCTCCCGACACTGCACGCCCAGCTGCCGCCGTTCCTGGCGTCGCGGCTGCCGTCGCAGCTCGCGCTGCAGCCCGTCACCGTGCTGCGCCGCAGCGACGCGCCCGCGGTGTGGGACGGCGTGCAGCTCGTGCAGCAGACCGCGCTCGTGCTGCCGATCGCCATGCTGCTGGCGCTCGGCGGCGCGCTCGTCGCGGCGCGCCGGCGCGGGGGCGTGTGCGTCGCCGTCGGGCTCGCCACGAGCGTGCTCGCCGTCGGCCTCGTGGCGCTCATCGAGCCCGGGCGCTCGGTCCTCGAGCACCAGTCGGGCACGCCGGCGCAGCGTGCGGCGTTCCTCGCGGGCTACGACACGGTGACGCACACGTTCGTGCAGCAGACCGTCGTGCTCGCGGTGCTGGGCGTCGCGCTCACCGTCGGCGGGCTGCTCGCGTACTGGTACGCGGGCCGTCGCGTCCGCCCGTCCGGCTGGGCCTGACCGGCCCCCGACCACGCGAGGGGGCGGGGCCTATGCTCGCCCCATGGCCGACTTCCCGAAGATCGTCTCGGTCGACGACCACGTCGTCGAGCC
>DATDGU010000076.1:0-10580 GCA_036521915.1 Acidimicrobiia bacterium | reverse complement strand
ACCGTCGTCGCGGTGACGCCGTTCCTGCACGCCGCGGCCGAGCAGGCGGCCGTCGTGCTCCCCCCGACCGTGTGGGGCGAGCAGGCGGGCACCACGACGAACCTCGAGGGACGCGTCGTGCGCCTCGCGCGACGCGTCTCGCCCGAAGGATCCACGCTCGAGGGCTGGCGCATCCCCGTCGAGCTCGCGGCGCGCCTCGGCACCGACTTCGACCTCGAGACGCTCGATGAGGTCCAAGACGAGATCGCGGCGGTCGCGCCCGCGTTCGCCGGGGTCGACGCCGACCTCCTGCGCCGCGTCCGAGATGGCGTCGTGCTGCCGCTCGTCGACCACGCGGCCGAGGTGCTGTTCGGCCCGGGCGGAGAGGTCGGGCGGCCCTCCTGGGAGCCGATCCCTCCGACGCCGGAGGCGTCGGGGCCCGACGGCGACGTGGTCGCGCTGCCGCCGCCGGTCGCGCTGCACCGCTGGGCCGGTGAGAGCGAAGCGCCGGTCACCTCACCGGTCGACGCATACGCTCTCCGCCTCGTGGCCGGGCACGCGCTGTACGGCGCCGACGCGGAGGTCGCCGGCACGCCGGCCCTCGCCACGTTCATCGACGACCCGACGCTCGGGATCAACGCCCGGGACCGCGACCGGCTCGGGGTGAGCGATGGCACGCGGGTGCGCGTCACGAGCGCGCGCGGCGACGTCGAGCTGCCGGTCCGCACCGACCCGCAGGTCGCCCCCGGTGTTGCGTTCATCGCCGCCAACCTCGCCGGTCCCGGCGCCGCCGACCTGATCGACGCGACGGCGCCGGTCACCGACGTGCGCGTGGAGAACCTGTCGTGACCCCGTTCCCCGGCGGCGACCCGCTGTTCAACCACGGGATCGACTTCACCGTCGCCGTGATCCTCATCGTCAAGGTCTTCGTCGTCTTCGGGCTGCTGCTCGTCTCGGTGCTCATCTACATCTGGTTCATGCGCAAGGTGATCGCCGACATGCAGAACCGGATCGGGCCCGACCAGGCCGGACCGTTCGGGATCCTCCAGACGCTCGCCGACGGAGTCAAGCTCTTCTTCAAGGAGCACTCGACGCCGACGGCCGCCGACCGGCCCGTCTACCTGGTCGCGCCGTTCGTCTCCGCCCTCGCCGCGTTCCTGGCGTTCGCGATCGTGCCCTTCGGGGGGATCGTCCGCCTCGGGACCCACGTGACGTTCCTGCAGCTCGCCGACCCGCCGGTCGGCGTGCTGTGGCTGCTCGCCATGTCGGGCATCGGCGTGTACGGCGTCATGCTCGCCGGCTGGTCGTCGGGGTCGAAGTATCCGCTGCTCGGCTCGGTGCGCGCCTCGGCGCAGGTGCTCAGCTACGAGGCGGCGCTGGGCCTCTCGATCGTCGGCGTGCTCGTCCACACCGGCACCCTCTCGACGCGCGGCATCGTCCTGCAGCAGTCCTGGACCACGTGGGACTCGTTCGTGAGCCAGTGGCTGTGGCTCCCGGCGATCGGCGCGTTCATCATCTTCCTGATCGCCGCCACCGCCGAGACGAACCACCCGCCGTTCGACTTCTCCGAGGCCGAGGAGGAGCTCGCGGGCGGCTACCACATCGAGTACGGCGGGATCCGCTTCGCGATCTTCTACCTCGCGGAGTTCATGAACGTCATCACCATGTCGGCGATCGCCGTCACGCTGTTCCTCGGGGGACCGTCCGGCCCGCGCCTCGGGTTCTTGCCCCGCGGCGGGTGGGTGAACGTGTGGATCGTCCCGGTGGTCTGGTTCATGCTCAAGCTCTGGGCCGTGCTGTACGCCACGGTGTGGATCCGGGCGTCGCTGCCCCGGCTCCGCTACGACCTCCTGATGGACCTCGGCTGGAAGGTCCTCATCGAGGCCGCGTTCCTCTGGGCGATGGTCACCGGCGTCATCGTCGTGGCGCGGGACCGCGGCTGGGATCTCTGGATCGTGACGCCCGTGGCCGCCGCGGCCGCGCTGCTCGTCTACGGCTTCCTCATGCTGTGCGTGCCGCGCCGCGACGAGATCGAGGAGATCCGCTGATGGGTCGCCTCTCGGGGTTCCGCGTCACGATCTCGCAGGTCTTCAAGCCCCGCGTCACCGAACACTTCCCGGAGGAGAAGCGTCCCAAGCCGCCGCGCTTCCACGGTCGTCACGTCCTCAACCGCTACGAGGACGGAATGGAGAAGTGCATCGGCTGCGAGCTGTGCGCCGGGGTCTGCCCGGCGCGCTGCATCTACGTGCGGGGCGCCGACAATCTGCCGGACGCGCCGGTGTCGCCGGGCGAGCGCTACGGCTTCGTCTACGAGATCAACTACCTGCGCTGCATCCACTGCGATCTCTGCGTCGAGGCGTGCCCGACCGAGGCGATCACCGAGACGAGCCTCTTCGAGTTCTCGTTCGCCCACCGCCAGGACGCGATCTACACGAAGGAGGAGCTCCTCGTCGGTGACGACGGGCGGGCGCGGCGTCAGCCGTGGGAGCTGTGGCTCGGCGGCGAGGACGACGACACCAGCGCGTGGATGCGCGCCACGTCGCCGTCGGGCAACGTCGAGTACGAGGACCGGGTCGCCTGGTCCGGCGAGCTCGGGTTCGGCGTCCGGGCCCCCGAGCGGGGCCAGCCCGGCGAGCGGCCCGCGTTGCCGCCCGCCGAGCACGAGGCGGCCACGTGACCGTCGTCCTCTTCTTCCTCTTCGCCGGGCTCACGCTCGCGGGCGCGCTCGGCGTGGTGCTGGCCCGCAACCCGGTGCACAGCGCGCTGTTCCTCGTGCTCACGCTCGTGAGCGTGGCCGTCCTGTTCCTGCTGCAGGACGCGCAGCTCGTGGCCGCGGTCCAGATCATCGTTTACGCCGGTGCGATCGTCGTCCTGTTCCTCTTCGTGATCATGCTGCTCGGCGTCGACCGGCCGGACACGTTCGAGGAGCCGCTGCGCTTCCAGCGGCCCGTGGCGCTCTCGATCGGCGCGATCGTGCTCGCCGAGGTGCTGTTCCTCGCCGGGCACCGGTGGGCGACGGGCGCCCGCACCGCCCGCGGGATCGGTGTGACCGGTGGCGCGTTCGGCAGCAACATCCAGCGCGTGGCGCACGTCCTCTTCACGACCTTCCTCTGGCCGTTCGAGATCACCGCCATGCTGCTGGTGATCGCCGTGGTGGGCAGCGTGGTGCTCGCCCGCCGCAGCGGTGAGCGGCCCGAGCCGATCGACGAGTCCACGCCGTGATCGGCTCGTTCCACATCACCCCCAGCTATTACCTCGTGCTGGGCGCGGCGCTGTTCAGCATCGGCGCCGTCGGGCTGCTCGTGCGACGCAACGTCATCGTCATGTTCATGTCGATCGAGCTGATGCTGAACGCGGTGAACCTCACCTTCGTCGCGTTCGCGAAGGCCCTGAACGACGCGGCGGGCCAGGTGCTCGTCTTCTTCACCCTCGTCGTCGCCGCGGCCGAGGTCGCGGTGGGGCTCGGGATCATCGTGGCGATCTTCCGCCGGCGCCGCGCCGCGACGGCCGACGACCTGCGGGTCCTCGAGGGCTAGCCGCATGCCGAACCGGGGGACGGGGTGACCGCGCGCGACCTGCTCAGCCTGGCGGGCCTGATCCCGCTCCTGCCCCTCGTCGGCGCCGCCGTGCTGCTGCTGTGGGGTCGCCGCCTCGGTTCGCCCCGCGCCGGGTGGCTCGCCACCGGGATCGTCTTCGCGTCGTTCCTCTGGTCGGTCGTCATGTTCGCCGCGCTGCTCAGCCTCCCGCCCGCGGCCCGCAGCCACGTGAGCCTCGTGTGGACCTGGCTGCCCGCCGACCAGCTGCGGGTCCACATCGGCTTCCTCGCCGACCCGCTCTCGATCACCTGGTGCCTCCTCGTCACCGGTGTCGGGTCCCTCATCCATCTCTACGCGATCGGCTACATGCGCCACGACCCGAACTTCGGGCGCTTTTTCGCCTACTTCAACCTGTTCGCCGCGTCGATGCTGCTCCTCGTCCTCGCCGACAACTACCTCCTCACGTTCCTCGGCTGGGAGGGCGTCGGCCTCTGCTCGTACCTGCTCATCTCGTTCTGGTTCGAGCGCCGCACCGCAGCCCTCGGCGGCAAGAAGGCCTTCATCTACAACCGGATCGGCGACTTCGGGTTCATGCTCGCCATGTTCCTGCTCGTCGTGAAGTTCGGGAACCTCGACTACACGGCGACGAACCACGCCGCGGCGCACGCGTCGAGCGGGACCGTGACGGCGATCGCGCTCCTGCTGTTCCTCGCCTGCGTCGGCAAGAGCGCCCAGGTGCCGCTGTTCCCGTGGCTCACCGACGCGATGGAGGGCCCGACCCCAGTCTCCGCCCTCATCCACGCCGCGACGATGGTGACCGCCGGCATCTTCCTCATCTGTCGTGCGCATCCCTTCTTCGACGCGAGCCCCGACACCATGACGGTCGTGGCGTGGGTCGGCGCCGTCACCGCGCTCGGCGCGGGCACGATCGCCGTGCTCCAGCCCGACATCAAACGGGTGCTCGCCTACTCGACGATCAGCCAGCTCGGCTTCATGTTCCTCGCGCTCGGGACCGGCGCGTACACGGCGGCGATCTTCCTCGTGATCGCGCACGCCTTCTACAAGGGCTGCCTGTTCCTCGGTGCCGGGTCGGTGATCCACGGCAACGCCGAGAACCAGGACATGCGGACCATGGGCGCGCTGCGCAAGTTCCTGCCGATCACCGCGGCCGCGATGGTCGCGGCCTGGCTCGCCATCGCCGGGGTGCCGCCGTTCGCCGGGTTCTGGGCGAAGGACGACGTCTTGTCCGGCGACTTCTTCAGCCACCACTACGCGACCTGGGCGATCGGCGTCGCCGCCGCCGTGATGACCGGCGTCTACATGACCCGCCTCATCTTCCTCACGTTCTTCGGCAACGAGCGCTTCCGCGACGCGCCCACCCCGGCGGTGAGCGGCGGCTCGGACGACGACCCGCCCGACGTCGAGGCCGAGCTCGGCTACGACCCCGACTACCTCCCGACCGTCGTGTACGGCGAGCCGCCGCGCCCGCCGCGCCTCGAGGGCCACGACCCGCACGAGAGCCCGTGGACGATGGCGCTGCCCATCGCGCTGCTCGGTGCGCTCTCGGTCGTCGGGGGCCTGCTGAACCTCCCGCTGAGGGGCGTGACCTGGCTCGAGTCGTGGCTCGACCCGGTGTTCCACAGCGTGCACCAGCCCGCCCCGAGCACCTTCGTGAAGGGCGGCGAGGTCACGGGGATCGCGTTCGCGGCCGGTCTGATCGGCATCGTCGCCGCGTACGCCCTGTACCGGCACGGGCTGCGCAACCCGGCCGACGACCCGATGCGTGACCGGCTCGGGCCGGCGGCCGACGTCGTCGGCCACGGCTACTACTACGACGACGGCATCAGCGCGGCCGTCGACGGGCCGGTGCGCGCCGGCGCCGACTTCCTCGACGAGGACGTCGACCAGGGGGTCATCGACGGCACGGTGAACGGCACGGCCCGACTCATCCGCCGCGTCGCCACCGAGTTCGGGCGGGCCCAGGACGGCTTCGTGCGTCGCTACGCCGTCGGGATCGCGCTCGGCGCGGCCGCGATCCTCCTCTACCTCATCGCGTTCGCGGGGCACTGACGATGCCCGGCGGCTTCCCGATCCTCACGGCGATCATCGCCACGCCGCTCATCGGCGCGGTCGTCGTCGCGCTGCTGCCGTCGCGGCGGCCCGAGATCCTCCGCGCCGCCGGCTACGGGTTCAGCGCCGCGACCCTCGCGCTCACCTGCTGGCTGCTCGCCAACTTCTCCACGACGAATGTCTTCTTCCAGTTCGTCGAATCCCATTCCTGGCTGCCCGGGATCGGCTCGCGCTACATCGTCGGCGTCGACGGCATCAGCCTCTTCATGGTCGTCACCACCGCGCTGCTCACGCCGATCGGCCTGCTCGCCTCCGAGCGCTACCCGGCGGAGCGGCCGAAGGCGTTCATCGTCTTCTTCTTGCTGCTCGAGTTCTCGCTCCTGGGCGTATTCCTCTCGCTCGACCTCATCATGTTCTTCCTGTTCTGGGAGCTCGTGCTCGTCCCCATGTACTTCCTGATCCAGGGGTGGGGGCACGGGAACCGGAACTACGCCGCCCTGAAGTTCTTCCTGTACACGAGCGCCGGCTCGGCGCTGCTCTTCGCCAGCATCCTCATCCTTGCCTTCATCCATCAGGCGCACACCGGCGTGCTGACCTTCGACTACCGGGTGCTCTCCGCCTGGTCGTGGCACGGGCTCTCGCTCACCACCGAGACGCTGCTGTTCCTCGGGTTCATGGCCGCGTTCGCGATCAAGGTGCCGCTGATCCCGTTCCACACGTGGCTGCCAGACGCGCACACCGAGGCGCCGACCGCCGGCTCGGTGATCCTGGCCGGGGTCATCATCAAGATGGGCGCGTACGGGTTCCTGCGCTTCTCCTTCGAGCTGTTCCCGCACGCCTCGGTGAACCTCGCGCCGCTGCTGCTCACCCTGGGCGTGATCGGGATCCTCTACGGGGCGATCGTCGCCGCCATGCAGAAGAACTTGAAGCGCGTCATCGCGTACTCGTCGATCGCGCACATGGGGTTCGTGCTTGTCGGGATCTTCTCGCTCACCGTGCTCGGCCTCGACGGCGCCCTCTTCATCATGCTCAGCCACCCGCTGACCACCGGCGCGCTCTTCCTCGTCGTCGGCATGCTCTACGAGCGGCGCCACACCTACGAGATCTCGGAGTACGGCGGGATCTGGCGCTCGGCGCCTGTGCTCACCGCGCTGTTCCTCGGCGCGATGTTCGCCGGCATCGGCCTGCCCGGCTTCTCCGGCTTCATCGGCGAGTTCCTGTCCCTCCTGGGCACGTTCGTGTCGCGCCGTCCGTGGGCGATCGCCGGCGCGGTCGGCGTCATCCTCGCGTCCGTCTACATGCTCTGGTCGTTCCAACGGGCGTTCATGGGCAAGCCATCGGCCGTAGTGCACGGCCTGAAGGACGTCAGCGTTCGCGAGGTCGTCGTCGTCGCGCCCCTCCTCGCGCTGAGCCTCTTCCTCGGCCTCTATCCCGGGTCGGCGCTGCAACGCATCGAGCCGACCGTGAAGCGCAGCATCGTGAACCTCGAGCTGAAGACGGACTTCAGGGAGAAGCGCCCGGCGGGGTACACGGCGACGAAGCTCCCGCGGGGCGTCACGTCCAACGAGTCGATCCAGCTGGGCCTCGGCCGATGACGACGCCGCTCGCGCACCCCTCCGTCAACTGGCTCGCCATCTCGCCCGAGCTCGCGCTCGCGGCGGCGGGCGTCGCGATCGTGATGGTCCGCTCGGTGCTGCGCCGACGGATCAACACCACGCCGCTCTGCGCCGTGCTCGGCATCGCCGGGATCGTCGCCGCCGGCGCCGTCGAGTACCGCCTCTGGCACGACCTGCGCCACCACCAGGCGATCACCACGGTCGCCGGGATGGTCCGCGTCGACCTCTTCGGCGTGTACCTCGGTGTCGTCGTCCTCTCCGCGACGATCCTCGCCCTGCTGCTCTCCGTCGCCTACCTGCAGCGCGAGCAGCTCGACGCGCCCGAGTACCTGGCGCTCATCCTCCTGTCCGCGGCCGGCATGCTCATCATGACGACGGCGAACGACCTCATCGTCGTGTTCCTCGCCCTCGAGGTGCTCTCGATCCCGCTCTACGTGCTCGCGGCGTTCGACCGCCGCCGGCTCAGCTCGCAGGAAGCGGGGCTCAAGTACTTCATCCTCGGCGCGTTCTCGTCCGCGATCTTCCTCTACGGCGTCGCGTTGACGTACGGCGCGACCGGGACCACGTCGCTCACGGGGATCGCCGACTTCCTGTCGAAGAACACCCTGCTCGACCAGGGGACGCTGCTCGCCGGGATCGCCATGCTCCTGGTGGGCCTCGGGTTCAAGGTCGCGGCGGTGCCGTTCCACATGTGGACCCCCGACGTGTACCAGGGCGCCCCGACACCGATCACGTCGTTCATGTCGGCGGCGACGAAGGCCGCGGCGTTCGCCGCGCTGCTGCGGGTCTTCGGCGTCGCGTTCCCCCTGTACCGCACCGACTGGCGACCCGCCGTGTGGGCGCTCGCCGTGCTGTCGCTCGTCGTCGGCAGCGTTGCTGCCGTCGTCCAGACCGACATCAAACGGATCCTCGCCTACTCGTCGATCGCGCACGCGGGGTACATCCTCATCGGGTTCCAGACCCAGACGTCGCGCGGCCGTGAAGCGGCGCTGCTCTACCTCTTCGTCTACGCGTTCATGACCATCGGGGCATTCGCCGTCATCACCGTCGCCGGTCAGCGCGGCGACGACCACCACTCGCTCGACGACTACCGAGGGCTCGCGCTCGACCGGCCCGTCGTCGGGGGGCTCCTCATCTTCTTCGTCCTCGCCCAGGCCGGGATGCCGTTCACCGGCGGGTTCATCGCCAAGCTCGAGATCTTCAGCGCCGCCGCGCAGGCCAACCAGTACGGGCTCCTCGTCATCGGGGTGCTCGCCGCGGTGGTCGCCGCCTTCTTCTACCTGCGCATCGCGCTCACGATGCTCACACCGGGTCCCGACAGTCCGCCGGCCGCCAACCTCCTCCGGCGCGTCGACGTGTGGAGCGGCATCGTGCTGCTCGCCTGCGCCGCGCTCGTGCTCGTCGTCGGCGTCGTCCCGGGCGCGTTCGTGCACTGGGCGAAGGACGCCACGTTCCTGCTCTGAGTCCGTCCCGCCCGCCATCGGGCTGACCCCTTCACGGGAGGCCGCATGCCCGGCATCGTCGACACCCCCGAGTGGCAGGAGCTGGCCCGCCACTACGAGCAGTTGCGGGACGTCCACCTGCGCCAGCTGTTCGCCGGCGACCCCGGGCGGGGCGACACCATGACGGTGGAGGCCGGCGACCTCTACCTCGACTACTCGAAGAACCGGCTCACGCCCGAGACGATTCGGCTCCTCGTCGGGCTCGCCCGCCGCGCCGGCGTCGAGGCGCTGCGCGACGCGATGTTCGCCGGCGAGAAGATCAACGTCACCGAGCACCGCGCCGTCCTCCACGTCGCGCTCCGGGCGCCGGTGGGGGAGCAGATCCTCGTCGACGGGGTCGACGTCGTCCCCGACGTCCACCGCGTCCTCGACCGCATGAGCGACTTCGCCGACCGGGTCCGCTCGGGCGCCTGGACCGGCCACACCGGCCAACGACTGCGCAACATCATCAACATCGGGATCGGCGGCAGCGACCTCGGGCCGCGCATGGCCTACGAGGCGCTGCGCGACTTCAGCGACCGCTCGCTCACCGTCCGCTTCGTGTCGAACGTCGACGGCACCGACTTCTACGAGTGCACCCGCGACCTCGACCCGGCCGAGACCCTCTTCATCGTGGCGTCGAAGACGTTCACAACCCTCGAGACCATGACCAACGCCCGCACCGCCCGGGAGTGGAGCCTCGCCACGCTGCACGACGGGGCGGCCGTCGCGAAGCACTTCGTCGCCGTCTCGACGAACGAGGCCGAGGTGACCAAGTTCGGCATCGACGTCCAGAACATGTTCGAGTTCTGGGATTGGGTCGGCGGCCGCTATTCCTACGACTCGGCTATCGGGCTGTCGCTCATGATCGCCATCGGCCCGGACGGCTTCCGGTCGATGCTCGACGGCTTCCACCGCATGGACGAGCATTTCCGTCACGCGCCGATCGAGGAGAACCTGCCGATGCTCCTCGGGCTCATCGGCATCTGGTACGACGACTTCTTCGGCGCCGAGACCGTCGCGATCCTCCCCTACAACCAGTACCTGGCGCGGCTCACCGACTACCTCCAGCAGCTCGACATGGAGAGCGACGGCAAGTCGGTGCAGCGCGACGGCGAGCCCGTCGCGTGGCAGACCGGACCGATCATCTGGGGCCAGCCCGGCACCAACGGCCAGCACGCCTACTACCAGCTGATCCACCAGGGCACGAAGCTGATCCCCTGCGACTTCATCGGGTTCTGTCGACCCCGCCACCCGCTCGGCGACCACCAGAACCTGCTCATGGCGAACCTGTTCGCGCAGCCCCAGGCGCTCGCGTTCGGGAAGACCGCCGACGAGGTGCGCGCCGAGGGCGTCGCCCCCGAGCAGGTGCCCCACCGCACCTTCGCCGGCAACCACCCGACGAACACGATGCTCGTGCCCGAGCTCACCCCGAACACGCTCGGCCAGCTCATCGCCTGCTACGAGCACAAGGTCTTCACCCAGGGCGCCGTCTGGAACATCAACTCGTTCGACCAGTGGGGCGTGGAGCTCGGCAAGCACCTTGCGCTCGGCATCGTCCCGGAGCTCGACGCGACCGACGAACCCGCGCTGGCGCACGACTCGTCGACGAACGCGCTCATTCGCCGCTACCGCCGCCTGCGCACATGACCGGCGCGCCGCCGGAGCTGTGGCTCGTCCGCCACGGCCAGACGGAGTGGAGCCAGAACGGCCGCCACACCAGCACGACCGACCTGCCGCTGCTGGCGAGCGGCGAAGACCACGCCCGCGCGCTGCTCCCGCGCCTCGCGTCGCACGACTTCGCGCTCGTGCTCACCAGCCCGCGCCGGCGGGCGCGCGAGACGGCGCGCCTCGCCGGCTACCCGCACGCCGTGATCGACGACGACCTTGTCGAGTGG
>DATDGU010000075.1:0-3979 GCA_036521915.1 Acidimicrobiia bacterium | reverse complement strand
GGGCGTGCGGGCCTGGATTCGCCACACTGGGCGGCCGCGGCGCCCCACCCTTGACATCCCCCGGCGCACCCCGTCATGATCATCGTCCACATTGGCCACACCGGCAACAGGGCTCGCGGGCAGGCGACCCGACCGAGGAGGCGTCCGTGTCAGGCCCCACACCCGAGGCTCGCCTCGAGGAGATCGACGCCGACGGCTTGGTGCACGCCGAGATCCCCGTCGCCAAGCGCGGCTACGACCCCGACGCCGTCGACGTGCTGCTCGAGCGCGCCGCGGCCACCATCGACCGGCTGCAGTCCCTCGACGAGCCGGCGATGGAGCAGCGCCGACGCACCCAGGCCGACCTCCTGCACCGCACCCTGCAGCTCGCACAGGCCAGCGCCGACCACCATCTCGCCGAGGCGGAGTCCTCGGCCGCGTCGGTCGTCGCGGACGCGCAGGCGCGTGCGAGCCGCCTCGTCGCCGAGGCGGAGCACGCGGCGGAGCAGCTCGTCGAGACGCGCGCCGCGCAGGCCCAGGCGGCGATCGCCGGGTTCCTGGAGCGCCGCGCGCTGCTCGCACGCGAGGTCGACGCGCTGGAGCACTTCACCGCCGAGGTGCGCGCCCGGCTTCGTGACGCCTTCACCCAGGAGGCGGCAACGCTCGAGCGCGTCCTGACCGAGGCGACCCGCGACCGGCCAGTGCTGCGCGACATCGACCTCACCGACCCGATGCTCGACCAGGTCCGCGAGCCCGAGCTCACGCGCGCGTCGTCGACCGAGGCCGTGGCGTGGAGCCCGCGGGACCACGCCCGCACCATGACGGCGGTGCTGCTCCCCGACGACGAGGTCCGTAGCGCCTGAACGTCAGTGCCGGTCGGTCGGCACGAACGGGCCGGCGAGGTGCCCGCCGTCGGCGACGAACTCTGAGCCCGTCGAGTACGAGCTCGCGTCGCTGGCGAGGAAGAGCACCATCTCGGCGATCTCGGTCGGCTGCGCCAAGCGGCCGAGGGGCATCGCCTTGGCCATCATCGGGCGCACGTCGACGCCGTGCCACGCCTCCGGGTCGAGCATCGCCGTGTCGACCGGGCCCGGGTGCACCGAGTTGACGCGGATGCCCTGGCGGGCGAGCTCGAGCGCGGCCACCTTCGTGAGCCCGCGGACCGCGAACTTGCTCGACACGTAGGGGGCGAGACCCCAGGTGCCCTCGATGCCGCCGGCGGAGGAGATGACGACGATCGACCCGCCCCCGGCGGCCACCATCGGCTCGATCACCGCCCGGACGCCGAGGAACGTGCCGACCTGGTTCACCGTGACGACCCGGACGTACTCGTCGAGGCTCGTCGCCGCGATCGGCGTCGGTGGCGGCGAGATCCCGGCGTTGCTCACGAGCACGGTGAGCCCGCCGAACTCCTCTTCGGCGAGCGTGACCGCACCGGCCCAGTCCTCCTCGCGGGTGACGTCGAGTGCGCGGAACCGTGCGGCCGGGCCGAGCTCGTCGGCCAGCGCCTGGCCGGGCTCCTCGAGGACGTCCCCGACGACGACGCGCGCGCCCTCGTCGACGAAGAGCCGCGCCTCGGCGGCGCCCTGCCCCCGCGCCGCGCCCGAGATGAGGGCGATCTTGCCGTCGAGTCGGCCCACGGTCCGCTGGACGTGGTGTCGAGCGCCGAGGCGCTACTTCGCGCGGACGGCTCGGTCCCCGTCGTGGAACGCCTCGCCGGCGTAGCCGGCGAGGCCCTGCAGCAGGCTGGTCAGCTCGAGGGGCAGCACGAACTTCGTGCTCGGGGACTGGCCGAGCGCCTTGAGGGTCTCCAGGTACTGGAGCCCCATCGTCTTGGCGTCGACACCCTTCGCCACGTCGTAGATGTTGGTGAGGGCGAGCGCGAAGCCCTGGGCGCGCAGCGCGGCCGCCTGCTGCTCGCCTTCGGCCTGGAGGATGTTCGACTGCTTCTGGCCTTCGGCCTGGAGGATGTTCGACTGCTTGTCGCCCTCAGCGCGCAGGACCGCCGCGGTCTTGTCGCCCTCGGCCTCGGTGACGAGGGCGCGCCGGGTGCGCTCCGCCGACATCTGACGGGTCATCGCCTCCTGCACCGCGGGGGGCGGCGTGATCTCGCGGATCTCGACGTTCGTGACCTTGACGCCCCAGCGCTCCGTCGTCTCGTCGAGCTTGGTGCGCAGCAGCAGGTTGATCTCGTCGCGCTTGGCCAGCATGTCGTCGAGGCTGATGTCGCCGACCACGGACCGCAGGGTCGTCGCGGCGATGTTCTGGGCCGCGCCGGAGAAGTCCGCCACCTGCACGACGCTCGCCTGCACGTCGACCACCTTGAAGAACGTGATGAAGTCGATCGAGATGGGCGCGTTGTCCTTCGTGATCGCGGTCTGGCGGGGGATCTCGAGGTAGAACTCGCGCAGGTCGACTCGGATGAAGCGGTCGGCGATCGGCAGGACGCCCACGACGCCCGGACCCTTCACGCCGGTCATCCGCCCGAGCCGAAACACGACGAGCCGGGAGTACTCCGACACCACCCGGAACGGCAGCAGCGCGGTCTGGGTCCTCGTGGTCCTAGCCATTGGCCTTCCCTCCCGTCGGCGAGTCGCTCTCCGACTCGCCCCTCAGACGTTCGACTGGTGCGACGTGCAGCGTGAGGCCCTGCACGTCCCACACCATCAGCTTGGCGCCGACTGGCGCCGGTCCCGCCCCGTTGTCGAGCGTCGCCGCCCACACCTCACCACGGACCCTGACGTACCCCGAGGGATCGAGCGGCTGGGTGACGACCGCCTCCTCCCCGATCAGCGTGTCGGTGCCCGTCACCACCGGGGCAATGCGCGCCTTCAGGGCGGCGCGGGCTACGAGCACGAAGAACGCACCGAGCAAGACCGCGAGCGCGATCAGCAGCGGCAGCGACACCCGAGCGGACGGGACCGACGGGTTGTAGAGGAACAGCCCGCCGAGCACGAGCGACGCGACGCCGGCCAGGGCGGCGACCGCGTGCCCGCCCGCCTTCAGCTCGATGACGAAGAAGACGAACGCGACGACCAGCAGGATCACGCCGCCGGTGTTCACCGGCAGCCGACCCAGCAGGATGAGCGAGATCACGAAGGCGACGAGGCCCAACGCGCCCGGGAGGTGCAGCCCGGGGTGGACGAGCTCGAAGATCAGCCCGCCGAGACCCACCACGAACAGCAGGAACGCCAGGTTCGGGTTGGCCGACAGCGAGTGCACGACCCGCGCCGCGTGGACGGTCCCGGGCGCGCGCGTCGCGTCGGCGAGGGCCGGGATCGCGCCACCGAGCGTGGCGCCACCCACCACGAGGCCGGCGAGGACGGTCCGGCGGAGCGCGACCCATCGGCTGGTGTCCCGGCTCGCACGCCAGGGACGATGCCCGAGCCCAACCTCGTCTGGGGTGCTCACTGCAGCGCGCACGGGGGCCTCCGCCACTCGTCCACCACCCTACGTCCGCCGCGAGCCGCGCGCGCCAACGCGCGCGACCCCGCCCCAGGGGCGAGCGGCTACGGCGCGGCGTCGGCGCGCTCGACGTCGGTGTAGAAGCGCCGCGCGATCCAGAGGGGCTTGCCGTCGATCGTGACGGACGCCTTCGACCAGAGCGCACCGGTCAGCGGCCCGAAGTGCGTGCCCTTCGGGAGCCGCTGCGCCACCGCCACCGGCCGGAGCGACCGCTGCCCCTTCACCGTGCAGATGACCGCGCCGTTCGTCGTCGCGGCGCAGATCCAGTACCGGGAGAAGAAGATGATGAGCCACGTCAGGAGGAAGAACGTCGGGTCCGGCCCCGTCTGGGCCCACCAGATCTCCCGGACCTGCTCACCCGGCTCGAGCAGCGGCTGCACCCGCTCCGTCAGCTTGTCCCGCAGCGCCATGCGACCTCCCGCCCGCCGGCCCGCTGCCCGGCGCACGGGGGGAGCGTACGGCCGCGGTTCCCTCCGCGCCGCGGCCGGTCAGAGTTGTGCCCGGCGAGGAGGGCGAGGAAGCGAGATGGTCACCA
>DATDGU010000074.1:0-7625 GCA_036521915.1 Acidimicrobiia bacterium | reverse complement strand
CTCCTCGCCTTCGGGTCCGTCATCGCGATGGGGCTGCCGATCCTCACGGCGCTCTTCGGCATCGGCGCGGGCATCGGCATTATCGACCTGTTCAGCCGCTTCGTCACCGTCCCTACGTTCGGCACCGAGCTCGCCGCCATGATCGGGATCGGCGTCGGGATCGACTACGCCCTCTTCATCGTCACGACCTACCGACAGCGGCTGCACCACGGGCTCGACCCGCGCGACGCCGTCACCGAGGCCCTCGCGACGTCGGGACGGGCGGTGCTCTTCGCCGGCTGCACGGTCGTGATCTCGCTGCTCGGCATGCTGCTGCTCGGCGCCTCGTTCGTCTACGGCCTCGCCTTTGGGGCGATCGCCGCGGTGCTCGCCGTGATGGCCGCCGCGCTCACGCTGCTGCCCGCGGCGCTCGGCTTCGCGGGGCGCGCCATCGACCGGTTCCACGTCCCAAGCCTGCTGCACCGCGACGTCGACCCCCGCCGTACCTTCTGGTACCGCTGGAGCCGCCTCATCCAGCGCCACCCCATCAACGCCGCGGTCCTCGCCGTCGGGGTGCTGGTCATCCTGGCGGTGCCGCTGTTCTCGATGCACCTCGCGTTCACCGACCAGGGCAACGACGCGACGAACCTGACCACCCGCCGCGCCTACGACCTCCTCGCGTCCGGGTTCGGCCCCGGGGTGAACGGACCGCTCGTCCTGGCCTCCGACGTGCCGCGCCCGGCCGACCAGGCCGTCGTGGAGGCGCTCGCCGCCAAGATCCGCGAGGCCCCTGACGTCGCCTTCGTGGTCCCGCCCCAGTTCAACCGGGTCGGCGGTGACGCCGCGGTCACTATCGTGATCCCGAAGACCTCACCCCAGGATCAGGCCACGGAGCAGCTGGTCCACACGCTGCGCAACCAGTTCGTGCCCGCCACCGACGCGAGCTCCGGGGTGCGCACGTACGTGGGTGGCGTGACTGCCGCGGCCATCGACACGTCCGCGCAGTTCTCGCGACGGCTCCCGTGGGTGATCGGCGGCGTCGTGCTCTTGTCGTTCCTCCTGCTCATGGCGGTGTTCCGATCCCTCGCCGTCCCGCTCAAGGCCGCGGTGATGAACCTCCTGTCGGTCGGCGCGGCGTACGGCGTCATCGTCGCCGTGTTCCAGTGGGGATGGCTCGGCTCGTTCTTCAACATCGGCAAGACCGGGCCGATCGACCCGTGGATCCCGCTGATGCTGTTCACGATTCTGTTCGGGCTCTCGATGGACTACGAGGTCTTCCTGCTGACGCGGATTCGTGACGAGTGGCGCCGCACGGGCGACAACGCCACCGCGGTCGCCGACGGACTGGCGTTCACCGGTCGGGTCATCACCGCTGCGGCGGCGATCATGGTCTGCGTCTTCGGGTCGTTCGTGCTCGGTGACCTGCGGATCCTGAAGGTCTTCGGGCTCGGCCTCGCGGTCGCGGTCTTCGTCGACGCGACCGTGGTGCGCTCCGTGCTCGTCCCGGCCACGATGGAGCTCCTCGGCCGAGCGAACTGGTGGTTCCCGGCGTGGCTCGACCGGATCGTGCCGCGTGTCAGCGTCGAGGTCGCGGTCGAAGGCGACGACGGGATCGGCGGACCGGCCGTCCCGACCCCCGAACCCGTGTCCGTGGGCGGCACCTGAGACCTCGCCTCGGGCGACGACCTGCCGCACGTGTCGGTGCTTCGGGGACCGGGGCGGCCACAATGACGCCATGAGCTATCTCGGATTGCTGATCGCCATCGGGCTCGGCGTGTGGACCTACCTCGACGCCAAGAAGCTGCAGGCCCGCAACATCACCGTCGGGTCGATCCCGCCCCCGGCGTGGGGAATCCTCGTGTGCCTGGTCGCGATCGTGTTCGGGATCCTCTACCTGATCCTTCGCCCTCGAGCCATCCGCCGCGCCCAGCTCGGACCCTGACTCACCGGCGGACGACGCCAGGCTCATCCGTGCTCCCGCGGGCGCGACCGCGCCCGTTCATCACGCGGGCGATGCATAGCGCTGCGGTCGACCCTCGAGGATCACTGTCTTCGTCTCGAGGAACGGCAAGAGGCCCTCACGACCACCTTCCCGTCCGATCCCCGACTGCTTGAACCCGCCGAAAGCCATGCCGAAATCCGTACGAAACGCGTTGTGGCCGACGGTGCCGCTGCGAAGCTCGGCGGCTACCTCCCGGGCACGGTCGGCGTCGTTCGTGAACACCGACGCGTTGAGCCCGTAGACGGTGTCGTTGGCGATCCGCACGGCGTCCCGCTCGTCTGCGGCGGAGATCACGGTGAGGACCGGCCCGAAGATCTCCTCGCGGGCAATCGTCGACGCGTTGTCGACGTTCCCGAAGACCGTCGGTTCGACATACCAGCCACGATCGAGGCCCTCCGGGCGACCGCCGCCCGTGGCGAGGGTCGCGCCCTCGTCGATGCCCTTCGCGATGTAGCCCTCGACACGGGCCCGCTGCCGTTCCGCGACCAGCGGGCCCATCTGCGTCGGCTCGTCGAAGGGATCACCCACGCGCACCTTGGAGAACGTGCCGGCGAGCGCGTCGACCAACTCGTCGTGACGGTTCCTCGTGACCACGACCCGAGTCAGCGAGGAGCAGATCTGGCCGGTGAGCGTGCACTCGGCACGAGCGATCGTCTTCGCCGCCGTCGCGAGGTCCATGTCGTCGAGCACCACCGCCGCCGACTTGCCACCCAGCTCGAGCGTGCAGCGGGCGATCCGCTCGCCGCACAACGACGCGATCCGCTTGCCGGCGGCGGTCGAACCGGTGAAGGTGATCTTGTCGACGCCCGGATCCCGGACGAGCAGCTCGGACACCTCGCGGTCCGCCGTGACCACGTTGAGCACACCCGGCGGCAGGCCGATCTCCTCGGCGACCTCCGCGAACACGTAGCCCGCCCCGGGTGCTTCCGGCGACGACTTCAGCACGACCGTGCAGCCGGCGAGCAGCGCCGGCCCCACCTTGTGGCAGATGAGCGCCACCGGCGCGTTCCAGGGGATGATCGCGCCGACGACCCCGACGGGCTCACGGACCAGCAAGCCGAACTCACCGCCACTCGTCGGCGGGCACTCCTCTTCGAACGCGAACGTGTCGGCGAGGGCCGCGTACGACTCGAGTGCGCCCGAGCCGATCCGCCCGGCGAACTGCGCCACCTTGAAGAGCGCCCCCGACTCACGCGGCCACAGCTGGCCCAGGACCTCACCGCGCTCCTGCACGCCCGCGCCGAGCGCACGGAGGTACTGCGCGCGCTCGGCATGCGTGAGGCGCGGCCACGGACCCTCGTCGAACGCGTGACGCGCCGCGGTGACGGCGCGGGACATGTCGGGGGGAGCCGCGTCGGCGATCCGGTAGTAGAGCTCCTCGGTCCCCGAGTCGACGACATCGATCGTGGTGTCCGACGACGGTCGGACCCACTCGCCACCGATGAAGAACCGGTCTGCGTGATGAACCGGTGCAGTCGTTGCCCGTGCGGCGCTCATCTCATCCCCCTGTTGTTCGGTATCGGATCGGCAGGCGCTTGATGCTGCCGTTGGTGGTCGAGCTCAGACGCTCGACGAGGCCTGACACCTCAAACGACGCCAGCCGCGCGAGCAGATGCCCGAAGATCGTCTCGAGCTCGACCCGTGCGACGTGAGCGCCCATGCAGAAGTGCTCGCCGAACCCGAACGCCAGGTGAGGGTTGGGCCGGCGATCGACGCGGAAGCTGAAGGGATCGTCGAACACCTCTTCGTCGCGGTTCGCCGACGCGAAGTACAGCGCAACCTGATCCCCCGCTCGAATCGTGACACCCCGCAGGTCGAAGTCCTCGGTGGCGGTGCGGGTGAAGTGGCTGATGGGCGTGACCCAGCGCAGGATCTCCTCGACGGCGTCCGGCAGCATCCCCGGCGTCTCGAGGAGCTTCTCCCACTCGCCAGGATGCTCGTCGAAGGCGAGGAGGCCGCCGCTGATCGCGTTGCGCGTGGTTTCGTTGCCCGCCTCGACGAGGAGCTCGCAGTACGACACCAGCTGGTCCTCGCTGAGGGCTGACCCCTCGATCTCCGCGCCGATCAGCTCGCTCACCAGGTCGTCGCGGGGCTCGAGGCGACGCTCGGCGATCAAGCGCCGGAAGTACCCGTGCACCTCGCGGCGAGCGCGCTTGATGGTCTGGCCTGGTGTCTCGTCGGCGCGTCGGTACTCGGGGTCGTCCTTGCCGATCACCTCGTTGGTCCACCGGAACAGCAGCTCCAAGTCGTCGCTCGGGACGCCGAGGATCCAGGCAATCACCCCGAGCGGAAACGGGGCCGCGACGCGCTCAACGAAGTCGAGCTCCCCCGACGCGCCGGCCGGCGTGGCTTCTTCGAGGATCTCGACCGCAATCCGGTCGAGTTCGCGTCGGCGCCCTCGCACCGCCCGGGGTGTGAACCCAGCGTTCGCAACCCGACGCATCGGCCCGTGCCGCGGCGGATCGAGCATGACGACCATCTCCGACGGCGGGAACACAACACCTGCAGGCCGCAGCGAGATGCCCTGCGCGCTCGAGAATCGCAGCGGCTGCTTCGAGATCTCCAGGATGTCGGCGTGCTTCGTGATCGCCCAGAACGGCTCGAACCCGTCCGGCTCGAAGTACGCGACCGGCGCCTCGGCGCGCAGTCTCGTCCAGACGTCGTCCGGATAGCCGCGGCGTGCATAGCGCTCAGGATCGACGAGCTCGAGCACGTCGACATCGATGGTCATCGGACGCGCCTCACTTCCTCGGCTCCCTCGGAAGCCCGAGGAGACGCTCGCCGATGATGTTGCGCTGGATCTCGCTCGTCCCGCCCATGATCGAGTTTGCGCGCGAGGTAAGCAGACCCAACGGCCAGCGTCCCTGGTCAACGGCGGATTCGTCGCACGCCATGAGGAGGGCGTCGGGACCGACTACCCCGACAGCGGTGTCGTACAGCCGCTGGCTCATCCCCGTCCAGAACAGCTTCACGACGCTCGACTCCGATCCGAGCTCCTCGCCATGCGCGAGACGCGCGAGCGTGCGCTCGTTGTGGAGGCGGAAGATCTCGACCTCGAGCCACGCCTGCGCCAGTCGCTGGCGTGCAATCGGGTCGCGGACCCGCCCTGAGCGTGCACAGGCCTTCAACAGCAGATCCAACGCCTGTGCGAGCAGGACCTGCTCCTTCCAGACGAACGTGGCCCCGCGCTCGTTGGCGAGCGTCGTGCTCGCGACGGCCCAGCCGTCGTTCTCCGCGCCGATGAGGTGCCCGACGGGGATCTCTACACCGTCGAGGAAGACCTCGTTGAACTCGCTCTCACCGGTGATCTGGCGCAGCGGACGGACGTCCACGCCCGTCGCCGTCATCGGGATCGCCAACATGGAGATGCCCTTGTGCTTGGGCCCGGTTGGATCCGTACGAACCAGGGCGATGCCCCAGTCAGCGAAGCGCGCGTGCGATGACCACACCTTCTGGCCCGTGACGACGTAGACCCCACCCCGCTTCTCCGCGATCGTCGAGAGTGCGGCGAGGTCGCTCCCCGCGTCGGGCTCGCTGAACAGCTGACACCAGATGTCGTCACCGGACACGATCCTCTGCATCCAACGCCGCCGTTGCTCCTCGCTGCCGTGCGCCATCAACGTCGGCCCGACGAGGCTCACGCCGGCACGCCCGAGGATCTGCGGCGCGCCCGCGCGCGCGAGCTCCTCGTTGTAGATGGCAACCTGCGTCAGCGTCGCACCGCGTCCTCCGTACTCGACCGGCCAGTTGATGCCGACCCAGCGTCCCGAGTGCAGCGTCCGCTGCCACTCGCGCAGCACGTCGGCATCCTCGGGGGTCGCCGCGACCTCGACGTCAGGCGGGACGTGCTCCGCGAGCCAGCCGCGCAGCTCGTCGCGGAACTGGTCGTCGCGCTCTGACATCTCGGGCTCCAAAACTCGCGACCGCCGTTCCCCGGGCGCCTAGCCGACGGCGGTGAACTCGAGATGCAGGCGATCCAGACCGCGCATCAGGTAGATCGGGGTGTACTCGTAGCGGCGGGCACCGGCCGGGCCGTGCGCCGCCTCGGAGATCCGGATGTCGGACATGCGCTCGAAGAGGCGTTCGGTGCTGACGTAGGCCTCGGCCCGGGCGAGCGGCGCCCCGGCGCACAGGTGGAGGCCGAACCCAAACCCGAGGTGCTGGCGCCCGTTCGGTCGATCGAGGCGGAGCTCGTCGGGGGACTCGAACTGGCGCGGATCACGGTTGGCCGCACCCGGCATCACGAACACGCTGTCACCCGGGACGATGTCGACGCCGCCGAGCGTCGAGGCGACGCGTGCCAGTCGGAACTGCCCCTGGAGCGGGCTCTCGAGCCGCAGGCACTCCTCGACGAACGCGGGGATGAGCGCCCGGTCGTCCCGCAGCCGCTGCTGGAGCTCGTGGCGCTCGCCGATCAGCCGCAGCATCGTGCCCAAGAGGCGCGCCGTCGTCTCTTGGCCCGCCGCAAACAGGTTCGAGGCGATCAACATGACGTCGTTGACCTCGGGCAACGAACCGTCAGGGAATGGCGCGGTAGCTAACTTCGTCATGACGTCGTCGCGCGGCTCACGCCGACGGTCCTCGATGTACACCGTGAACCTGTCGTAGAGGAACCCCAGCGGCTTGTGGACCAACGGGCCGCTCGTTGGTCGGCTGTCGCCTTGCAGCTCCTCGCGGAACGCCGGTTGGTCGGCTTCCGGCACGCCGAGCAGATCGGCGATCACAAGCAGCGTGAAGGCGCTGGCGTAGTCGTGCACGAACTCGCACTCACCGCGGTCGGCGAACTCGTCGATCTGGCGATCGGCGAGCTGCCACATGAACTCCTCGTTCTCCTTGAGGCGCTTCGGGGTGATCAGCCGCATCAACAGCGCTCGGTGCGCGGTGTGCTTCGGCGGATCGAAACTCGGAAGCTGGTCACTGAAGGGCAGCACGTCGCGGTGCTGCTCGATGATCTCGCTGATGTCGTCGCCCTCGAACGGGACCGGCCACTCGGTGAAGGGCCCAGCCACCGTGTTGCAGTTCGAGAACCGCTCGGTGTCGTGGTACACCGCGATCGCTTCCTCGTAGCCGGTGACCATGACCGCGCCGTGATGCGGCTCGCGCCACACAGGCCCATGCGAGCGGAGCCACTCGTAGTACGGGTACGGGTCCTGGTACAGGGCCCTGGCGCGGAACCAGTCGATCTCGTCGAAGTCTGTCGTGTTGAAGTCGGTCGTGGTCACAGATCCTCCAATCAGAAGCGTCAGCGGCCCAGGAGTCCTCGCTCGATGATCGCGGCAGCCGCCTCGATCGAGGTCGCCGGCCGGGGGCGCGCCCCGAAGACCCCGAGGAGCGCGACGAGCACGACGGCCTCCATGTCGCTGTCGCCGAAGCCCCGATGCGCCAGGTATCGAGACATCCGCCGCCGACCCCAGTCGAGTGGCGGCGCGGACGCCTCGCGGAGCGCTGGGTCCTGGAGGGCAGCGTCGACCCAGACCTGCAGCATCGCGGCCTCGTTTGCGTGGGCCGCGTTGTAGCGGCGCAACCACCGGCGGAGATCCGCTCGGCCCGTCGAATCCCCGAGCGTCGTGGCATCGGGGATCTCGCCGACGACGCGCCCGACGGTCTGCATCGCCGTCGCGTCGAGGATGCGCGCCAGTTCGCC
>DATDGU010000073.1:0-3007 GCA_036521915.1 Acidimicrobiia bacterium | reverse complement strand
ACTTGATGAAGAACGGGCCGAAGTCGCGGTCGACGCAGTAGAAGTAGAAGTGGTTGACCATCGCTGTGGCTCGCACGATCCACGGGTAGCTCGCGCCCGTCACCGGGTTCCGGCGCTTCTCGGTCCTGAACGTCGTCGTCTTCTCCTGCGCCTTCCCGACGAACAGCACACCCTCCTCGCCCGTGAACGCGGCCAGGTACTCATGCGCGACGTCGTCTTTGCGCTGCCCCTTCTTGAACGTGACCACGTCGACGCCCTCACGCGCCGCGAAACGCTCGATCTCGGCCACGAACCCCTTCGTGATCGGGTCCATCAGCGCCGAAGACGCAAACGTGTAGCCGAGGTGGCCTCGGAAGAACCCCACCACCCCCGACTCGTACTGAAGCCTCGGTACATACAGGTTCAAGTACATCCGGTCGACGCACTCAACCTCCAACGTCACGTGCTCCCTCAACACATCTGCCACGCTGCGCGCTACGGTCATGTCGGGCTCCGGTCGTCGTCGCCCACCACGGTGGGCACCTAACCGCCTCGAGCGGTCCATGGGCGGAGGCTAAACACCAACGCCAAGCAATGCGCTCGGCCGGAGCCCAACAACCCCCCGACCTCAGCTACAGCTCGTCGGGCTGGGGCAAAGCCCCGCTAGGAGCGTGGGTCCCTATCGGCTCGCAGAGTCGTGTGGCGGCGAAGAATGCGTGCCCTGGGTGTGGTGATGCGGGTGGCCTTGGTGGCCGGAGCGTCGCTGGCTGGGCTGGTGGCTTCTCGGGTGGCCTCTCGGGCGCTCGGGAGGCCACCCCGACGGTTCCTCAGCCGGTGTTCGGGAGCGCCACGCTGGTGTTGAGGAGCGCGAGGCCGCCGGCGCGGTGGAGCTTGAGCAGGTTGTGGATGGCGCAGTGGAAGCGCCATTGGGCGCGGGCGGCCGGCTTGCCGCGGATGAGGACGCGGCGGCCGTCTTGGACGGTGCCGAGCTGGCCGAACACCGGCTCGACGATCGCCTTGCGCCGGCTGTAGACCTCGCGGCCCTTCTTGGTGCGGGTCTTGCGCGCCATCCGCTGCTTGGGGGTGGCGTCGGTCGGGATCGGCCCGCGCGGCGAGGGCGGCGGCGGCTCGTCATGCTTGAAACGGCCGGTCGCGATGTAGGGGTCGAGCCCGTGCTCGGCGACGGTCTTCACGTTCTCCTCGGAGAAGTAGCCCGCGTCCGCGCTCAACGTCGCGTCGTCGGGAAGCCCGGCGCCGATCGCGGCCAGGTTCTCGTCCAACTGGTCGAGGGCCGGCTCGAGCTGCTCGGCGTCCGGCGGCTGGTCGGACAGCTCGGCGGCGACGATCACCTGCGCCTTGGAGTCGACGACCGCCTGGGCGTTGAAGCACTGGTGGAACGACCCGTCCGAGGTCTTCATGATCTTCGACTCCGGGTCGGTGAAGTTCCGCTGCGCGCTCGGCTTGGGCGCGAACGGGTCGCGTCCGTCGCGCGGCGCCCTCGGCTTCTTGCCCTGCGCCTCGAGCTCGGCCCGCCTCGCGGTCTCCGCCTCGCGCGCCTCACGCTCGAGCGCCTCCTTGGCCTCCTTGATCTTCGCCAGCCGGCTCTCGCGGCGCCGCAGCTCCTCGGGCAGCTCATCCCCGCGGTTGTCGGCGCCGTACCGCTCGTCCTCCTCCGCGTCGACCCGCTCGGCTTCGTGCAGGAGCGCGTCGACGTTCCTGCGGATCTCGGCGACCTCGGCCTGCAGCTGCGCCTCCTTCTTCACCATCCGCTCGTAGCTCATCGCCTTGTGCCGCGAGGCGTTCGCCCGCATCTTCGTCCCGTCCAACGCCAGCATCCCAAACCCGACCAGCTCCGCCCGCCTGCACAGACGCAGCGCCTGCAAAAACAGCTCACCAAGCGCGTCGAGGTGCCGCTTACGAAACCGGGCGATCGACCGGTAGTCCGGGTGCTGGTCGGCGCACAGCATCCGCACCGCCACATCCCGGTAGGTCGCTCGCTCCAGCTTGCGCGACGACACAACCCCGTTCGCGTACCCGTACACCAGAAGCTTGACCATCAGCCGCGGGTCGTACGGCGGGAAGCCGCACTCCTCCTCGTAGGAGCCGTAGATCGCCTGAAGGTCGAGCGTGCCCGACTCGACCAGATCCGACACCAAGTGCGCCAGATCCCCCTCCGGGATCCACTCCGAAAGCACCGGCGCCATCAACAACACCTGCTCAGGGTCGTACCGACGAAACGTCTTCTCCTCACCCACAGGCCGACGATCCTCCACCACCCTCACATCAGCCTCCACCTCCACCAGCCGCTCCTGCACCAGCCGCCTCGACATGCGATCCTCCCCGTCGTGAGCAGGAGAATCGTCTTAAACCCGCCGGACGGACCCCGTCCGGATACTGACCCAGGCTCCTAGTATTGCTTTGTTACTCCCGTAGCGGGAGGAGGACGAGCTGGTTGAGGTCGATGGGCTGGTGACAGGTTCGGCAGCGGCTGTCCCAACACTTGAAGACAGGCTGCAGGAGCAGCACCGTCTGCGGGAGCGTCAGGTCAGCCGCTGGGCTCTCGGGCATAGGCGCTCGAGGGTGAGGAAGCCGTGGGCGACGGTGACGAGGGCGGTGTGGTGGTGCCAGCCGATCCATGAGCGGCCCTCGTAGTGGTCGAGGCCGAGCTCGCCCTTGAGCTGTTTGTAGTCGAGCTCGATCTTCCAGCGCAGCCGGGCGAGGCGCGCGAGCCGTTCGCGCTCGCTGTCGGCCGGCATGTTGGTGAGCCAGTAGTCGACTGGTTCGCTTGCGTCTTCGGGCCATTCGGCGATCAGGAGCTCCTGCCGGGGCGGGCAGGGTGTCGCCTTCTGCCAGTCGTGCGCGGCCCGGACGGGGACGAACAGGAACCGCGAGCTCACGGGCTTGCCGTCGGGGCCGTCGCGGAAGGCGACCGTCTGTGCCTGCCCGGGGCCGATCCGCGCGACCAGCTCCGCGATCGTCTCCGGGTCACGGTCGGGGCGCGGCCGGCTCTTCGGCCTTCCTCTGCTGC
>DATDGU010000072.1:0-2225 GCA_036521915.1 Acidimicrobiia bacterium | reverse complement strand
GTTCGGGCCGCAGCGCCTCTCACGGGTCATCGCTCGTTACAACGCGGCCAATGTGGCCTCCGGTCGGGTGATGGAAAAGATCGGGATGCGGTTCTGGCAGGAGCTCCCCCACCCAGGCGTACCCGACGGGAGCGCGCGGATCTACGAGATGCACGCCCCGTAGCCCGGCAGGCACCAGAGGCATTGTCGGTTCGAGGCACGGGAGACGACGTGGCGACCTGGGGTGAGTTCGAGCAGGCGAATCCGGCGCTGGCCGCCATCGGAGCGGACCGCTTCCGGCGCCATCTCCTGGGCTGGCTCGCAACCACCACCCGATGGGTTCCCGCGAGTCCATCCCGTCACCCCACTTATCGCTACCACCGGCAACCTCTACGTCTTCATGGAACCAACCTAGAGCGCGACGGACGCTATGCACTCGCCGCCCACGTCCCCGACATCGCCGGCACCGAGCACCACGGCGAGTTCCTCGTCGCGGGACAGGCGACACCAGCCAAGTCCGCCGCCGAGCGACGAACCGCGACCCAAGCGTTGGCGGACGTGCAATTCCCGCCACCTCCCGCTCGTCACCTGCTCTTCGAACTCGAGGTGAGCCGCGCAGTCGGTACCGAGAGCGGAGACCAGCCGCAATGGCTGCGCTGGCGATCCAACGAGTGAACCACCACAAGCGAACTTCGTGGACCAGTGGTGCGACCTTGGGGCACATCCAGCCAGCTGCGCATGAGTCCCTCCCCGCTTGATGCCATGAAGGAGCGGGGCCTCCGCTCCCCGTGAGTGCCCGAGCGGCATGCTCGGGTTGCTCATAGCCCACGAGAGAGGGAGGCCCGTTGTGTCGCGAGAGTACGTGGGGATTGATCTGCATCGGCGCCGTTCGGTGATCGTTCGGATGAACGAAGCGGGGGAGACGCTCTCGACCGTCGGGATCGACAACGACCCCGTCGTTTTGGCGTTGGAGGTGGCAAGAGCGGGCCCTGATCCGGAGGTCGTGCTCGAGGCGACCTATGGCTGGTATTGGGCGGCGGATGTGCTCGAGGCCGCCGGCGCGCACGTCCACCTCGCGCATCCGTTGGGGGTGATGATGTTCTCGCATCAGCGGGTCAAGAACGACCGGCGCGATGCAACCAACCTGGCCGAGCTCCTTCGGATGGGTCGGCTCCCGGAAGCCTGGATCGCTCCACCGGAGCTGCGTGAGCTCCGCGAGCTGGTGCGCTATCGAGCCAAGCTGGTGGCGCTGCGCTCGGGACTCAAGGCCCAGGTGCACGCGGTGCTCGCCAAAGAAGGCGTGCACGTCCCGATGACGGATCTGTTCGGGGTGGCGGGCAACCGGCTCCTCGACTCCTTGGAGCTGGCGCCGGCGTTTGACCTGCGGGTTCGTTCACTGCGAGATCTGATCGCGGTGTATGACACGCAGGTCGTGGCGTTCGAACGCCTGTGCGCGAAGCAACTCGATGGTCATTCGGGTTATCGGGCGATCCAGGCCATCCACGGCGTGGGTCGGGTCTTCGCGGCGCTCTTCGTGGCTGAGATCGGTGACGTGACCCGCTTTCCGGGACCGCGCCAGCTGTGCTCGTGGGCCGGGCTGACGCCCAAGCATCACGAGTCCGACACCGTCGTGCGGCGCGGCTCGATCACCAAGCAGGGCTCCAAGATGGTGCGTTGGGCCGCCGTCGAGGCGGTGACCCAGGCGCGGGGCACCTCCAAGATCCAAGTCGATCGGCACCGCATCGCGGAGCGGCGCGGCACTGGCATCGCCAGAGTTGCCGCGGCCCGCAAACTTCTCACGCTCGTCTATTACGGCCTACGAGACGGAAAGATCCGCTGTCTCACCAGGCCCCAGGCCGCGTGAGACGACTCGGACCTCAGGAGCACGCGCGCTCGACCCCTGCAATGGCCCCCACCTGGCGCGGCCGAGCACTTGACTGAGCCCGTCTCCTGAGGCCGAACGGCTCCATGCCGCTACCCGCGCGGCGAAGGAATGCACGGCAGCCGAGTCAGCCTGCCCAAACCAAGGTCGTCACTGGAGCCGAAACCAGCACCTTGACAACACGACGCTCCTTCAGGAATGCAGTGGGACCGATCGTGCTAGATCTTCTCGAGGATCCAGATCAATTCGGTTCCGATCTCAGCCGGCGCCGACGCGGTCCGCTGGACTTGTCTGTCGAGTCGAAACCCGAGCTTCTTGGGTACACCAATACTTGGGACGTTCGCCTTGTCGCAGTGGACTTCGA
>DATDGU010000071.1:0-7612 GCA_036521915.1 Acidimicrobiia bacterium | reverse complement strand
GTCCTCGCGCTCGGACGGGAAGACCTCGAACGTGAGGTTGTCGGTGGCGACCGCGGCGACGTCGTTGTCGTGGGACCACGCGACCGTCTGCAGCGACGGGCCGGGCGCGGGGGCCCCGTACTTCTCGCGGTCCCCTTCGAGGAACCACTGCATCTGGCCGGTGCGGAGCAGGACGATGTCGCCCGAGCGCACCTCGACCTGGCCGTGCGCGCACGCCGCGTCGAGGTCGGCCGCGGTGAGCGGGTAGCCGCCCTCGAGGCGATCGGCGCCCTTTGCCGCGGCGACGTCGAGGAGCACGCCGCGACCGACGAGGGTGCGGATCTTGTCGATCCCCATGCGGGCCGCGCCGGCGTCGGTGATGACGCTCGACGGGACGCCGTTGTAGAGCTGGCCCTCGTAGCTGACGTGGGCGAGCGCGTCCCAGTGCGTCGCGGCCTGCAGCGCCAGGATCACCTTGTCGTCGCTCGTCGTGAAGTTCGACGGGTCGCCGGTGAGGGGCGTGTCCACCATGATCATCTCGTGGGTCGGGTTGTCCCGGCCCGGGATCACGCCGGTCTGGGGCCCCTGGTCGTTCAGCGGCAGGCCGAGCGCCAGGCGGCGCCCCACCCGGATCTCCCCGGCGGCGGCGCGCACGACGTCGTCGGTGATCAGGTTCAGCGTGCCGATCTCGTCGTCGGCGCCCCAGCGCCCCCAGTTGCGAACCTGGGCGGCGAGCTCCTTGACCTCGGGCGGCAGCACCTCAGCCCTCCCGCCGCGGCCCGGTCACAGGGGGGTGACGGCGAGCACGCCGCGGGCGAGCTTGCCCTCGTGCAGGTCGTCGACCGCCCGCTCCCAGTCCTCGAGCGGGTAGCGCTCGCTCACCAGCTCGTCGAGCTTGATCTGGCCGCGTTTGTAGGCGTCGACGATGAGGGGGATGTCCCAGTGCGGTCGGTGCGAGCCGGCGCGCGAGCCGGTGAGGGTCCGCTCGACGTGGGTGAAGTTCCCGACGCGGGCCGGGACCGTGGCCGTCGGCGCGGGGACGCCGACCGCGACCGCCGTGCCGCCCCAGTCGAGCATCTCGAGCGCGGCGTTCAGCAGGTCCGGGTGACCCACGCAGTCGAAGGCGTAGTCGACGCCGCCCTCCCCGAAGGAGCCGACGACGTTGGCGATCTCGGTGGGCAGCTCCTTGCGGATCGTGGCGACGACGTTGACCCCGGGACCGGCGAGGATGAAGTCGGTGGCGCCGAAGGCGCGGGCGGCCGCCTCCTTCGACGCGACCGTGTCGATGGCGAAGATCCGTCGTGCGCCCTTCACCTTCGCCGCCTGGATGACGTTGAGGCCGACGCCGCCCACGCCGAACACCGCGCACGTGTCGCCCTGCCCGAGGTTGGTGCGGTTCCACACCGAGCCGATGCCGGTGAGCACCCCGCAGCCGATGAGGCACGCGACCGACAGGTCGATGTCGTCGTCGATCTTCACGCACTGGATGCCCTTGACGACGGTGTGCTCGGCGAAGAAGGACGCGGCGGCGAAGTTCCACGCCGCCTCCCCGCCGACGGTGAAGGGCTGGCTGGCGTTGGCGATGCTCTTGCGGCACCACGCCGACCGGCCCGTGTTGCACCACTTGCACGCCCCGCAATAGGCGAGCGTGTGGAGGACGACGTGGTCGCCCGGCTTCACGTGGGTCACGGCCTCGCCGACCTCGTCGACGATCCCCGCGCCCTCGTGGCCAAGCACGGCCGGTGTCGGCCACGGGATCGTCCCGTCGATGACGCTGAGGTCGCTGTGGCACAGCCCGGCCGACACGACCCGCACCTTCGCCTCGGTCGGCCCCGGCGGCCGCACCTCGACGTCGTCGCGGATCGCCGCCTTCGTCCCGTCGTAGACGAGGCCTTTCATGGTGTCCCTTCCTGCCCGGCTACCCGGGCCAGATCACCGCTTGGATCTCGGTGTAGGCGTGCAGCCCGAACACGCCGCCGTCGCGCCCGACGCCACTCATCTTGAAGCCGCCGAAGGGGGCCTCGTGGTTCCGCTGCGCCGTGTTGATGCCGACGTGGCCGGCCTCGAGCTGCTGGGCGATCTCGAAGGCCCGTCCCGTGTCCTCGGAGAACACGTAGTCGTAGAGCCCGTAGTCGGAGTCGTTGGCGATCCGAATGGCCTCGTCCTCCTCGTCGAAGGGGACGACGACGATCACGGGGCCGAAGATCTCGTCGCGCACGACCGACATGTCGTTCGTGCAGTCGGTGAGCAGCGTCGGGCCGACGTAGTAGCCCTGCGTGACGTGGTCGGGACGCCGGCCGTCGACCGCGAGGGACCCGCCCTCCTTGGCGCCCGTCTCGATGTACTCCTCGACGCGGTCGCGGTGGCGGGCCGAGATCACCGGGCCGACGACCGTGTCGGGGCTCTCGGGCGGGCCCACGACGAGGTTCGGCGCCGCGGCGCTGAGCCCGGCGACGAGGCGGTCGTAGACGCTGCGGTGCACGATCGCCCGCGTCGGCGCGGTGCAGATCTGGCCCGAGTGGAAGCCCCACACGCTCACAAGGGCGGTGACGGCCTTCGCGAGGTCGGCGTCGTGGCAGACGACGCAGGCGCCCTTGCCGCCGAGCTCGAGGAGGAGCCGCTTCATCGTCTGGCCGCCCGACTCGAAGATCCGGGCGCCGACGGCGGTCGAGCCGGTGAACGAGATCATGTCGACGTTGCGCGAGCGCACCAGCGCCTCGCCCAGCTCGGGTGAGGACCCGGTGACGACGTTCACGACGCCGGGAGGGAAGCCGACCTGCTGGCAGAGATCGGCGAACTCGATGATCGCGAGCGGGTCCTGGGGTGCCGGCTTCATCACGATCGTGTTGCCCGTCGCGAGGGCCGGCCCGACCTTCCCGGCCATGTTGACGAGCGGGAAGTTGTACGGGGAGATGCACGCCACGACGCCGACGGGCGGGCGCAGCCCGAGGCCCCCGATGAGCCCGCCCGGGGCGAGCGGCGTCGACGGCATCACCGACGGTGGCAGCGGGATCGAGAGGTCCTCGAGCGCGCCGCGCGCGTAGCGCTCGAAGCGGGCGACCGCCTGGGGCACCTGGAGCGCGGAGCCCACCTTCAGCGTCGCGCCGGTCTCGGCCATGATCAGCGGCAGCAGGTCGTCGCTGCGCGCGCGGATCGCGTCGGCGAGCGCCATGAGCAGCTGGGCGCGGGTCTCCGGCGGGGTGCGCTTCCAGCCCGAGAGCGCGTCCCGTGCGGCCTGCGCGGCCGCCTCGGCGTCGGCGGCGCTCGCCTCGGGTGCGGCGCCGACGACCGCCTCGGTCGCGGGGTTCACGACGTCGTAGGTGCCCGCCGACCCGGTCGTCCACTCGCCGCCGATGAGGAGCCGGTAGGGCTTGGTCGCTGCGGCGGCCATGGTCTCCCTCACTCGCCGATCGGGGGCTCGGACGGTAGCACCGTGCGTCGCGCCGATCGCCGGGACGCGCGCGCGGCGGACGCCGTCACGGGCCCGCGGGGACGGCGACGGTCTCGGTGCCCGAACCGGAGCGGACGATTTCGCCCGGCGTGTCGCCGGTCGTCGCGCCGTCGGCCACGATCGCGTGGCCGTTCACGAAGACCCGCTCGATCCCGACGGCGTCGGCGAAGAGCCGCGAGGTGCCGCCGGGCAGGTCGTTGACGAGCGACGCGTCGCGGGCACCGACCGTGTCGGGGTCGAAGAGGACGACGTCGGCGTGGAAGCCCTCCCGCAGCTGGCCCCGCTGCGTCAGCCCGAAGAGCGCGGCCGGGGCCGCGGTGATCAGCTCGACGGCCCGCTCGAGCGACACGAGCCGACGGCCGCGCAGGCAGTCGGCCAGGAACTGGGTCGTGTAGGGGGCGCCGCACATCCGGTCCAGGTGCGCGCCGGCGTCCGAGCCGCCGATGAGCACGTCGTCGCGGGCCCACGCCTCGCGGCGCAGCGACCACGAGCCGCCGTCGTCGTCAGTCGGGAGCGGCCACAGGACCGTGCGCAGCTCGTCCTGCAGCACGACGTCGAGCAGCGTGTCGAAGTCGTCCGTGCCGCGCTCGCGCGCCAGATCGGCGACGCGTGAGCCCTTGAGCCCCTCGTTCGCGGGCGAGTAGGTGTCGCCGATCTGGTAGCGGCCCCAGTCGGTGAGCCGGGCGAACACGCCGGCATCCTTCGACTTCGCCCGCTCGTTCAGGTGACGGCGGACGGCGGGGTCGCGCAGCTTCGCCATCCGCTCCGGGACCGGCAGGTTCATGACGGTGGACCAGTCGGGCAGCATGAACAGCGCGCAGTAGTTGCGGAAGCTCATGTTCATCTCGACGAGGACGGGCATCGTGAGCGCGACCGAGCGGCCGCCGGCCTCGGCGGCGTGTTCGTTGGCCGCGAGCTGGCTCCGGTACCGCTCGGGCTCGGCGGCGTCGACGGTCAACACGTTCCAGTTCAGCGACCGGCGGGCCGCGAGCGTCATGTCGGCCATGAGCTCGACCTCGTCCGGTCGAAAGCCGCGCAGGCACCCGTCGGTCACGTACTCGAGGGACGTGCCCTCGTGGTCACGCACCGCGGCGCAGAGGGCGAGCACCTCGTCACGGCTCGCCCACCGGGACGCAACCGGCTGGCCGTCACCGTCGGAGTGCGTGAACGACAGCGTGGTGGAGAAGCCGAGCCCGCCGGCGTCGAGCGCCTCGTGGAGGAGCGCCACCATCGACGCGACCTGGTCGTCGCTGGCCTCCTGCCCGACGGCGTCGGCGCCCATCACGTGGCGGCGGATCGCGCAGTGGCCGACGAGGAACCCGACGTTCACGCCCACGTGGCCGTCGAGGCGGTCGAGGTACTCGGCGAAGCTGGACCAGTTCCAGGGGACGCCCTGCTCGAGCGCGGCGAGGGGCATCCCCTCGACCTTCGTCATCATCCGGCGCACATAGTCGGCGTCGGGCTCGGCGAGCGGGGCGAGCGTGAAGCCGCAGTTGCCGGCGACCACCGTCGTGACGCCGTGGAGGCTCGACGACGACGCGGTCGGGTCCCAGAACAGCTGCGCGTCGTAGTGGGTGTGCGGGTCGACGAAGCCGGGCGCGGCGACGAGCCCGTCGGCGTCGATCGTCTCGCGGGCACCCTCCTCGAGGGTCCCCACCCCCGCGATGCGGCCGTCACGGATCCCGACGTCAGCTCGGCGGGCAGGCTGCCCGGACCCGTCGACGACGGTGGCGCCCTGGATGACGACGTCGAGCACGGGCCTTCCCCTTCGGACGAGAACGGGTTCTAGTTTTGCGCCCCGGGCCGGCCGCGGCAACCGGCCCGGTTTCCGTCGGGGCGCGGCGGCCCGCGGGGACCAAACGTAGACTGCCGGCGCGTCGGGCCCGTCCGGGGACAGGGGGAGGCATGGAGCACAAGACCGAGGACTGGCTGGCGACGGTCCCGCTCTTCAACGGGCTGTCGAAGAAGCAGCTCCGAGCGGTGTCGAGCCTCGCCACCCGCCTCGACGAAGCGGCCGGCACCCAGCTCACGAAGGAGGGCCAGGTCGGCAACGAGTTCATCATCGTGCTCGAAGGCGAGATCGAGATCCGCCGGGGCGACGAGGTCGTCGCGACCCGCGGAGCGGGCAGCTACGTCGGCGAGATCGCGCTCCTCGACAACCGGCCGCGCACGGCGACAGTCGTCGCCAAGACGCCCGTCGTCATCGAGGTGATCGGCCGCCGCGAGTTCCGCACCCTGCTCGCCGACGCGCCCGAGCTCCAGCAAGAGATCATGAACACGATGGCGCAGCGCCTAGCCGAACTCGAGACGCCGGTCGCCTGATTCAGCCGCCGCGGGCCCGCGCCCGCAGCTCGTACTTCAGGACCTTGCCGCTGGCGTTCAGCGGCAGCGCGTCGACGATCTCGACGCCGCGGGGGACCTTGTAGTTCGCCATGTGCTCGCGCGCCCAGGCGATCACCTCGTCGGCCTCGACGTGCACGCCGGGGCGGGGCACGACGAACGCGAACCCGACCTCCCCGAGCCGATCGTCCGGGACGCCGACGACCGCGGCCTGGGCGAGGCGGTCGTCGCCGAGCAGCAGGTTCTCGATCTCGGCCGGGTAGGCGTTGAACCCGCCGACGATGAACATGTCCTTCTTGCGGTCGGTGATGCGGACGTAGCCGCGGTCGTTCATGACCGCGATGTCGCCCGTGTGGAGCCACCCGTCGGCGTCGATCGTCGCCGCCGTCTCCTCGGGCTCCTCGAAGTAGCCGCGCATCACGTGGTAGCCGCGCACGACGACCTCACCCGGCTGGCCGGTCGGGACCGGCCGGCCGTCGTCGTCGACGACGCGCAGCTCGGTGTCGGGAATCGCCCGACCGGACCAGTTGGCGATCGTGTCGGGGTCGTCGTCGTGGCGGCACATCGCCGCCGTGCCGGTCGTCTCGGTGAGCCCGTACCCGGTGATGATCGTGTCGAACGTCATCTCGTCGCGGAGGCGCTCGACGAGCTTCACCGGGACGGCCGCCGCGCCCGTCACCGTGAGCCGCAGCGACGACAGGTCGAAGCGGTCGCGGTCGGGCTCGTCGAGCAGCCCCTGCAGCAGCGTCGGCGGGCCGGGCAGGACGGTGATGTGCTCCCGCGCCACCATGTCGAGCACCTTCGGCACGTCGAAGACCTGGAACGGCACGATCGTCGCCCCGCGCAGGATGCACGACATCCAGCCCGCCTTGTAGCCGAAGGTGTGGAAGAACGGGTTGGCGATCAGGTAGCGGTCCCCGCCGCGCAGCCCGACGACGTCGGTCCACGCGTCGTAGACGCGCAGCGACTGCCCGTGGGTGACCATCGCGCCCTTGGGCCGGCCGGTGGTCCCCGACGTGAAGATGATGTCGGAGAGGTCGTCGCCGGTGATCGCGTCGATGCGCGCCCGGGCTTCGGCGTCACCGACCGCGTCGCCGCCCGCGAGGTAGTCGTCGAAGGTCCCGGCGCCGGCGGGCGCGTCGCCCCCGAGGACCACCGTCCGCTCGAGCGACGGCAGGTCGACGCCCGCGCCGCGCAGCATCTCGACGTAGTCGGTGCCGAGGAACCCGGTGACCGTGAACAGGAGCCGCGCCCGTGCCTTGCCGAGCACGAACGCCGCCTCGGCGCCCTTGAAGCGGGTGTTCAACGGCACGAGCACCCCACCCGCGCCGAGCACGCCGAGCGCCGCGGTGATCCACTCGTGCCGGTTCGGCGCCCACACCGATGCCCGGTCCCCGGGCTCGAGGCCCGCCGCGATCGCGGCGCGGGTCGAGCGGACGAGGAGCTCGCCGAGCTCGGCGAACGACCGGCGCACCGTGCCGTCGTCGTCGACGAGGGCCTCGGCGTCGGCGAGGTCCTGCGCCTGCGCGAGCACGAGCGCGGGGATGCTCGCCCAGCGCTGGTCGGCTCGCGGCGGCACGAACGCGCAGGCTACAGACACCTGACGTCTCGTCAGACCCCCCACTACAGTCCGCGCCGGTGCCCATCGACCCGACCGCCGCCGCCGTCATCGAGGTCCTCGAGCAGCACTTCCCGCGCCTCGAGCGGGGTGTGACGTCGGCGACCGAGGCCCGGGCGATCTCCAAGCAGCTCCCCCGCCCGCCGGACGTCGAGCCGGTGGCGAGCGTCGAGGACCGCACCGTGCCCGGCCCCGCCGGCGACGTCCCGGTGCGCGTCTACCGG
>DATDGU010000070.1:0-9455 GCA_036521915.1 Acidimicrobiia bacterium | reverse complement strand
GCGAGCGGTCAGACCCTCCTGCGCATCTTCCCTGCCGGCGTCGTGCGCCGCGTCACCGCCGTCGTGCTGCTCGTGCTGGCCGGCGTGGCGGCCTGGTCAGCCGTCGGTGCCTGAGCCGCGGAGATCAGTTCGGCGACGGCGGGACGACCGCACCCCCGGGCTCGGGCGTGCGGAGCCGCTCACGGCCGAGCTCGACGGCCGCCTGGACCTTCGCCAAGGGCGTCCGAGCCACGAGCCCGCGCAGCTGCTCGTACCGCTCGCGTCCGGCGCGGGCGCCGAGGTAATAGCCCAACCCGAAGCCGAGGACGAGACCCAGTCGAAAGCGCATGCCTACTCACTATCACGCGGGTCGACGCGTCCCGACCCGCGCTGCGGTTCGTGGGACGCCGTGCCTGCCGGTGTGCGCTGTGTCACCCAGAGAGGTGCACGCGCGCCTTTGCTATCGTCGACGGCGTCTTCCGGGGTAGCTCAGTTGGCAGAGCAGTCGGCTGTTAACCGAAGAGTCGCGGGTTCGAGTCCCGCCCCCGGAGCGGCGGGTCATCCCACGACGTGCACGCCAGGTCACGTGCCAAGCAGTCGCGCGGCGAGGGCATCCGAGGCGGCGCGGACGGGACGGTAGGCCTCGACGAGGCGGGTGTCCGGGGCCGCGACGGCCGCGACCGGGTTGACGTCCTCCGCCGTGACGGCCTCGATCCCCGAGCGCCCGGCCAGCAGGCGGGCACCCGCGGACGCGGCGTCGTCGAGGTGTCGGCGGGCGACGTCGTGGCCCGCGACGGCGGCCACGATCGCCGCCCACGTCGAGTTGCGCGCCCCCGCGCCGGCGAGCATCACCCGGTGCGCCGCGGGGGTGACGAGCTCGAGCGAGCGCGCCGCGTCGAAGGCGATGCCCTCGAGCAGCGCCCGCGCGACCTCGGCGGGCCCGTGCGCCGACGTCACGCCCGCGAAGACGGCCCGGGCCTCCGGCTGCCACCAGGGCGCCCGGGCGCCCTGCAGCCAGGGGAGCGCGAGCAGCCCACCGGCTCCGGGCGGGACCTGGGCGGCGCCCCGTAGCAGCTCGTCACGCGAGCGTCCGGTGAGCGACGCGAGCCAGTCGAGCGCCGACCCGGCCGCCGACAGGCCCGCCTCGACGAGGTAGCCGCCGTCGACCGTCCGCGACACCTGGGCGACCGATGGCAGCCGCGCCGCGGGGCCCGGATGGGGGGTCGACACGTTGGCCGTCGTCCCGAAGGACAGCAGCGGATCGGTCGGCGTCGCGGCGACGCCGACCGCCTCGCACGCCCGGTCACCGGCGCCGAGCACGGCGACGACGCCCGCGGGGAGGCCGAGCAGGTCGGGGTGCGCCACCGGGCCCGGCTCGAGCGACGACGCGACCGCGGGGAGCCGGGCGGCGAGCGCCTCGTCGCCGAGGTACTCGCCGTCGAGCGCGTAGAGGCCGGTCCGCGAGGCGACGGTGGGGTCGGTCTCGACGCGGCGGGTCAGTCGAGCGAAGACCAGGTCGCGGGGCCCGAGCAGCCACGCGGCCTCCCGGAAGCGCTCGGGCTCCCGGGCGCGCAGCCAGGCGATCTTCGCGGCGCAGCACCCGGGGGTTGCCTGGACGCCGGTGCGGGCACGGAACGCGACCGGGTCGCCCAACGTCGCCACCTCGTCGCCCGCCCGGGTGTCGGACCACAGGAGTCCCGGCGTGAGCGGCCGGAGCTGGTCGTCGACGCACGTGAACGTCTCCCGCGCCGTCGACGCCGCGATCGTCTGCACCCGCGCGTACTCGTCCGGTGCCGCGGCGCGCGCCGCGGCGGCGGCGTCGACGGCGGCACGCCACCAGGCTTCCGGGTCCTGCTCCGCGTAGCCCGGCGCCGGGTGGCGGGTCTCGATCGGGGCGCGCGTCAGCGCGACGAGCGTCGCACCCGACCAGAGCCCGACCTTCGTCGCGCTCGTGCCGAAGTCGAAGGTGAGGACGGTCACGCGCCGGCGAGGGCGCGCACGACCTTGGCCAGCGACGAGAAGTCCTCGCGGCCGTAGCCGGCCTCGCTCGCCGCGCTGAGCAGCTGGCGCACGACGCCGGACGTGAAGAGCGGGAGCCGCTGCTGGGCGGCGTACCCGATCGCGAGGTCGAGGTCCTTGGCCATGAGGTCGGTCATGAACCCTGGCGCCCAGCCGTTCGACGCCGGGCTGTCCGGGACGACGCCCTCGGCGGGTAGGCGGGTCCGCACCGCCACGCAGTCGCCGGTGGCGTGGGTGAGGACCTCGTAGAGCTCGGACAGGTTCACGCCCGCCTTCGTGGCCATCACTGTCGCCTCAGCGGTGGCGAGCATCTGCGCCGCGTAGATGAGGTTGTTGCAGAGCTTGACGACCTGGCCCATGCCGGGCCCGCCGACGTGCACGATGAGCCCCGAGAAGGGCTCGAGCGCCGGGCGCGCCGCGGCGAGCACGTCCGGTTCGCCGCCGACCATCAAGGTGAGCTGGCCCTTCTGCGCGCCCGCCGTGCCGCCCGAGAGCGGCGCCTCGAGGTAGCGGGCGCCCGTGTCGTGGACCCGGGCGTGCTGGGCGCGCTCGACCTCGGGGTCGATCGTCGAGCAGTCGACGACGAGCTTCCCGCGTCCGAGGCTCGGCAGCGCGTCGTCGAGGACACGCTCGACGTCGGGGGAGTTGGGGACGCAGAGGATCGTGACCTCGCTCGCGGCGACGACCGCCGCGGGGCCGGCACCCTCGTACGCACCGAACGCGACGGCCTCGTCGATCGGCGGGCGGCCCCGGGACGCGACCGTCACGTCGTGGCCGGACTCGACGAGGTGGCGGGCCATGGGGAGGCCCATGGCGCCGAGCCCTATGAAGCCGACCTGCATCGCGTCCTCCTCGGGCGTTTGACCGTATCAGTCGGCCTCCCTACGGTGAGTTGGCGTGACGACCGGCGACGCACGCGCCCGATGAGCGACGGCGAGCTGCTCTTCGTCACCCAGGTCGCCCCCTACGCCGACGGGCCGGCCGGCGTGCACGGCGTGCTGAACCAGGCGAGCGTCGCGGTCGGCGAGTGCGCGGAGCTGGCCGGGCTCTCCTCGCGCCGCGTCGACGACGTGCGCACGCTCGAGCCGGGCGCGCTGGAGCAGGCGCGGGTCCTGAGCCTGTTCACGATCGGTGAGACGCCCTGGTCGGACGCGCAGCAGGAGCTCATCACGCGCCGTGTCCGCGACGGCTCGATGGTCGTCGTCGCGATCCACTCCGCGACCGACTCGTGCAACTTCTGGCCGTTCTACGGCTCGCTCGTCGGTGCACGCTTCAACGGGCATCCGTGGACGCTGACCGTCGACCTCGACGTCGTCGAGCGCGACCACCCGTCGACGCGCCACCTCGGGCCGACCTGGCGCTGGCACGACGAGGTGTACCAGTTCCGCGACCTGCGGCCCGACGCGCAGGTGCTGTTGCGGGTCCCGGCGGAGCAGCTGGACCTCGGCGCGCCGGGCGTCCTGGAGCCGCCCTACGGCTTCCCGCTCGCGTGGTGCTTCCAGGAAGGCGCCGGCCGGGTGTTCTCGACGAGCCTCGGGCACTTCCCGGGCGCGTGGGAGACGCCCACGTACCTGCAGCACCTCGCGGGCGGGCTGCGCTGGGCGCTCGGCGCCGATTGAGCGCGAGCGCGGCGGGCGGCGCGCGGATTCGGGGCCATTAGGGTGCGGAGCGTGTTCGAAGCCCGCCTCGACGAGCTCGGCGTCGACCTCCCCGGGCCGTTCCCGCCCCACGACCCCCTCGACGCGGTCGTGGTGCACGGCCGCACAGCACGCACGTCGGGCTGCCTGCCCCGCAACGCCGACGGTGTCCTGCACGCCACCGGGGTCGTGGGCGGGCCGGTCAGCGTCGAGACGGCGACGGCCTGCGCCGAGCTCTGCGCCCTGAACGCGGTCTCGCTGCTCCGCGACGCGCTCGGCACGCTCGACGCGATCGAGCGTCTCGTCACCCTCACGGTCTTCGTCGCCTGCGTCGCCGGGTTCGCCGAGCAGCCCCGGGTCGCCGACGGCGCCAGCCACGCGCTCGTCCGGGTCTTCGGCGACGCGGGGCGCCACACCCGCTCGGCCATCGGCGTGGCGGCGCTGCCCCGCCAGGCGCCCGTCGAGGTCGAGGTCACCGCCGCGCTGCGAGAGGACCGGTGATGGGCCCCCGGATCACGATCATCGGCGGCGGGAGCTACCAGTGGGTCCCGAAGCTGCTCATCGACCTGGTGAACACGCCGGTGCTCCACGACGCCGAGCTGGTCCTCGAGGACCTCGACCCGCGTCCGCTCCCGAAGATGGTGGCGCTGGTCGAGCACCTGGCGGCGGTGCGCGGCATCGGCCTGACCGCGCGTGCCACCACCGAGCAGCGGGACGCGCTCGCCGGTGCCGACTTCGTGATCGTGAACCTCTCGACCGGCGGGTTCGAGTCGATGCGCCTCGACCTCGAGATCCCCGCCCGCTACAGGATCCGCCACTCGGTGGGGGACTCGGTCGGCCCGGCCGGCATCTCCCGGGCCCTGCGCAACATCCCCGTGTTCGCCGGGATCGCCGCGGACATGGAGGAGCTCTGCCCGGACGCCTGGATGCTGAACCTCACGAACCCGATGACCACGATCTGTCGGGCGGTGACGAAGGCGTCGAGCATCCGCACCATCGGGCTGTGCCACGAGGTCACCGTCACCCAGTTCATGCTGAGCCTGCTGCTCGACCGCAGCTTCTTGGAGATCACCCCGACCGTGGCGGGCGTCAACCACCTGCCGATCATCACGGCCCTCGACGTCGGCGGCGAGGACGGCCTCGGGCTGCTCGCCGAGCTCCTCGACGACGACGCCCGCGCCGCGGAGCCGCTGCCCGACGACTTCCCCGGGCGGGAGGAGATCGCGGGTGACGGGGTGCGCACGCGCGGCGACCTGCTGGCCCGGCACCGGGTGAAGCTCGAGCTGTTCCGCCGGTTCGGGGTGCTGCCCGCCGCGGGGGACCGGCACCTCGTCGAGTTCTTCGCCGGCTTCCTCACCGAGGCGTCGGGCTGGGGCGAGCGCTGGGGCGTGCGCCTCACGACGATCGAGGACCGCGAGGCCAGCCAGGCCCACTACGTCGACGAGCTCGACGAGCTCCTCACCGCGCCGAGCGTCACCGACATGCCCTCGGGCGAGATGGTCGCGCCCGTGATCATGTGCCTCCTCGAGAACCTGCCCGGCTGGTTCCCGCTCAACATCCCGAACGCCGCGCAGGTGGCCGACGTCCCGCCCGGGCCGGTCGTCGAGAGCATGTGCGTCGTGGACGGCGACGGGGTGCGGGGCCGCGACGTCGTCGAGGTCCCGACGGTGCTCGCCGAGACCCTCCGGCGGGTGAGCACGGCCCAGGAGCTCACCGTCGACGCCGGGCTCACCGGCAGCCGCGACGGGGTCCTCGACGCGATGCTCGTCGACCCGCTCGCCAGCCGCCTCGACTACGACGCGGTGCAGAAGCTCACCGACGAGCTACTGGCCGCGACGAAGCGGTGGCTCCCACAGTTCGCGTAGCGCGGTGCGCTCGTTCGTCGTCGACGACCTGACCGTCCACGTCCACGACCGGGACCGCGACCTCGCCGCGGCCGCCGCGGCGGCCGCCGCCGCGGCGATCGACGCCGCCGTCCGCGCGCGCGGCGTCGCCCACGTGATGCTCGCCACCGGGAACTCCCAGCTCGCGTTCCTCGACGCCCTCACCCACCGGGACGACGTCGACTGGTCGGCGGTGGTCGGATACCACATGGACGAGTACGTCGGGATCCCCGCCGACCATCCGGCGTCGTTCCGCCGGTACCTCCGCGAGCGGGTCGTCGACGTCGTGCACCCCCGGGCGTTCGAGTACGTCGAGGGCGACGCGCCCGACCCCGAGGCCGCGTGCCGCCGCTACGCCGCGCTGCTGGCCGCCCACCCCCTCGACCTGTGCTGCCTGGGGATCGGCGAGAACGGCCACCTCGCGTTCAACGACCCGCCGGTCGCCCGCTTCGACGACCCGCAGACGGTGAAGGTCGTGGACCTCGACGAGGCCTGCCGCCACCAGCAGGTGGGGGAGGGGCACTTCCCGGACCTCGACGCGGTGCCCCGCCAGGCGATTACGGTCACGATCCCCGCGCTGCTCGCCGCGGCGCGCGTGCTCGCCGTCGTGCCCGAGGCCCGCAAGGAGGCGCCGGTCACGGCCGCGCTCACGGGCCCGGTCAGCACCGCGTGCCCGGCCTCGGCGCTGCGTCGGGCGCCGCAGGCCACCCTCTATCTCGACGTCGACTCGGCCGCGGGGCTCGCCGCGTGACGACGAACCCCGAACTCCACGTCGTCACCCTCCCCAGCGCGGCGGAGCTGCGCCGGCGCCTCCCGAACCTCGTCGTCGGCATCGTCGTGCTGTCGGCCGGCATCACGCTCGTGCTGCAGGCCAAGCTCGGGGTCAGCGCCTACGACGTGCTCCACCAGGGCCTCTCGAAGCTGACCGGGCTGAGCTTCGGCACCGTCGTCGTGCTGCTCGGCCTGGCGATCCTCGTCGTGTGGATCCCGATCGGCCAGCGCTTCGGGCTCGGCACGATCCTCAACACGATCACCGTCGGGTTCATCGTCGACGTGTTCCTCGGCTGGATCCCCGCCCCCGCCGCGTTCGACCAGCGCTGGCCGATGCTGCTCGGCGGGATCGTCGTCACCGCGATCGGCACCGGCCTCTACATCGGGGCGGGCCTCGGACCCGGTCCCCGCGACGGCCTCATGACCGGCCTCGCGGCGAAGGGCCACCCGCTGTGGCTCGTCCGCACCGGCCTCGAGGCGAGCGCGCTCGTCGCCGGGTGGGCCCTCGGCGGCGACGTCGGCATCGGGACGCTCCTCTTCGCCATCAGCATCGGGCCGCTGTCGCACTGGTTCCTCGGCCGGCTGCACCTCGGCGTGGGGGGCGTCGACCCGGACCCGGCGGCGAGGGTCGGCGAGTGACCGTCACCGTCGGGGTCATCGGCACCGGCTTCGGCGCCCGCGTCGTCGCCCCCGTCTTCGCCGAGACCGAGGGCTGCAGCGTCGTCGGCGTGGTGTCCGCCCGCGACGACGCAGGCATCGCCGCGCTGTGCGACAACGTCGACCTCGACGTCGTGTGCGTCCACTCGCCGCCGTTCCTCCACGCCGCACACGTGCGACGCGCCGTCGAGACCGGTCATGCCGTGCTCTGCGACAAGCCCTTCGGGGTCGACGCCGGCGAGGCGGACGCCCTGCTGTCGGCGGCCGAGGTCGCCGACTGCCTGCACCTGCTGAACTTCGAGTTCCGCTACGACCCGGCCCGCGCGCTCGTGCGCGAGCTCGTCGCCGGGGGCGCGATCGGCCGCCCGGAGCACGTGCAGTGGACGCACTTCAGCGCCGGCTCGCGCCACCGGCCGCACGGCTGGCTCTTCGACCGGCGCGCCGGTGGCGGATGGGTGGGCGCGTGGGGCTCGCACGCCGTCGACTTTCTCCGATGGGCGTTCGGGGAGATCCTCGGCGTCGACGCGCACTGCCGGACGACGATCACGGACCGTCCGGACGCGGCCGGCGTGCCCCGGCGCTGCGACGCCGAGGACGGGTTCAGCGCGTGGCTGCGCCTCGACGGTGGGGTGACCGCGACGCTCGACTCGACGTTCGCCGCGCCGGTCAGCGTCGCCCCGCGTCTCGTCGTGATCGGCACGGACGGGCTGCTCGAGTGCGTCGCCGACCGCCGCGTCGTCGTGCGGACCCGGGACGGCCGCGAGGAGCACGAGGCTCCGAGCGACGCCGACCCGCACCTCGAGCCGATGCGGCGATGGGCGACCGTCGTGCGCGACGCCGTGCGCGACGGGGCCGCGCCTCCCGGCGCGCCGACCTTCGCGGACGGGCTGGCCTGCGCCCGCGTGCTGGACCAGCTACGCGCCGGCCGCCGCTGAGAACACCCGGGACCAGCCGGCCGCGGTGATCCCGATCGCCTCGAGGCGATCGCTGGCGTCGGCCCACTCCCGGTCGGCGTCGTCACGGCCCAGCGCCCGCCACGCGTGGGCTCGGGCGAGCCGGGTGATCGCCTGGTCGAGGCGGGCCTCCGTCCGGTCGGCGCCGGCCACGACGGCGTCGAAGGCCGCGACCGCGTCCGGGTCCCGGACCTGCAGCCGCGCGAACGCCCCCGCCATCCCGTGCTCGATCCGGTCGAGGTAGGTGCCGGTGTCCCCGCTCTCATCGGCGAGGGCGCGCGCCTCGGTGGTCTGGCCCGCCGCGACGAGCGCCAGGGCGAGCGCTGCGCTCACCGCCACCGTCGAGCCGGTGTGCTTCGGGAGGGCGACCTCCCGGGCGCCGCGGAGCTCGGCGATGGCCTCCTCGAAGCGGCCGTCCTGGAGCAGGGCGAGCCCGAGGGCGAGGCGCCGCGTGGCGACGAGCTCGGGGCTCGCGCCGCGCTCGATCCCGACGTGGAGCGCCGCGGGCAGGGCGCCCGGCTCGCCGAGATGGACGAGCAGCTGGGCGCGCAGCAGCGCGCCGGACAGGTCGGGGGAGTCGCCGCGCCCGACGAGGTCGAACGCGTCGTCCACCCGGCCGCGACAGGCCAAGGCTCGGGCCAGCGTCGCGCCGGCGACGCCGATGCCCCACGGGTCGGCGACGACCTCGAAGCGGGCGACGGCGTCGCGGGCGTGCGCCACCGCCTGGTCGCTCTCGCCGGACCACAGCGCGACGTTGGCGAGGAGCATGACGAGGATCGCCGCCCCCCACCGGTTGCCGATGGCCTCCACCTCGGGCAGCTGCTCGCGGGCGCGCTGCTCGGCCTCGGCGACGCGACCCTGCATGAAGCGCACCCAGGCCTGGATGCCGAGGCACCAGTTCACGCCCCCGTAGTCGCCGAGCTCGGTGAAGACCGCGAGCGACCGCTCCAGGCGGTCGTCGGCCGCCGCGGCCTCGCCGCGGAAGAACGCGATCGTTGCCAGGTTCTGCAGCGCCCAGGCCTCGCCCCGCCGGTCGCCCGCCGCCTCGAACGCCTCCAGCGCCGCGGACAGGTCACCCTCCGCCGCGTCCTGGTTGCCCTGGAACATGTAGGTGAGCCCCCGCACCCGCAGCACGTCCGCCGCGCCGCGGGCGTCGCCGAGCGCCTCCCAGCCGGCGAGCGCCTGCTCGGACATCTCGAGCGCGCGCGGCGCGTCGCCGATGCGCTGGTAGATCTCGGCGAGGATCGTCTGGGCACGCGCCGTCGTCGCCGCGTCGGGGTTGTCGTCGAGGACCGCGTCGACGTCGGCGCGCGCCGTCGTGAGCTCGCGCTGCTCGGCGGCCGCGGTCGCGTGCGCGAGCTGGAGCCGCCAGCGGGTCTGGTCGGGCGCGTCGGCGGGCAGGACGGCGAGGGCCTGCTCGGCGAGGCGGCCCGCCGCCGGCCACATCTCGGCCTGGCGGGCCCGCTCGGCCGCGAGGTCGAGCATGGCGAGCGCCCGCGTCGCCAGGTCGGCCGGCGCCCCCTCCACGGTGCCGAGCTCACGCAGCAGCATCGCCG
>DATDGU010000069.1:0-1754 GCA_036521915.1 Acidimicrobiia bacterium | reverse complement strand
GTCTCGGCCTTCGTGATCGGCTGACCGGCGAGCTCGACCTGGAAGCCGGCGCGGTCGGCGGCGCGCGCCGTGTTCAGGACCCGGGTGACGTCCGCCGCGGCGAGGTTGTCGGTCGTCGCGTCGAACTGGACCTGGGCGTAGGCGGTGTGGCCGTTCGACGCGACTTGGCCCTCGACGCTGGGGTCGAACGGGCCGGCGACGCCGCTCACCGCGGGCAGCGGCCGCACGGAGGCGACGACCGCCGCGATCGCCTGCTGGTTCGCGGGCGACCGGATGTCGGAGGCCGTGTGGAAGACGATGTCGGCGGGGTCGCCGGCCTGACGCGGGAACCGGGCGCTCAGCAGGTCCTGCGCGGTCTGTGATTCCGAGTGGCCGCCGCTCAACTTGTTGTCGAAGCGGCCGGTGACGATGAACGCGCCGAACGCGATCAGCGCGACGAGCGTCACGACCCACACGACAAGGACGCGCCGGCGGTGGTCGTAGCACGACTGCGCGAGGCGCCCGAGCCAGGTGCGCGCCGCGGGCATGCCCGCGGGTGGGGAGTCGCTCGCCCGACGCATCCCTGATGTTCTACAGCGCGCCTGCCGGCCCACTGGCGCCGGGCGGGCGCCCTGTGACCACTGGCACTCCCCGTTCGGGCGGCGCGGGGGCCTCTCGGCGAAGCATCAATGGATGGAGTGCGTGGTGCGACACTGGGCCCATGCCGCGCCAGCCCGCCGCCCGCTCGAAGAGCGGCACCTCGAACCCGCGGAAGGCCGCGAAACGGACGGGCCGGGCGCCCCGGCGCTCCTCGGGGGGGAACGGGGCCGAGCCGACAACCGTCGAGGCGCCCGCCGTCGCCCCGGCGCCGGCGGTCGACGGCGCCTCGTCCGGGCCCGATGGGTCGGACGAGACCCAGGTTCCGCCCTGGGTGCGTCGCGCCATCGCTCTGTTCTTCACGTGGGTGATCGGCCTGATCGTCGCGTACTGGATCGTCCAGAAGCTGCGAGTCGTCATCTTGATGCTGGCGGTGGCGCTGTTCCTCTCCCTGGCGATGGAGCCGCCGGTCAACCTGCTCGTCAAGAGAGGGTGGCCGCGCCACGGCGCGACGGGGCTCGTCTGGGGCCTCTTCCTGCTCGGCACGATCGGGTTCGTGGCGGCGTTCGGGGCCGTCGCGTTCACCCAGACATCGCAGCTCGTCAACAACACGGCGCACTACGTCCGCAACGTCGTGTCGTTCCTGAACCGCGACTTCGGGACGCACATCAACGCGAACGGGCTGATCCGCAACCTGCAGAACCCGAACGGCGCGGTGCAGAAGTTCGCGCGCAGCCTGGCGAAGGATGCGCCGAACGTCGCGATCACGATCGGCAAGAGCCTGCTCGAGATCGTCGTGACGTTCATCTTCGCCTACTACCTGACGGCCGATTCGCAGAAGGTGCGCCGCACCATCTGCTCGCGGCTGCCACCACACCGTCAGCAGATCGTGCTCGACACGTGGGAACTCGCCGTCGACAAGACCGGCGCCTACCTCTACTCGCGGGCGCTGCAGGCGCTGATCTGCACCGCGGTGACGTGGGTGTTCTTCTTCTTGCTCGGGATCCCGTCGTCGCTGGCGCTCGCCATCTTCGTCGGAGTCGTGTCGCAGTTCGTCCCGACCTTCGGGACGTATCTGGCCCTGATCCTGCCCGCCCTGGTGGCGCTGCTCTACTCGCCCGTCGACGCGATCTGGGTCATCGCGTTCCTCGTCGGGTACCAGCAGTTCGAGAACTACC
>DATDGU010000068.1:0-5716 GCA_036521915.1 Acidimicrobiia bacterium | reverse complement strand
CGGCCTGGATCAGCACAGCGAGCTCGTCGCCGGGGCGCACCTCGGGCACGCCCGCGACCGGGATGATGGTGAGGCTCACGCCACGGCGGCGAGCGTGTCGCGCGCGAGCGCCGCGGCGACGCGCGCGTCGCGCATCAGCGTGTCGGTGACGACGACGCGCATCCCGAGCGCCTCGATCCGCGGCCGGTCGTCCGCGTCGACCCGGTCGATGACGATGGTGGCGCAGACGTCGCGGTAGGCGCGGGCGACGCCGACGCTCGACACCTCGATGTCGAGCGGTGCCATGAGCCGGTCGGCGGGGCCCTTCACCGGGCGGCCCCCGACGATCGGGCTCACGGCCACCACCCGGTCGCGGCGCGCCCGGAGCGCGTCGCGGATCCCGGGCACGGCGAGCACGGGCGCGATCGAGATGACGGGGTTGCTCGGGCAGATCACGATCGCGTCGGCGGCGGCGAGCGACTCGAGCACCCCGGGGGCCGGGCGGGCGGTCTCGGCGCCCGCGAACCGCACGCCGAGCACGGGGGGCTCGGCGCGCTCGCGCACGAACCACTCCTGCATGGCCAGATTGGTGGGCGCGCCGTCCCGACCCCGGGCGGTGATGCGGGTCGCCACCCGGTCGTCACTCATGGGCACGAGGCGGGTCGTGAGCCCCCACGCGGCGGTGATCTCGGCGGTGATCTCGCTCAGGGCCGCGCCGGCGCGCCGGCGCTCGCTGCGATAGAGGTGGGTCGCCAGGTCGCGGTCGCCGAGGCGGAACCAGGTCGGCACGCCGTACCGTTCGAGCGCGTCGACAGTGTGGAAGGTCTCACCGGCGAGACCCCACCCCGTCTCGGGGTTGTTCGCACCGGCGAGGGCGTACGTGACGCTGTCGAGGTCGGGGCAGACCCACAGCCTGTGGAACTCGTCGTCGTCCCCGGTGTTCACGATCGCCGTGACCGACGCCGGATCGACGACGTCGACGAGCCCGCACAGGAACCGAGCTGCCCCTACCCCTCCGGCGAGCGCGGCGAGCACCCCGTGACGTTACGCGTCCCGGGGTGCCCCGCTCGCCGGATCAGACCGGCGGGGTCTTGCTCGCCTTGTCGGCGGGTCGGCGGGTGGCCACGCCGAAGCTCTCGAGCACCGGCTCGACACGGGTGCGGACGTCGGAGACCAGCGGCTCGACCTGCTCGCCGAGACGGGTGACGACGGGCTCGACGCGGGACTTGAGCTCCGAGCCGAGCGACTCCAGCGCGGCGCGGGCGTCACCCTTGAGGTTCACGGCCTGGGCGCGGGCGTCGTGGCTGGCGCCGACCAGCCGCTGCTGCACGGCGCGGCGCCGGACCTGGGCCTGCTGGAAGCCGAGCACGCCGACCCCCACGGCCGTGTAGGCCGCGTCCTCGGCGCGCTGGCGAAGGTCATGAAGCGGATCGGTCATCGGGTGCTCCTCACGGGGTCGAATCACTGCTAGCACAATAGACCAGACTGCTAACTTTTGCAAGCACACCGGGTGGCGCGAGGAGGGACCCCGCGAGGCAGGGCCCGGGGGCCCTCCACGCTCGACCCAACACGCCGGATGGTCCGGGCGGGGCGGGAGGCGGCCCCTATCCTCAGCCCCGCCGATGAGCCTGCCCGACGACGCCGACGGTCTGCTCCTCGACGAGCAGGAGTTCGAGAACGCGGGCGAGGCGGCGCCCTCGGTCGTCGCGGTCGTCGTCACCCGGAACCCGGGGCGCTTCCTCGAGCCCGCGCTCTGCGCCCTCGGCGACCAGGACTATCCGTCGCTGTCGGTCCTCGTGGTCGACGCCGGCTCCGCCGACGATCCCACGGAGCGGGTCGCCGCCGCGCTGCCCGACGCCTTCGTGCACCGGGCGGGCAGCGACGCCGGCTTCGGCGGGGCGGCCGACGAGGCCCTGCGCATCGTGCGCGGCTCCACCTTCCTGCTGTGCTGCCACGACGACGCGATCCTCGCCCCCGACACGATCCGCGTGCTCGTGGAGGAGGCCTACCGCTCCAACGCCGGGATCGTCGGGCCCAAGTTCGTCTCGGCCGACAACCCCGAGGTCCTCCTCGACGTGGGCCGCAGCATCGACCGCCTCGGCGGCTCACATACCGGCATCGAGCCCGGCGAGCTCGACCAGGAGCAGCACGACGCGGTGCGGGACGTCTTCTACGTGTCGAGCGCTGCGATGCTCGTGCGCACCGACCTTTTCGACGCGCTCGGCGGCTTCGACCCCGAGGCCTTCCCCGGGTCGGAGGACCTCGACCTGTGCTGGCGGGCCTGGCTGGCCGGCGCCCGCGTCGTCGTCGCCCCGGACGCCCGGGTTGCCCACGTCGAGGCCGCGACCCTTCGGCGGCCCGGGGACGTCCCGACGGCACGCGAGCTCGCCCGCCGCCGCGTGCGGGTCGTGCTCACCTGCTACTCGCGCCGCTCGCTGCTGCGCCTGGTCCCGACCGGGATCGCGATCGCGACGCTCGAGGCCGTCGCGTTCGCGGCGACGCCCCGGCGCCACCAGGCGCTGGCGATGCTCGGCGCCTGGCGGTGGAATCTCCTGCACCCTGGGCGGCGACGGCTGGCTCGTCGGCGCGCCCAGTCGGCGCGCACGATCAATGACAGCGAGCTGCGCGAGCTGCAGGTCGGCTCGACCGCGCGTGTCGGCGCCTTCCTCAGCCAGCACCACGCCGACGAGCGCATCGAGTCGCTCGAGGACCGGGTCCGCGACAACCTCGAGTCGTTTCTCCACGCGCTGACCCACCCGGCGTCGCTCGCGCTCATCGCGTTCCTCCTCGTGGTGGTCATCGGCTCCCGCGACTTCTTCTCGTCCGGCGTGCCAGCCGTCGGCGACTTCGCCGCGTGGCCCGGGATCCACGCCCTGGCCGCGGCCTTCACGTCCGCGTGGCGCTACACGACGCTCGGCTCGACGGCTCCGGCCCCGCCCGCGCTGGCACTGATGACCGGACTCGGCGCGGTGCTCGTCGGCAGCGTCGGCCTCGGCCTCACGCTGCTCGTCGTGCTCGCGATTCCCCTCGGCGCCGCGGGGGCGTGGCGCCTGGCGCGCCACGTCGGGGCCGACCGCACCGGCGCGGTCGTCGCCGCGCTCGCCTACGGCGTGAACCCGGTGCCGCGCAACGCGATCGCCGCCGGGCGCCTCGGCCCCCTCGTGCTGTTCGCGCTGGTACCGCACCTCGTGCTGCTCCTCGTGCGTGCCGCGCGCTTCGACACCAGCGGTCCGGCCGGCCGCCGCCAGCTGCTCGGCCTGGCGATCGTCACGGCGCTCGCCAGCGCCTGGTTCCCGCCCGCGGCCGTCGTCCTGCTGCTCGCCGCGGGCGCGTTCGTCGTCGCCGCGGTCGTCGCCGGTGGGCTCGCCGCCGCGCTGCGCAGCGTCGGCGCGGTCCTGATCGGCGGCGTGGGCGCCGCCGTCCTCCTCTTCCCGTGGACGACCACCGCGTCGCACGGGCTGCAGGACCCGGCCGCGTTCGGGTTCACCCTCCACCCCGACCTCTCGATCCTCGACCTCGTCCGCTTCGAGACCGGGCCCGCCGGCGGCGGGATCGCGGCGTTCGGCCTGCTCGCCGCCGCCGCGATGGCGCTGCTGATCACCACCGGCCCGCGCCTCGCATGGGCGACCCGAGCGTGGGCGCTCACCCTCGTGGCGTGGGCCGCCGTCGAGCTGCCCGCCCGGTTCGCGCCGGGCTTCGCCGTGCCCGCCCCCGAGGGCGTGCTCTCGCTCGGCGCGCTCGGCCTCGCGATCGCCGCGGGGCTCGCGGTGGCGAGCCGTCCCCCACGTCGGCTCGGCGTGCGGGGCCTCACCGTCGTCGTCGCCGTCGCCGGCGTGACGCTCGCCGGCCTCGGGTTCCTCGGCGACGCGGCCGACGGCCGGTGGCACAGCCCGAGCTCGTCGTGGGCGACCGACCTGTCGTTCACCAGCGACGCGCAGAACCAGGGCCAGTTCCGGATCCTCTGGGTCGGCGACCCGAGCGTGCTGCCCCTCGGCCCGGCCCCGGTGACCCCCGGCCTCTCGTACACGCTGACGCGCGACGGCCCCGGTGACGGGCGCGAGTTCCTGCGCGCGCCGATCACCCAGACGCACGACCCCGTCGCCGACGGGATCAGCGCGGCGCTCACCGGCCGCACGAACCGCCTGGGGCGCGTCCTCGCACCGCTCGGCGTCCGCTACGTCGTCTTCACCCTGCGGAACGGGCCGGGCGGTCTCCCCGGCCGACCGCTGCCGGCGCTCGACGTCGCGCTGCGCGGCCAGCTCGACCTCGCGCGCCTCGGGAGCGACCCGGGCATCGAGCTCTACGAGAACCAGGCCTGGTTCCCGGGCCGCACCGTCGTCCCCCAGCGCCGCGGGGCGATCCCCGGCGCGACCGCCGACCCGGCGCGCGCCGCGGCCGGCTTCGACCTCTCGACCAGCCGCGCCCTCGGCAGCGCGCCCGCCGGCCCCGGCACCGTGCTCTGGTTCGAGGCGTACGACCACGGATGGGAGGCCCACGCCGGCGGGCAGGCGCTCGCGCACCGGCCGGCGTTCGGGGTGACGAACCAGTTCCGGCTGCCGGCCCACGCCTCGGTCACCATCACCCACACCGGCCAGGGCCGCGTGTATGAGCTCGTCGGGATCGAGGGCGTGCTCTGGCTGCTCGCGCTCCTGTGGTGGGCGCGTGGCCGCCGGCGTTTCGCACCGGACCCGGAGGAAACCGAGGCGCGCGTCGCGGCCCGTCGCGAGCGCGAGGAGCGGCGGCTGAGCGGCGCGCCGCCGGTCGACAGCGACGTCGAGTTCTGGGAGCAGGGGTGAGCCCTCGTCGCAGCCCGCGCGGCCGTCGCCTCGTCGCGCTCGTCGCCGTCGCCGCCGGCGCGTTCGGGCTCGTCGCCGCCAGCCAGGTCGGCCACCCGTTCCATCCCTCGCTCCCGCCGGCGCCTCCCGCGAGCGCCGGACCGACCCTCGCCCCGGCGGACGCGATCGCGTCGACGTGGTTCTGCGCCGAGGGCACGTCGATCGCGAACGGCCGGGCGGACGAGACCGTGATCGTCGCGAACCTTGCCCCCCACACGGTGACCGCCACCATGACCGTGATGGCTGCCAGCAAGACGGTGACGCGCCGCATCTCGGTCGCGGCGTTCGGGCAGCGGCGCGTGCCCGTCTCGACGCTCGTCAGCGCCGCCGAGCCCGGCGTCGTCGTCGAGGTGCCAGGCAGCGGCGGTCTCGTCGAGCACGAGCTCAGCCGCGGCTCGCAGGACACGATCGGCCCGTGCGCGCGCCAGGCCGCGACCGACTGGTACTTCTCGGGAGGCGACACCGGTGTGGGCGCCGAGGACTGGCTCGCCCTCTTCAACCCCTTTGGTGACGACGCCATCGTCGACGTGACGTTCCTCACGACCACCGGCGTCGAGTCCCCGGGGTCGGCCCAGGCCGTGGAGGTGCCGCGCCGCTCCCGCGTCTCGCTCGCGCTGCACCTCATCGTCCCGGACCACGACGCGCTCGCCTTCCACGTGCACGCCCGCATCGGCCGACTCGTCGCCGAACAGTCGATCGCGACCGACGGGACGAGCGGGCCGGTAGGGCTCACGACGATGCTCGGGGTCGCGTCGCCCGCCACGTCCTGGCGGGTCCCCGCCCTCGACGCGCAGTCGGGGACCGCGGCGACGCTGGCGATCGCCAACTTCGCCAACGCCGGCACGAAGGCGACCCTCGGCTACACCCTCGACCAGAACGCCACCTTGCCGGCCAACCACCTC
>DATDGU010000067.1:0-5848 GCA_036521915.1 Acidimicrobiia bacterium | reverse complement strand
AGCAGGTCGGCGATGGCCACGATCGTGGCGATCAGTGCGGTGAGGAGCAGCGAGCTGAAGACCAGGTCGAGCAGGGCGGCGGTGAAACGGCTCACCGCGCCGGCGCTGCGCCCTTGCAGGGCGTCACGGGTGGAGGACTCCGTCTCCTCGGGGATGGGTGCTCGGCGCAGCGCCCGGTTCACGAGACGCTCGAGCGCGACGTCGAGGCGGGCCGCGGCGAGCCGGATGGCATCGAGCGACCGCCCCGCGACGCCTTTCGTGGACTCGACGATCAGCCCGCCGATATCCACTTGCTCGAGGAGCTGCGCGACGTCGATTCGACCGACGAGCCGATCGACATCGACCTCGTCGAGCAGCGCGTTCAGGTCGATCCGGTCGAGGATGGCCTGCACGTCGATCTGGCGGAGCACCGCGTCGAAGGGGACAGCCCCGAGCAGCCGGTCGACTGGCCCGTTGTGGCTGTCGCTCATTGCGCCATTGTGCACCCGCATCGTCGCGAGCGACATTCGATCCACGGGCCGCTCGAGCGCCCGCGGTCGGGCGCGACGTCGTCGGACGATCACGCCGATACCTCAGCGCTGCGGGACGGCGATGACGAAGAAGGCGGGCATCGTCACCTGGGCGACCATGAGGTCGATCGTCACCTGCTCCAGGTTCGCGAACAGCAGCACCACGACGGCGAGCACCGCGGCCGCGACGACCGGTATGTCCTCAGCGCCGCCGGCGCGGTCCCTGCACCGCCGTTGACGCCCTCTCGCTGCGGGTGATGCCGGCGGTCGAGCGTCGAGATGGGCGCTTGGCGCATCGCGGCCTCGTATGAGTCGTGCCCGCTCGATCGCCATTGACGGGTCCACGTGCCGGCGCTGCGGCTCGTCTCTACACTGTGGCGCGGAGACACACGACGGGCGAAGAAGAACGAGGCACGGATGACCAGTGTCACTCCGGACACCACATCGGCTGCCCTGTCGCTGAGCACCGCGGCAGCGCATCGGGAGCAGGTGGCCCGCGGCCGAGCGCTTCGCAAGGCCGTCCCGCGGTCCTCGCACGGGGCGTGGACGGTCCAACCGGACCGACCCGAGCCGGTCGCGCTCTTGCGGTCCCAGGAGGAAACGCGAGTGCCCGAACTCGTCGCCATTCGCCACGAGCGCATGACGGCGTCGCCGTTCGCCTTCTATCGCGGCGCGGCGCTCGTGATGGCGAGCGACCTGGCCACTGGTCCCCGCACCGATCTGCAGGTCCAAGCGTGCGGGGACGCACACTTGGAGAACTTCGGTGGGTACGCCGCCCCGGACCGATTGATGGTCTTCGACATCAACGATTTCGACGAGACGAGCCGGGGCCCCTTCGAGTGGGACGTCAAGCGCTTGGCGGCGAGCCTGGAGATCGCGGCGCGGTCCCGTGAGTTCGACGGAGCCACGACACGATCCATCGTGTCCGCGGCCGTCCGCACCTATCGCCAGTCGATGGCGGGCTACGCGCGGATGACGAATCTCGACGTCTGGTACTCGCGGTTCGATGCCACCGCGGTCCTGGAGCAGTGGCAGAAGCAGGTCAGGGGCGAGGTGGCGCGTCGCTTCAATCGCGCGATCGAGAAGGCGCACGCCAAGAACAGCCTGGCGGCTGCCTCGAAGCTGGCGCGCGTGGTCGACGGCAAGTTCCAGATCAACAGCGATCCCCCCGTTCTCGTGCCCGTCGCCGAGCTCGCGAGCGGCATGGAGGCCGAGGAGCTGCAGCAATGGCTGCTCGAGCGTCTCCTCCGCTACAGGCGGAGCCTGGAGCCGGACCGACAGCACCTGCTCGATGGCTACGACGCCGTCGACTTCGCGAGGAAGGTCGTCGGTGTCGGCAGCGTCGGCACCCGATGCTTCATCGCGCTGCTCTTCGGCCGGGACGAGGCCGACCCCCTGGTGCTCCAGATTAAGGAGGCCGAGGCGTCCGTCCTGGAGCGCTTCTGTGGGGCGAGCCGGTACGCGAACCACGGGCAGCGGGTCGTCGAGGGCCAGCGCCTGCTCCAGCCGGCGAGCGACATCTTCCTGGGCTGGTTCCGCACGGAGGGCCTCGACGGTGTCGAACGGGATTACTACGTCCGCCAGTTGTGGGACTGGAAGCTTTCGGCGGCCGTCGACACGATGATGCCGGCGGGGATGAGCCTGTACGCGGAGCTCTGCGGCGCGACCCTCGCGCACGGTCACGCCCGATCAGGTGACCGCTTCGCGATCGCGTCGTACCTCGGGTCGAGCGACGTGTTCGATCGGGCGATCGCCGACTTCGCCTCGGCGTACGCCGATCAGAACCAGCGCGACTTCGAGACTGCGGCGCCCCAGCTCGCGGCGTCCACGGGCTAGGTCGTCGAAAGCGGTAGACCCTCGGCTAGTGGTGGAAGGCGGGGTGACGCCCCGCGTCGGGGAGGGGTCCCTTCAGCGTCTTGAGGTACCGGACGTGATCGTGAAGGTCGGCGACGAGGCGATCGGCGAGGTCGTAGGAGAACCCGTTCTTCACGACGACGCGGAGCGCGGCGAGGTCCTCGCGGTTCTCGGGGAACGTGTAGGCCGGGACGAGCCAGCCTGACTCGCGGAACCGATCGGAGACATCGAAGACGGTGTAGGGCCCGTCCGAGTTGGTCAGGGCGAACGCGAAGACGGGCAGCTCGCTCCCGTCGGTGAGCAGCTCGAACGGTCCGAGGTCCGCGATGGCGGCCGAGGTGTACTGCGCCACTTCGCGACAGGTCTGCTGGATCCGCTTGTAGCCGTCGAATCCCAGGCGGAGGAAGTTGTAGTACTGCGCGGCGATCTGGTTGCCGGGCCGCGAGAAGTTGAGGCCGAAGGTCGGCATCTCGCCACCGAGGTAGTTCACCTTGAAGACCAGGTCGTCGGGCAGGGCGTCGGGGGAGCGCCAGATCGCCCAGCCGACGCCCGGGTAGACGAGCCCGTACTTGTGCCCGCTCGCGTTGATCGACTGGACCCGGGGCAGGCGGAAGTCCCAGACCAGGTCGGGGTCGAGGAACGGCGCGACGAAGCCGCCGGACGCCGCGTCGACGTGCACCGGGACGTCGAGCCCGGTGTCAGCCTGGAGCTTGTCGAGCGCGGCGCAGATCTCTTGCACAGGCTCGTAGGACCCGTCGAAGGTCGAGCCGAGCACCGCGACGACGCCGATGGTGTTCTCGTCGCAGTGCTTCACGGCCTGGTCGGCGGTTAGGTGGTAGGTGTCGCCTTCCATCGGGACGAGGCGGGGCTCCACCTCCCAGTAGCGGGCGAACTTCTCCCAGCACACCTGGACGTTCGAGCCCATCACCAGGTTCGGCTTGTCAGTCATCCGGCCGGCGGCGTGCTGGCGGTCACGCCACCGCCACTTCAGCGCCATGCCGGCGAGCATGGCGGCCTCGCTCGACCCGGTCGTCGAGGTTCCGGTGGCCTCTTCCTTGTCGGGTGAGTTCCACAGGCGGCTGAGCATGTTGACGCACCGCAGCTCGAGCTCCGCGGTTCGCGGGTACTCGTCCTTGTCGATCATGTTCTTGTCGAACGTGTCGGCCATCAGCTGGTTCGCCTGCGGCTCCATCCACGTGGTGACGAAGGTCGCGAGGTTCAAGCGGGAGTTGCCGTCGAGCATCAGCTCGTCGTGGATGTACTGGTAGGCGGTATCGGGGGCGATCTCGACGTCAGGCAGGGTGTGACGCGGCGCGTGGCGGACCTCGCCCGGACGGGCGTACATCGGGCTGAGGATGAGCGGGGTCAGGTCCTCGACGAGCTTCTGGTGCAGCGCCACGGCGACTCCTTCGTAGGGCAGCCCTAGTGCAGCCGACTGGTCGTCGGACCGCAACGTGACAGCCGGCCGCACCGATCGCGGTCGCGCCGGGGATCGAGGCGGTGCCGCTGGGCCCTACGGTGGGGCCTTCCCCGTCACCCCGCGACCGGATCCGAGGCATGCCCGACACGCTGACGCTGATGGCGGTCCACGCCCATCCCGATGACGAGGCGTCGACCACCGGCGGCATCCTTGCCAAGTACGCCGCCGAGAGGGTCCGGACCGTGCTCGTGACGTGCACGAACGGGGAGTGCGGCGACGGCCCGAACGGCGCGAAGCCGGGCGAGCCGGGCCACGACGAGGCCGCGCTCGTCGCGATTCGCCGCCGGGAGCTCGAGGAGAGCTGTCGCATCCTCGGCGTGTCGCACCTCGAGCGCCTCGGCTACCGCGATTCGGGCATGGAGGGCTGGGCGTCGAACGACGCGCCGGGCGCCTTCGCGCGCCTCGACGTCGAGCGCGCGGCCGAGCCGCTCGTCGCGCTGATGGACCGCCACGACCCGCAGGTCGTCGTCACGTACGACGACTACGGGTTCTACGGGCACCCCGACCACATCCAGGCCCACCGCATCACGGTCGCCGCGCTGGCGCGGACAAGTGCGCACCCGGAGCTGTACTACCCGACGGTACGCCGCTCCCGGTTCGCCGAGTCGCGCCAGCGGATGGCCGAGGCGGGCGTCGAGCTGCCCGAGATCGACGAGACCAAGTTCGGGTCGCCGGACGAGGACATCGCCGCCGAGATCGACTGCCGCGAGTACGGGGCCGCCAAGCTCGCCGCGCTGCGGGCGCACGCCAGCCAGGCCGAGAACGTCTTCTTCCTCAAGTTCTCGCTGGCGGACTTCACGGAGATGTTCGGCACCGAGGACTTCGTCCACCCCGCTGGCCCGGTGGCACGGGGCCCCCGGGACGACCTCTTCGCCGGCCTGCGCGACCCGCTCGCCGGGTAGCCGGCGGGCCGTCGCTCAGGACGACGCCACCTCCGCCGGCGGCTCCCAGGGCTGGAGCCACGGCGTTGTGGGCCATCTCTCGGCCGCGGCCAGGATCGGGAACGCCGTCGCGCCGTCGATGGACTCGCGGACGATGTCGGCGTGCCCGGCGTGACGGGCGGTCTCCTGGATCAAGTGGAGGAGCACCCAGCGGATCGTCCAGGCGTCGACGTCGTCGGGGAACCACGGCACGCCCTTCGGCACCGGCACGGGCTGGTCGAGGTCGACGTCCGAGAGCACTTCCTCGGTGTGCCGCGCGACCGCGGCGTAGCCGTCGAGCACCGAGGCGATCGTGTCGGTCGGCTCGCGCCGGAAGTCGCGGCCGTAGTCCTCGGGGTCGGTCCGCACGGCCTGTTGGAACGCGAGCCGGATCCAGTGGTCCTCGACGGCGGCGACGTGCTTGATGAGCCCGCCGAGGCTGAGCGTCCCGGCGGTTGGGGTGGCCCAGAGCTGCTCCTCGGTGACGCCGTACGCGGTGAGCCGCAGGACGTAGCGCTGCTGAGCGAGGTATGCGAGGAGCGCGCTGCGCTCGTCGGGGACGGGCGGAACCATGCCGGGCATCTGCCACCTTCCTTCCTGCCGGCGCTGCCGGCTGTGGGTCGATGGGGTCATCCTCCGCGATGAAAGTGGCCATCCTCTGGCCAGTTTTGCTGTGATGGTGGGTGCATGCGCGCCGATCGCCTCGTCGCCGCCCTCCTCGTCCTCCAGGCACGAGGGCGGGTGACCGCGGCCGAGCTGAGCGAGGAGCTCGAGATCTCGGTGCGGACCGCCCGCCGGGACCTCGAGGCGCTGGCCCAGGCCCGCGTGCCCGTCTACCCGCAGCGGGGGCGGGGCGGCGGGTGGTCGCTCGTCGGCGGCGCGCGCACCGACCTGAGCGGCCTCACGGCTGAGGAGGCGCGCGCCCTGCTGCTGGTCGCCGGCCCGTCGGCGGCGACGCCGCCCGTGAAGGCCGCGCTCCGCAAGCTCATCCGCGCCCTGCCCGAGCCGTTCCGCGCGGACGCCGGCGCGGCCGCGGCCGCGGTCGTCGTCGACGCGAGCGGCTGGGACCGCGCCGCGCGGCCGCC
>DATDGU010000066.1:0-6269 GCA_036521915.1 Acidimicrobiia bacterium | reverse complement strand
GCCGCGGCGACCTTCGGCACACCGTGCTCCCAGTCGGCCTGGGTGCGGCCGCCCATGACGAGCAGGTCACCGGATGCGGGTCGCAGGTCGCGGGACGCGCCGCCGGCGCGGGGGCGCACGAGGAAGGGCCGGGCGGCGCCGAGCGTCACGATCGCCACGAGCGTGTCGTCGAGGTGGCGGAGCTCGCGATCGCGGTGGAACGCGACGCTGTCGCGCCCGTTGCGGTAGTAGTTCAGCCCCACCGACCCGAACGGCACGCGGTAGCGAGCCGACAGCGCGCCGCGGATCACGTCGAGCGTCGGATCGGGCAGCGGGCTCTCTGCGTGGTACCAGCGGGACAGCCGCGGGTCGTCGAGCACGCGGTCGTACATCTTGCGGCGGCCCTGGCGCCACGGCACGGTCTCGACCAGCGTCGCCAGCAGCGAGTCGGCGCCGCGCAGCCAGCCGCGGCCGAGGTCGACCCACGACGTCGCGTCGAGCGCGACGCGCTCCACCGGGCCGGCCTCGACGACGGGGTCGCCCTCGCCGAGCAGGGTCCCCTGCAGCGCCTCCAAGGTCCTCAGTCTACCGAACATGCGTTTGTGCGCGGCCGGGTGGGTCGCCTGCTCGGCGGGGGCGCCGGCGGTCGGGACGCCCCGGCGGGGCCCGGCGGGGCACCGCGTCCGAGCCGGCCGGTGCCATAACGTCGGGTGTGGGACGACGGACCCGGCAAGCGCGGGAGGTATCTCCGTTGGTGGAGCGGCCGTCGCCGGACGAGCAGATCTCTCGCCATCACTGGTCGCTCAGCCGGGTGCTGTTCCTGTGCGTCACGGCGGTCTGTCTCTACCTGCTGTTCCCGAGCATCATGTCGGTGCTCTCGGCGTGGGAGCACCTGACCCGGTTCGAGCCGTGGTGGATCGCCGTGATCCTCGTGTGCGAGCTCGCGAGCTTCGCCTCGATCTGGCTGCTGCAGCGCATCGTCATGCCGCAGGTCTCGTGGTTCGACGGCGCGACGAGCTACATGGTCGGGAACGCCTTCAACCGGATCACGCCGGGCGGCGGCGCGACCGGCACGGCGCTGCAGGCGAAGCTGCTGGCCGACGCCGGCTACGACCTCACGAGCGTCGCGTCGGGTCTCACGGCGACCTCGGTGCTCATCTCGTGCGCGGTGTTCGTGCTGCCCGTCTTCAGCCTCCCGGCGATCATTGCCGGCGTCACCGTCCCGGGCAGCCTGGGCGACGCGGCGTGGATCGGCGCCGTGGTGTTCGCGGTGATCGCGTTGGCGGGCACGGCCGTGCTGCACCGCTCCCGCCCGCTCCAGGCCCTCGGCGACGGGCTCCAGCGCCTCGTGAACCGGGTCCGGGCGCGCCAGCAGAAGGTGCCCATCCGCGACCTCGGGGCGCGGCTGCTCCACGAGCGCGACGTGCTGCGCGAGACGATCGGGTCGCACTGGGCGCTCGCGGTGACGACCGCGGTGGCCCGCTGGCTCTTCGAGTACCTTGGGCTCCTCGTCGCGTTGCAGGCGATCGGCGCGCACGTCGAGCCGACGCTCGTCCTGCTGGCGTTCACGACCGCCGAGCTGCTCGGCATGCTGCCGTTCACGCCCGGCGGGCTCGGCTTCGTCGAGGCCGGCCTCACCGGCACGCTGACCCTCGCGGGTGTGCGGGCGGCCGACGCCGTGCTCGCCACCCTCGTGTTCCGGCTCGTGTCGTTCTGGCTGCCGCTGCCGATCGGCCTCGTCTGCGCCGTCGTCTACCGCCGCCGCCACCCGCGGCCGGTGCCGGCGGCCGCGCCCGATACGGCCCCCGGCGGGGTCACGCAGGCACACTCGACGTCGTGAGGCGAACCTCCGGCGTGGCGCGTGCGGCCGTGGCCGCCGACGCGGCCTGCCTCGTCGTCTTCGTCGCGGTCGGCCGGACCAGCCACGACCTCCACGGCGGTGCGGGCTGGTTCGTCGCCGTGCTCTGGCCGTTCGCGCTCGGCTGGTTCGCCGTGGCCTTCGCGACTCGGCTCTACACGGCTCGCACCCATCCGTGGTGGCGGGCAGCGGCCACCGTGGTCCTCGGCGTCACCGTGGCGCTCGTGCTGCGCGCCTCCCTCACGACCCGGGCCACCCCGTTGGTCTTCGGCGTCGTCGCGCTCTCGTTCCTCGCGCTCGCGACGCTCGGCTGGCGGCTCGTCGTCGCCGCGCTGGGCCGGCGACGCGCGTCGGTCGCGGCGTAGCGCTACGGGCTGAGGCGGGCGACGAGCGTCCGCGACAGCACCTTGCCGACCTCGTTTCTCGGCAGCGCGTCGATCCCCACGAACCGGACCGGGACCTTGTAGGGGGCGAGCACGGCACGGCAGTGCGCCTCGAGCGCCGCGGCGTCGGGTGGCGCGTCGCCGACCACGAACGCGACGGGCACCTCGCCCAGGCGTTCGTCGGGCGCTCCGACGACCGCGACGTCGCGCACCTCTGGTCGGGCGCGCAGCACCTCCTCGACCTCCCGCGGGTACACCTTCAGCCCGCCGCGGTTGATCATCTCGGTGACGCGACCCTCGATCCACACGAACCCGTCGTCGTCGACGCGCGCGAGGTCCCCCGTGCGGAACCAGCCGTCGGCGTCGAGCCGTCCGTCGAGCGCGCCACCGCGCGCGTCGCCACCGATCGCCGTGCCGGTGCGGACCTGGAGCTCACCGTCGACCACGCGGACGTCGACGCCCGGATGGGGCCGACCGACGGCGCCGAGCTTCGCCGTGCCGAAGGCGCGCAGGTCGGCCGTGCTCCAGCCGATCACCTCGCCGCCCAGCTCGGTCTGGCCGTAGGAGTTGAGGACGTCGACACCGAAGCGGTCGTGGAATCGCCGCGCGAGGAACGGCGAGAGCGGGGCAGTGATGCTGCGCACGAGCCGCAGCGGTGCGAGCGACGCGACCGTGGGGTCGTCGGCGAGCATGGCCATGGCCGCGGGCGGCAAGACGACCGACCGGATGCCGTGGCGCGCGACCAGCGTGGCGAACGTCGCCGTGTCGAAGGGGTCGAGCAGCACGACCGGGGCGCCCGCCCGGAACGCGAAGCAGACGTTGTAGATCCCGGCCCACAGCGAGAGGGACACCGGGATGAGGTTCGGCATCGGTGGCCGGTCCGGGGACCCGTCGGTGCGGCCGCCCCGCAACGTCCCGAGCACCCGGTCGAGCTGCTCGAGCACCGGGGCGTGCTGCAGGAGGACCGGGGTCGGCGGTCCGGTCGTGCCCGACGTCATCTGGACGAGCGCGGCGTCGGCGCCGTAGCGGGCGGGCGGGTGGGGTGGCGCGCCGCCGCGCGCGAGGCGGACGCCCGCGGTGTCGACGGCGACGACGGGTCCCGGCACGCGTGACGCGTCGGCAGGGCGGGTGACGACCGCGGCGACGGGCACGCGGTCGAGGCGCTCGCGCACCTCGGTGTCGGTGAGTCGCGGGTTGATCGGCACGGCGACGAGCCGGGCGCGCCAGACGCCGAACAGGGACGCGATCGCCTCGGGGCCGCCCACCATGACGGCGACGGCTTGGCCGTGCGCCGTGCCGAGGTCGTGCAGCGCGGACGCGACCTGCGTGGCGGCCGCGTCGAGCGCGCCGCGCGTGACGCGGCGGTCGCCGGCGTACACGGCGACGGTGTCCGGGTCGCAGGCGTCCAGCAGCTCGGCGAGGGTCACGCGTCCGCCGGGTGACCGGGCCCGGCGGGATCGGCCCAGTGGGCCTCGCGGTGCTCGGCGAAGGCGCGGGGTCCTTCTTCCTGGTCAGGGTGGCCCCAGAGGGAGGCGAGCTCGAGCGCCCCGGCGCGGCAGGCATCGGTGAGGCCGGTCTCGAGGGCGCCCCACAGGGCGCGCTTCGTCGCGGCCATGGCCGCGGGCGAGTTCCGGGCGATCGTCTCGGCGAGCGCCTGGGCCTCGTCACGGAGCCGGTCGGGCGGGTCGACGACCTGGCTGATCATCCCGAGCTCGTACGCGCGGGCGGCGCTCATCCGCTCGTGGCGCCCGACGAGCGCCATCCGCATGACGGGCTCGACGGGCATCTTGCGCAGGAGGCCGATCGCCTCCAGCGAGACGACCTGCCCGATCGACACGTGCGGGTCGAAGAACACCGCATCGGACGCGGCGATGACCACGTCCGCGTCGGCGATCCAGTGGAACCCGCCGCCGCAGCAGATCCCGTTCACGGCGGTGATGACCGGCTTGGCGACGTGCTGGTGCCACGCCGTGAAGTGCAGGTCGAAGCGCTCCACCGAGTCCCGGTAGCGCTGCATGCCGACGCCGTCGGTCGCGATCTCGGTGACGTCGACACCGGTCTGGAACGCCCGGCCCTCGCCGGTGTGGACGATCACGCGGACGGCCGGGTCGGCGTCGAGCTCAAGCCACGCGTCGGCGAACTCGTCGCGCATGCGGGCGTTCATCGCGTTCAAGTGCTCGGGCCGGTTGTTGACGAGCCAGCCGACGGGACCGTGGCGCTCGAGTCGCAGGTGCTCGTAGGTCACGGCGCCGCGACCTCCCAGCGGGCGTCGCGACCCTCGGCGAACGCGCGGGGTCCTTCTTCCTGGTCGGGGTGGCCCCAGAGGGAGGCGAGCTCGAGCGCCCCGGCGCGGGACGCGTCGGTGAGGCCAGCCTCGAGTGCGCCCCAGAGGGCGCGCTTCGTCGCGGCCATGGCGGCGGGGGAGTTGCGGGCGATCGTCTCGGCGAGCGTCTGGGCCTCGTCGTGGAGCCGGTCGGGCGGGTCGACGACCTGGCTGATGATCCCGAGCTGGTAGGCGCGTGCCGCCGGGAGGCGCTCGTACCGCCCGACGAGCGCCATGCGCAGGATCGTCTCCATGGGCGACTTCCGCACCAGCGCGATGCCCTCGTACGCGACGACCTGTCCGACGGAGACGTGGGGGTCGACGAACGTGGCGTCGGACGCGGCGATGACGACGTCGGCGTCGGCGACGAAGTGCAGCCCGCCGCCCGCGCAGACGCCGTTCACGGCGGCGACGACGGGGGTGGTCACGCCGAGCTGCCAGGCGGTGAAGCGCAGCTCGGCGTCGCGAGTCCGGCGGGCGTGCGCCCGGAACGCCGCCGGGTCGTCACGCAGCGCCACAAGGTCGAGGCCGGTCTGGAACGTGGGCCCGCGGCCGGTGTTCACGATGACTCGCACCGACGGGTCGTCGTCGAGCTCGCGCCAGGCCCGCTCGAGCTCGTCGAACATCACGGCGTCGAGCGCGTTCCCGGCGTCGGGCCGGTCGAAGGCGAGCCAGCCCACCGGGCCCTCGCGGCTGACGCGCAGGCGGCGGTACGGGGCGCTCACGAGCGCGGCACCTCACGCCACGGCGCGTCGCGCCACGGATCGGGCTCGCGCGGCAGCCCGAGGACGCGCTCCCCGACGATCGACCGGTTCACCTCGCTCGTGCCGCCCTCGATCGTGTTCGCCCGGCTGCGCAGCATCCCGCGCACCTCATAGGGCAGCGACCGCCCATCCGGCGCCTCGTCGTCGGGCCAGGCGGTCGCGTCGGCGCCCAGCAGGTCGGCGGCGAGCAGCTGGAGGCGCTGGTTCAGCTCGCCGGAGTGGACCTTGCCGACGCTCGTCTCCGGCCCGGGGGGCCGCCCGGCGGATCGTGCGGCGCGCGCCCGGTCGTTGGTCCAGGCGCGCACGCGCTCCTCGGCCAAGCACGCGGCGAGGCGCTGGCGGACCACCGGCTCCGCGGTGCGGTGGTGGCGACGCGCCAACGCGACGGCGTGAGCGGCGCCGGAGCCGCCGATTCGGTCGACACCGCCCGAGCCGGCGCCGGCGACCATCTGACGCTCGGAGGACAGCGTGGCATTCGCGACCCGCCAGCCATCCCCGGGCGCGCCGACGCGGTGGTCGTCCGGGACGCGTGCGCCGTCGAGGAACACCGCGTTGAAGTCGACCTCGCCCGTCAGGTGGCGCAGCGGTCGCACGTCGACGCCGGGCTGATGCAGCGCCAGGAGGAAGTAGGTGAGGCCGCGCCGCTTCGCCACGTCCGGGTCGGTGCGGGCCAGCAGCACGGCGAAGTCCGACCGGTGAGCCCAGGTGGTCCACACCTTCTGCCCGGACACCACCCACTCGTCCCCGTCCGCTGTCGCCCGCGTCGCGAGCGACGCCAGGTCGGAGCCTGCGCCCGGCTCGCTGAACAGCTGGCACCAGCGCTCCTCGTTGCGGACGATCGGCGGGAGGAACCGGCGGCGCTGCGCGTCGGTGCCGTGCGCGAACAGCGCCGGCGCGCACAGGTTCAGGCCCAGCGGGTTAAGGCGCCCGAGGTTGTACGGGGCGAGCACCGCCTCGATGGC
>DATDGU010000065.1:0-3109 GCA_036521915.1 Acidimicrobiia bacterium | reverse complement strand
GGAACGGGCGAGGCCGGGGCAGCGTTGCACCAGGTGGAGGCCGCCGCCAGCGGCCATCGAGGTGAGACGATGATCGTGAACACGTTGAAGACCACGGTCCTGCTGGCCGTGCTCGGGGCGCTCTTCATGGGCATCGGCGCCGCCGTCGGCGGCACCGGTGGGCTGGCCGTGGGCCTCGCCGTCGGTGTGCTCTTCGCCGGCGGCTCCTACTGGTTCAGCGACCGTCTCGCCATCAAGGCGGCGCGCGCCAAGGCCGTCACGCGCGAGCAGGCGCCGGAGCTGTACGACCTCGTCGAGGACCTCACCCGCCGCGCCGGCATGCCGATGCCCGCCCTCTACATCTCGCCCGAGCGCCAGCCCAACGCGTTCGCCACCGGCCGCAACCAGCACCACGCCGCGGTGTGCTGCACCCAGGGGATCCTCCAGGCCCTCTCGCCCGACGAGCTGCGCGGCGTCCTCGCCCACGAGCTCTCCCACGTTCGCAACCACGACATCCTCATCAGCTCCGTCGCGGCCGCGGTGGCGCTCGGGATCATGTTCGTCGCCCGCCTCGCCATGTTCGGCGCCATCTTCGGCGGCGGGCGAAGCCGGGACGGCAACATCTTCGGGCTGCTCGCCATGATGATCCTCGCCCCGATCGCCGCGATGTTCGTCCAGATGGCGCTGTCCCGCTCGCGCGAGTACCAGGCCGACGCGAGCGGTGCGCACCTCCTCCACGACGGCGAGCCGCTCGCCCGGGCGCTCGAGAAGATCGAGGCATACGCCAAGCAGGTGCCGATGAACGTCAACCCCGCCGAGGCGAGCGCCTACATCATCAACCCGCTCGCTGGCCGCCGGGTCAACTACGCCGGCCTGTTCTCCACGCACCCCCCGACCGCCGAGCGGATCGCGCGGCTGCGCGACCACCGCTGGTAGTCAGTCGCGCTGGTTGGTGAACTGCAGCGGGATCCCGAAGTCGTGCTCGCGCATGGCCTGGATCGCCACCTGCAGGTCGTCGCGCTTCTTGGAGCTCACGCGGAGCTGATCGCCCTGCACCTGGTGGGACAGCCCCTTGACGTTCAGGCCCTTCAGGAACTTGCCGATCTCGCGTCCCTTGTCGGCGTTGATCCCGACGCTCAGCGTGACGAGCTGCCGCACGGTGCCCTTCGCCGCCTCCTCGACCTTGCCGTAGTCGAGCGCCTTCAGCGAGACCTTGCGGCGCACCAGCTTCTCCTCGAGCACCTGGGTGAGCGCCCGGAGCCGGTCCTCGCTCTCGGTGTGCAACTCGATGCCCTTCTCCTGCAACTCGACGCTCGAGCTCGTGTTCTTGAAGTCGAAGCGGGTCGCGATCTCCCGGGCCGCCTGGTCGACCGCGTTGCGGATCTCTTGCATGTCGACTTCTGAGACGACGTCGAACGTCGGCATCGTGGCATCTCCTCACGACACGAAATCGGTGACTGATATCGTACGCGGCTCCCGGGTCGGTGCCCGAGTGGCCAAAGGGAACGGTCTGTAAAACCGTCGCGAAAGCTTCGCTGGTTCGAACCCAGCCCGGCCCACCAGGTCCGCGCCGCACGTTGCGTGCGCAGCGAACCGCGCGACCGACACCGGTCGTCGCCCGGACGTTCCGTCGGCGCGTCGCCGGTGTCGCGGGGGCGTCGGCGCCGCCGCGTTCTCCATCACCACACGCGCGGTGCAGCCCGCCTACGACGTGTACCTGCTGGTCGGCTCCACCGAGGTCCGAGTCAAGGTCGCGGGACCAACGGCGCCGGATTCGACCAACGTGGATGCCCTCGCCGGCATGATCGCGACCGCGCTCCACGGTCACTAACCGGGCGGCATCAGCGCCCGTCGATCGTCTCGACCAGCTCGTCGACGACACGCCGCAGCTCGTGGGTGAGCACCGAGTCGTGCCGGGCGCTCAAGATTCGGGCCACCTCGGCGTAATACCGGCGCTGCTCGTCGGCGGGAGCGTGGAACCGGTCCCAGACCGACGGGCCGTGCTCGCGCAGATCGGTGAGGATCGACCGGGCGTTGTGGAGCTTGTCGGCGGCGGACACGCGGAGCGCCCCTTCGGGGAGCTCGTCGTCCTCGAGGTGGTCGAGGTAGGTCTGCTTGCGCTCCCCCCAGTCCCGCTCGTCCCGGGGCCCGCCGAGCCCGTCGGAGCACGCCACGACGATCTGTGCCGTGAGGCCCCCGAAGCGCGCCCGGATCTCAGCCTCGCTGACGTGGCAGTCCTCGATCGCGTCGTGCAGCAACCCGGCGATCGCCTCCTCCTCCGTCCCGCCGTCCTCGAGGACGAGGGACGCCACCGCCAGCAGGTGCGACACGTAGGCGATCCGCGTGCCCTTCCGGGACTGGTCGGCGTGCAGATGCGACGCCCACCGCACCGCCTCGGCGAACCGCCCGGTCAACACCGCCGTCGGCAGATCCCCACGTTCGGTCATCGAAGCCCTCCTCAGAGCATGCGCTGCATGAGCACCACGTCCAGCCACCGGTGCAGCTTCCGTCCGACCTCCCGCTCGGTGCCGGCGTACGTGAAGCCGCAGCGGTCGTGCAGCGCGATCGACGCCGCGTGCCCGCCCACGATGCGGGCGATCACGCTGTGGAACCCGTGCTGGCCGGCCCGGGTGACCAGGTCCTCGAGCAGGCGCTGCCCGTAGCCCCGTCCCCGGTGGCCCCGGTGGACGTACACGGAGTCCTCGACGGTCGTGGCGTACGCCGGGCGCGACCGGTAGGGCGACAGCGACGCGAAGCCCAGCACGGCATACGCCTCGTCGACCAGCACCACGGCGGCGTGCGCGCCCCGGTGCGTGTCGATCCAGGCCAGCTGCTCGTCCGCCGTGCGCTCCACCATGTCGAACGTCACGGTCGATTCCAGCACCTCGCGGTTGTAGATGGCGCGCGTCACGTCCGCATCCCGGCGTTCCACGAGACGCACCGATACTCCCATCGAGGCGGAACGTAGCCGGTTGCTATCCTCATTGGCTGCGCCCCCTTAGCTCAGTCGGCAGAGCACTTCCATGGTAAGGAAGGGGTCTACGGTTCGAGTCCGTAAGGGGGCTCGGCGGTGTAGCTCAGTTGGCAGAGCACGCGGCTCATAATCGCGGCGTCGCGGGTTCGAGTCCCG
>DATDGU010000064.1:0-3971 GCA_036521915.1 Acidimicrobiia bacterium | reverse complement strand
GTCACGGCACGGGCGCGCGCCCAGGCGCTCGCCCCCTGGTACGGGGTCGCGAAGGTCGGCTACGAGCTCTGGGCCGGCGTCGGCCCGGCGGCGCTCGACGCGCTGCACGAGGACGGCTTCGCCGTGTTCGTCGACCTCAAGCTCTTCGACATCCCGACGACCGTCGAGCGCGCCGCCCGCGTGCTCGGACGGTCGGGGGCCGACTTCGTGAACTTCCACGCGGTCGGCGGCCTCGAGATGCTCCGGGCGGGCGTCGCCGGCCTCGCCGACGGTGCCCGGGACGGCGGTCACACGGCCGCACGCGCGCTCGCCGTCACCGTCCTCACCAGCGAGGCGGACGGGAGCGCGGTCGACAAGCGGCTCGGCGTCGCCCGATCGGCGGGCTGCGACGGCGTCGTCTGCGCCACCGCGGAGGCCGCCGCGGCCCGGGCGCTCCACCTCGCCCCGATGGTCCCCGGGATCCGCCTCGCCGGCAGCGCGGCCAACGACCAGGCCCGCGTCGCCACACCCCACGACGCGATCCACGCCGGCGCGGAGTGGATCATCGTCGGGCGCAGCGTCACCGCGGCCGACGACCCGACCCGCGCCGCGGCGCGACTCGCGGCCGAGGTCGACGCCGCGCTGCACGAGACGGGCGCCCCGGGCCACCATCGGGACCGCTAGCTATGCTCACCGGCGCCCGCAGCGCTCCGCGGAGGTCGCCGATGTCCCTACCGCCCGCCCTCAGCCCCGACCAGCGGCGCGCCGCGCTCGAGAAGGCGGCCGACGCCCGCCGTCAGCGCGCCGCGGTGAAAGAGGAGCTCAAGGCCGAGCGGCTCTCGCTCTCCGAGCTGCTCCAGCGCAGCGAGCGCGACGAGGTCCTCGGCAAGCTGAAGGTCGTCAGCATGCTCGAATCGATGCCCCACACCGGCAAGGTCAAGGCGCGCCGGCTCATGAAGGACCTCGACATCAGCGAGAGCCGACGGCTGCGCGGCCTGGGACCCAACCAGAAGCGCAAGCTCATCAACCACTTCGACCGGGTCCACTGAGCGTCCTCCTCGTCATCACCGGCCCGTCCGGCGCCGGCAAGACCACCCTCTACCGCGAGCTGCTCGCCCGCGAGTCGTCCCTGTGGTTCTCCGTGTCGGTCACGAACCGGGCACGCCGCGCCGACGAGGTCGACGGGCGCGACTACCACTTCCTCTCCACCGACGAGTTCGAGTCGCTGCGCGACGCGGGTGGTCTCCTGGAGTGGTTCGAGGTCTACGGCGACCTCAAGGGCACGCCGCGCGCCCCGATCGAGGCGCACCTCGCGGCGGGTGAGGACGTGCTCGTCGAGGTCGACGTGCGGGGCGCCCACGCCATCCAGGAGGCGCTGCCCGACGCGTACGTGGTGTTCGTCCGGCCCCCGTCCCGCGCCGTGCAGGAAGCCCGGCTCCGCGCCCGCGACCCGGGCGCGTCCGACGCCACCCTCGCCCGTCGTCTCGAGGAGGCCGATACCGAGGAGGCCCGCGCCGACGAGTTCGACGCCGTGGTCGTAAACGACGACCTCGACCGCGCCGCCGGCGAGCTCCAGGCGATCCTGGCCGACCGCCGCCGCTGATCCGACGGCCAGCACGGCGCCACGCACCGCTACGCTGTGCGTGGCGATGGAGCTCGCCGCAACCGCCCCGTCGGGGCTGATGGCTCCTGTGACACGAGAGTGCCGGAGGAACCATGGGTGCCAAGCTCCACGAGATCGCCGAGCCCGCGGCGGCCGACCGTTCGGCACGCGCGCGCCTTCCTGCTGAGGTCCACCGATGCCGGGCGCGCGTGGCGTGACCGCCGAGACGCCGGCGGCACGCTCGCCGTTCTCGGCGCGGCTCGCGACGCGACGACCGCACCACCGCGTCGACCTCTTGCTCGCCGTCGGCGTAGGCGGCGCGGTCGGCACTCTCGTCCGGTACGAGGTCGGGGTTCTGGTCCCGACCCCGACCGGCGGCTTCCCCTGGGCGACGTTCATCGTCAACGTCGCGGGGGCGTTCATCCTGGGCCTGGTGACCACGCTGGCGCTCGAACGGTGGCCACCGACCCGCTACGTGCGACCGATCGTCGGCATCGGGTTCTGCGGTGGGCTCACCACCTTCTCGACGTGGATGGTCGAGGCCACCCAGCTCGTCGACGCCCATCACACCGGCACCGCGATCATCTTCGTTGTGGCGACGACGACGGTCGGCTTGGCCGCCCTCATCGTCGGCGTCGTGGCGGCCCGATCCTCGACAAGGAGTCTGCGATGAAGACGGAAGGCCCGGCGGAACGGCTCACCATCTTCGTGGGCGAGACCGATCAGCACGACCACAAGCCGCTCTACACCGAGATCGTGCACCGGGCCCACGCCGCGGGACTCGCGGGAGCGACCGTGCTGCGCGGCATCGAAGGCTACGGCGCGTCCAACCACGTCCACACGGTGCGGATCCTGCGTCTGAGCGAGGACCTCCCGGTGGTCGTCGTCATCGTCGACACCGCCGAGCACATCGACGCCTTCCTGCCCCAGCTCGACGACCTGATCACCGAGGGCCTCGTCGTGCGCGAGCCGGTCGACGTCGTCAAGTACGTGGGCCGCCCCTGATGCTGCCCGTCCTCATCGCGCTGGCCGGCGGGGGCGGCGCCGTCGCCCGGTTCGTGCTCGACGGCGTCGTGCAGGACCGCACTGATAGCCCCGCGCCGCTCGGCACGTTCGTCATCAACGTCAGCGGATCCTTCCTGCTGGGCGTGATCGCCGGGCTCACGATCGGCCACACCCTGAGCGCCAACGCCAAGCTGATCGCCGGCACGGGCTTTCTTGGCGGTTACACGACCTTCTCGACCTACGCCCTCGAGACCTACCGGCTCGTCGAAGACCGGGCGCACGCGCTCGCCGCGGCGAACCTGCTCGGCAGCATCGCCGCCGGCCTCGCCGCGGCCGCCCTCGGGCTGTTGCTCACCGGCGCCCTGTGATCGCCACCCGCGGCGCGCGGACGCGTCACCACCGCGGCGTCGACGGGGAACGAGCCGTGCCGGCACGTGCCGAGCACGGTGGGGTCCCACGGCTAGAATGGGTGCCCGAGCCGCCCGGCGGCTCGCACCCCCCGAACCCTGGAGCCTTTCGATGGCCGAGCGCCGCGCCTCCCTGATGGAGCCCCGTATGGAGCACCTCCTCGACGAGGTCGGCTCCAAGTTCACCCTCGTGACCCTCGCCGCCAAGCGGGCCCGGGAGATCAACGACTACTACAACCAGCTGGGGGAGGGGCTCGGCAAGATCGTCCCCCCGCAGGTGACGTCGGTGTCGCGCAAGCCCCTCACGATCTCCCTCGAGGAGATCGAGGCCGGCAAGATCGAGGCCGTGCCGCTGCCCGAGGAGCCCGAGCCCGAGGCCAGCGCCGACGAGGCCACCGAGCCGGCCGGCGAGTAGGCCCCGCGCCGCCGGCGCGCCGACATGACCGACCGTGACCTGACCCCGGTGCTCGCCCACCGGCGCGTCGTCCTCGGCGTCACCGGCGGGATCGCCGCCTACAAGGCGGTCGACGTCTGCCGCCAGCTCGTCGACGCCGGCGCGCACGTGACCCCCGTGCTCACGCCGGACGCGCACCGCTTCGTCGGCCCGCTCACGTTCTCCGCCCTCGCGTCCGAGCCCGCCCAGACCCGGCTCTTCGACGGGGCCGACCCGATCCCGCACACCCGCCTCGGCCAGCGCGCCGACCTCGTCGTCGTCGCGCCCGCCACCGCGCACCTGCTCGCGCGCTACGCCGCAGGCCTCGCCGACGACCTCCTCACCGCCACGCTCCTGGCCACCCGCGCCCCCGTGCTCCTCGCGCCCGCGATGCACACCGAGATGTGGGAGCACCCCGCGGTCCAGGCCAACGTCGCGACGCTCACGAGCCGCGGCGTGCACCTCGTCGGCCCGGCCCGCGGCCACCTCGCGGGCGGCGACGACGGCCCCGGGCGCCTCGAAGACCCGGCGACGATCGTCGCCG
>DATDGU010000063.1:0-9497 GCA_036521915.1 Acidimicrobiia bacterium | reverse complement strand
CCGGGCAGCGCGGACAGGAACCGCGTGTCGGGCACCCGCCCGAGGATCGCCGCGGCGTGCACGGTCGCCAGGGCCTGCTCCGCGACGGACGAGCGGCCGAGGACGACGACGACCGGTCCGTCGCGCCCGGCGACGGCGTCGACCACCGCCTGCCCGTCGTCGGCCGTCGACTTCGTCGAGCCGGTGAACGCGTCGGCGACGAGCGCCGCCGACTGGTCGGCCTCGCCGGGGACGCAGCGAGCGATCGCGGTCGCGTAGGGCGTGAGGCCCGAGTCGCGGGGTGTGATCTCGACGAGCGGCACGCCGTTGTCGACGACGGCGCGCCGGACCCGCAGATAGAGGACGGGCAGCTCGGCCTTGAGATCGGGAGCGAGGAGCACGATCGCCTTGGCCGTGTCGAGGTCGCCGATCGTGGCGCGGGGCATGCCGAGCATGACGTCGGTGGGGAGCCCGTCATCGAGCTGGGCGTCGACGTGGTCGGTGCCGATCACGCCCTTGGCGAGGCGGGCCCACGTGTAGGCGGCCTCGTTCGTGTCGCGGGCGCCGCCGAGCACGGCCACCGTGCCGCGGGCGGTCATGGTGTGGCGCAGGGCGTCGGCCGCGGCGTCGAGCGCCTCGGGCCAGGTGGCCTCGAGGAGCTCGCCGGCGCGACGGACCAGCGGTGCCCGGAGACGCGCGTCGCTGTGCACCCACTCGAGGCCGTAGCGACCCTTGTCGCACAGCCAACCCTGGTTCACCGGCTCGGAGTCGACCCCCAGCAGGCGCACGAGGCGGTTCGACGTCGACTCGAGCGACCCGCGGCAGGCGACAGCGCACGCCGTGCAGGACGTCTCGCTCGCCTCGAGGTCCCACGGGCGGGCGCGGAAGCGGTAGGGACGCGCCGTGAGCGCGCCGACCGGGCAGATCTGGACCGTGTTGCCCGAGAAGGGCGAGTCGAACGGGGTGTCGTGGTAAGTGATCACCTCGGTGTCGGCACCGCGCCCGCCGAAGTCGATGAGCGGGTCGCCCGCCACCTCGGCCGCGAAGCGCGTGCAGCGTCCGCACTGGATGCACCGCTCCCGGTCGAGGAGCACGAGGTCGCTGATGGGCGTGGGCTTGGCGAAGTGGCGCTTCTCCTCGACGAACCGGGACTCGCCGGGACCGAAGGCCAGCGTCTGGTCCTGCAGCGGGCACTCCCCGCCGCGGTCGCAGACCGGGCAGTCGAGCGGGTGGTTCACCAGCAGGAACTCGAGGACGCCGTCCTGCGCCGTCGTGACCGCCGGGCTGGTCGTCCGCACCACCATCCCGTCGGCGACAGGGGTGGCGCACGAGATCTGGAGCCCGCGCATCCCCTCGACCTCGACGAGGCACATGCGGCACATCCCGACCGGCTTGAGGCGCTCGTGCCAGCAGAAGCGCGGGATGTAGGTGCCGTGGTTCTGCGCGACGCGGATCAGCAGGTCGCCCCGCGGGGCCTGCACGGTCCGGCCGTCGATCGTGACGCTCACGAGGTCGGGCGCGTCGGCGACGGGGATCGTGTAGCGGTACTCGGAGGGCCACTGCGACATGGGGACGGGCTCGGCCATCAGGCCACCGCCTCCTCGCGCCGCGCCTCGTCGGCGCGCAGGCGCTCGAGGATCGGCTCGCGGAACCACCGCTCGAGGCTCACGACCGGGCTCATGATGCTGGGGCCGAGCGCGCAGATGGTCGTCTGCGCGAACGGGGCGTTCAGCCCGGGCACGATGTTGTTGCCGAACGACAGCAGCAGGTCGAGGTCGTCGGCGCGTCCCTGGCCGTGCGCCATCCGGTAGAGGACCTTCTCGATCCAGCTCGACCCTTCCCGGCACGGCGTGCACTTGCCGCACGACTCGTGCGCGAAGAACTTCGAGAGCCGCCACGCGACGAGCAGCGGGTCGGTGGTTTCGTCGAAGACCATCACCGCGCCCGACCCGAGCATGGACTTCAGCTCGCCCTGCACGTAGTCCATGTCGAGCGGCGCGTCGAGGTGCTCGGGCATGAGCCACGGCGACGACGCACCACCGGGGACGAAGAAGCCGACCTTGCGCCCGCCGCGCACCCCGCCGGCGAGGCCCTCGATGAGATCACGGAACGAGGTGTGCGCGAGCTCGACCTCGTAGTTCCCGGGCCGCTCGACGTGACCGGACACCGAGAAGATGCGGGTGCCGGTCGACCGGTTGGCGCCCATCGCGTTGTACCAGTCCGCCCCGCGCTCGACGATGGACGGCACCGTCGAGATCGTCTCGACGTTGTTCACGATCGTCGGCGCGGCGTAGACGCCCTGCGCGGCGGGGAACGGCGGCTTGATGCGGGGCATGGCGCGCTCGCCCTCGAGGCTCGACAGCAGCCCGGTCTCGTCGCCGGCGATGTAGCAGCCGGCGCCCCGGTGCAGCACGACGTCGAGGTCGAAGCCTGAGCCGAGGATGTTCTTGCCGAGGAAACCGGCCGCGTAGGCGTCGTGGATGGCCTGCCCGAGGCGTTGGGCGCCGAGCGCGAACTCACCGCGGACATAGACGAACGCGAGGTCGGTCTGGATCGCGAACGCCGCGATGATGATGCCCTCGAGCAGCTGGTGCGGGTCGCGCTCGATGAGCATGTGGTCCTTGAAGGTGCAGGGCTCTCCCTCGTCGGCGTTCACGCACAGGTACCGGGGGAACACGCCCTTCGGCAGGAACGACCATTTCTGGCCGGTACCGAACCCCGCGCCGCCCTTGCCGCGCAGCACCGAATCGCTGACCTGGCTCGTGATCTGCTCCGGACCCATCTGGAAGGCCTTGGCGAGGGTCGCGTAGGCGTGCCCGTGCTCGCGTGCCGCGGCCATCGTCCACGAGTCGTCGGGTCGTTCGCGCAGGAACTCCGTGACGACCGGCGTCTCGTGCGGGGTGGTCGGGGCGTCGGGGCTCACGGCACGTCCTCGACGGCGGTCCCGGACACGGTGCGAGCCACGAGGCGGCGGTCCTGGTACTGGGCGATGACGTCCGCGGCGCCCGCCGCGTCCGCCGGCCCGTGGAAGTCGTAGTTCACCTGGAACGCCGGCGCGTGGTCGCAGTGCGCGATGCACTCGACCTCCTCGACGAAGACGTCGGAGTCGCCCGCGTACTGGCCCTTCAACGCCTCGCAGAGCTCACCGCCGCCGTTCACGAGGCACGACACGTTGGTGCACACCGAGACGACGAGGCGCCCCACGGGCTCGCGCTTGAGCATCGTGTAGAAGGAGCAGACGCCGAGCACCTGGGCGGTGGTGAGCCCGAGGAGCGCCGCGACCTCCTCCATCGCGCCGGGGGTGACCCAGCCGTCGCGGTCCTGCGCGAGATGCAGGAGCGGCAGCAGCGCCGACTTCGCGTACGGGTAGCGGGCGATGATCTGCTGGGCGCGTTGACGGTCCGCGTCCGTGAGCGACATCAGCGGTCCGCCTCGCCCAGGATCGGGTCCACACTCGACACGATCGCCACGGCGTCCGCCACGAGTGCGCCGCGGACCATCGGCTCGAGGGCCTGCAGGTTGTAAAAGGACGGCCCTCGGATGTGGAGCCGCACCGGCTTGCCGGTGCCGTCGGAGACGAGATAGCAGCCGATCTCGCCCCGCGGCGACTCGATCGGGACGTACGTCTCGCCGGGCGGGACGCGGAACCCCTCGGTGAAGAGCTTGAAGTGGTGGATCAGCGCCTCCATCGATTCGTCGATGCGGGCGCGCGGCGGCGGGGTCACCTTGCGGTCCTGGATTCGGTAGTCGCCGGCCGGCATCCGGTCGGCGCACTGCCGCACGATCTTCACCGACTCGAGGATCTCGTTGAGCCGGACCATGTACCGGTCGTAGCAGTCGCCGTTCTCGCCGCAGATGACGTCGAAGTCGACCTCGTCGTACGCGAGGTAGGGCTGGGCCTTGCGCAGGTCCCACGGGAATCCGGTGGACCGCAGGATCGGCCCGGTGATGCCCCGCGCGATCGCTTCCTCGGTGGTGAGCTGGCCCACGCCGACCAGCCGCTCGAGCCAGATGGGGTTCTGGGCGAGCAGGTCGGCGTACTCGCGCACGCCGTGCTCGACCGTGACGCAGATCTCGTCGAGGTCCTCGCGCCAGTTGTCGGGGAGGTCGGCGGCGAGGCCCCCGGGGCGGATGAAGTTGTGGTTCATGCGCAGCCCGGTGATCTTCTCCAGGAAGCGCAACGTGAGCTCGCGGTCGCGCCAGCCGTAGACCATCATTGAGGTCGCGCCCAGGTCCAAGCCGTTCGTCGCCTGCCAGAGCAGGTGCGATGCCATCCGGTTGAGCTCGACGAGGAGCATCCGCATCCACACGGCCCGGGGTGGGACCTCGATGTCGAGGAGTCGCTCGACGGCCATCGAGTAGACGAGCTCGTTCGACAGCGGTGAGAGGTAGTCCATGCGCGTCACGTTCGTGCCGCCCTGCACGTAGGTGAGCTCCTCGCCCGTCTTCTCCATGCCGGTGTGCAGGTAGCCGATCACCGGCTTCGAACGCACGATCGTCTCGCCGTCGAGCTCCAGCATGATCCGCAGCACACCGTGCGTGGACGGGTGCTGAGGCCCCATGTTCAGGATCATCGTGTCGTCGGTCTCGGGCCACAGCACGCCCCCGCCGAGCACTTCGCCGCGGACGGGCGTCATCACCTGCGCGCCCTCGTCGGTCTGGGCCTCGAGCCGCTGCTCTTCTTGGTCGGTGACCTTCGGCTCGCTCATCGGGGCGCCGGGTCGTCCTTGAACACGACGGGGATCCGTGCCGGCGCGTCGTCCTTGCGGAGCGGGTACCCGATCCAGTCGTCCGGCATGAGGATTCGGGCGAGGTCGGGGTGCCCCTCGAAGGTGATCCCGAACATGTCGTAGACCTCGCGCTCCGCGAAGTTCAGGCCGGGGTACAGGTCGGTGAGGCTGGCGACGGTGGGCGCCTCGTCGCCGAGCTCGCAGATGGTCCGCAGCCGCCGGTTCCGTGGGTGGGACAGGAAGTTCGCCACGACCTCGAACCGCTCGAGCGTGACGCCGGGGATCTCGGCCCGGGCCGCGTCGACGAGGTGGTCGACCGCGCTGACGTCGACGCACTGGGTGAAGCGTTGGTCGTCGCGCAGGAACGCCGCGACGTCGTGCCACACGCCCGGGTCGACGTAGACGACGGGCTGGCCGTGGGAGTCGACGGCGACGCTGCCGGGGAACCGATCGACGACGGCGGCGGCGATCTCGTCGGTCGGTGGCTCGGCTGCGGCCGCGGCGCCGTCCGCGGTGTCGTCCGCCATCGCGGCCTCAGGCCGACTTCCGCCGGACCGGGATCGGCTGCACGTGCGACGGCGTGCCGTCGCGCTGGCCGACCTGGATCCCGGCGCCGGCGCCGGAGCGCTCGCGGCGGGCGAGAAGGTCGCCCGTGCGGATCTGGTGGTGCAGCGTGAGGATCCCGTGGAAGAGGGTCTCGGGGCCCGGCGGGCAGCCGGGCACGTAGACGTCGACGGGCACGACCTGGTCGACGCCTTGCACGAGCGCATAGTTGTTGAACATCCCGCCGGTGCTCGCGCAGACGCCCATCGAGATGACCCACTTCGGGTCGACCATCTGGTCGTGCACCTGGCGCAGCACCGGGGCCATCTTCTGGCTCACCCGGCCGGCGACGATCATGAGGTCGGCCTGACGGGGGCTGGCGCGGAACACCTCCATCCCGTAGCGCGCGAGGTCGTAGTGCGCCGCGCCCGTGGCCATGAGCTCGATGGCGCAGCACGCCAGCCCGAACGTGGCCGGGAAGACGGAGCGCTCGCGCGCCCACTGCACGAGGTCCTCGAGCCGCGCGGTGAGAAAGTTGTGCGGCAGCTGATCCAAGGGCATCGGGCTAGGCGGCTTCCTCTTCGCGGGGCTGGGCGGGGTCGAGCCCATCGCGGCCCGGGGTCCCCGACACGCGCACGATGCGGCGCGCCTCGAGGCGTCCGGTGATGTGGCGGGCAGGTCCCCAGTCGACGGCGCCCGTCGAGAGGAGGTAGCCGAACGGGACCAACAGGACGAGCAGGAACACGCCCATGATCACGAGGCCATAGGTCGCGAGCGGCTTGAGCAGCACCGTGAACGGATACAAGAAGATGATCTCGACGTCGAGGACGATGAAGGCCATCGCCACGACGTAGAAGCGGACGGGGAACCGCTCAGCCGGCTCGTTCTCGGGAACGATGCCGCACTCGTACATCGCCTCCTTCGCGGAGTTCGGGCGCTTGCGCTGCCCGAGCAGGCCGGAAACGGTGAACGACGCGGCGACGAAGATCAGGACGAGCAGGACCATCGCCAGGATCGGCAGGTACTGCACCATGCTGGCCCTCCACGGCCGCCGGGGTCGCTGTCGCGCGCAGGCTATCCGACCCCTCCCAAGACCGAGGACGCCAGCGGCGGCCCGGCGCGGGCCGCCGCGGTGCGGCCTACGGCTCGGGCCCGAGCGCGACGAGGCGTGCGACGAGGCGGTACGCGGCCTCCGCGGGGCCGATCTCGTCCGGCCGGAGCAGGTTGGCCATGATCCGCAGCACCCACTCCATCAGCGTGCGCGAGTAGAAGCCCACGCGGGTGAGCTCGCGCATCACGGCCGGGTTCCCGATCGCGCGGACGAAGACCCGCGCCACCTTGAAGTAGAGGCCGTAGCGCTCCTCGAGACGCGCCGGGTAGCCCGCGAGCGCGAGGCCGTCCCCGACGCGCAGCGCCTCGTCGATGGCGTCGGCAGCGAGGCGGCCCGTCTCGTACGCGACCGAGATGCCCTCACCGTTGAACGGGTTCACCCCGCCGGACGCGTCGCCGACGGTGCACCAGGTCGGCCCGACCTTCGGGAACACCGACAGGCCGGTGGGCAGCTTGCCGCCCGTGGGGGGGCCGCACGCCGTGTCGGGGGCGATCCCCCACCGGGCCGGCGCCGTCTCGCAGAACGCCTCGAAGAGGTGGGTGGTGTTCACCTCTTTCCAGCCGGCGAACGTGGAGAGGAGCCCGACGCCGACGTTCACGGTCCCGTCCCCGACGGGGAACACCCACCCGTACCCGGGGAGGTGGTTCCCGGCGCGGTCGCGCAGGTCCAGGTGGCTCTCGATCCAGGGCTCGTCGTGGTACGGGCTCTGGAAGTAGCCCCGGGCGGCGACGCCGAGCGGATAGGTGCGGTCGCGGGCGGTGCCGAGCGCCCGCCCGAAGCGGGAGTTGGCGCCGTCGGCGACGATGACGTAGCGGGCCCGGACGGGCTCAGGGCTGCCGCCCTTCGCCCGCAGCACCGCGCCGCGGACGAGCCCGCCGTCGACGACCGGCTCGAGCGCCTCGGTGCCCGTCCGCAGGGTCGCCCCGGCCTTCACCGCCCGGTCGGCGACGAGCCCGTCGAGGTCGCAGCGCCGGATGACGTAGCCGTAGGGCGGGAAGTCGGGATGGTCGGGCCAGGGCAGCTCGATCGTGACGCCGTGGGCGATCGAGCGCAGCCCTTCGAATCGGAGGTGCGGGGCAAGCTCGTCGGCGAGGCCGAGGTCCTCGAGCTGGCGGACGGCCCGCGGCGTGAGCGCGTCGCCGCACGTCTTCTCCCGGGGAAAGGCCTTCCGGTCCACGACGAGCACGCGGTGGCCGGCGTCGGCGAGCCACGCCGCGGCGGCGGCCCCGGAGGGGCCCGCGCCGACCACCAGCACGTCGAACTGGTCGCGATCGCCCATCGCGGACATCGTGCCATCGGCCCCCCGTCGGGCCGTCACCGGGTGCGGCCCGATATGCCGTTTCCGCAGTTACCGTGGTAGGAAACCGGTACGGGACAAGGGCTGGCGCCCTGGTCTCGAGGGCCCACCAGCGCGGAGGAACCCGGCGGCATGCCCAACCTGTTGCCGAACTGGCTGCCGTGGATCCGGCCGGCCGGCCGGTTGATCTGGGGCTGCATCGCGCTGGTCATCGGCTTGATGTACGTGGTGGCGCTGATGAAGCGCCCGCTGATCAAGCGACCGTTCCCCAACGCGGTGGGCTACGCCGTGTTCCCGATCATCGTCGCCGTCGGGCTCCTCGCGGCCAAAGCCCTCCCCAACTATCAGACGTGGTGCGTGTGGCTCGCCGCGCTCGCGCTCGTCGGGCACGGCCTGCTCATGGTCGCGTCGAGCAAGGAGAGCGACCCCGAGGAGCCGGCGACGTGGGCCGAGTGCTTCGCCGGGGCGATCGGCGTGTTCGCCCTGTTCATCGTGGGGTTCGCGATCATCCCGAGCGAGTGGCTCAACTACGCGAACTCGTACCTGAACTGGGGCGACACGACGAAGTTCGTGTTCACGAGCCACGAGCAGATGCTGTTCCTGCCGTTCCACTGGCCGTTCAACTACGACTACCCGTCGATGCGCGACACGGTCGCCGTCCTCATCTACGTCGTGACGGTCGGCCTCGATCTGAAGCTGTGGTCGATGTGGCAGCGGCGTCATGAAGTGAAGGAAGCGCCGGCCGTCGCCGAGGGCGCGCCGGCGAAGCGGTCTCGTTTCGGGCGGCCCGTCCGGGTCCGAAGCTAGGAGGCTGCCATGGCGCGCACCGATGCGAATCCCCCCATGCCGGACTTCGTGACCGACTACCAGCTGCAGGAGGTCGACCCCGCCTTCCTGACCCAGTCGGTGAAGCCCAAGCAGTTCCTCCACATCGACCAGGAGGAGTGCATCCTCTGCGAGGGCTGCGTCGACATCTGCCCCTGGAAGTGCATCCACATGGTGTCGGTCAGCGCGATCGCCGACGCGGTCGGCACCGACCGCCCGGGGGAGGACCCGAAGGACCACGTGGCCTTCATCGTCGACGAGGACGTCTGCACCCGCTGCGCCCTCTGCGTCGACCGATGCCCCACCGGCGTGATCATCCTCGGCAAGCTCGGGACGATCCCCGCGGACGGCGACACGCACACGCGGACCAACCGGCACGGCTACTCGTACGGAGTGCGGTTCTAGGCGCCTGCGACGGCGACCGGCGAGGAGACACCTGGTGGCGAACGGCAACGGCAGCAACGGACACGGCCGGCCGAAGGTCGGGGCCGCCATGGAGCGGGTGGACGAGAAGCTCCGCGGCTCGCAGGCCTGGAACTCGATCTTCCGCCCGGGCTCGGTCTACCGGCGCGGCTACACGGACAGCCCCCGGAACCGCTCCTACGTCGTGATGAACAACGTGCTGTACCACCTGCACCCGGTGAAGGTGAAGCGGCACGCGGTGAAGGTCTCCTACACGCTGTGCCTCGGCGGCCTGTCCTTCTTCCTCTTCATCCTGCTGACCGTCACCGGCATCTTCTTGATGTTCTTCTACCGGCCGACGACCGCCACGTCGTGGAACGACATCAAGACGCTCGAGACCGCGGTGACGTTCGGGTCGCTCGTGCGCAACATGCACCGATGGGCGGCGCACCTCATGGTGCTCACCGTCTTCTTGCACATGTGCCGGGTCTTCTACCACGGCGCCTACAAGGCGCCCCGGGAGTTCAACTGGGTGATCGGCGTCATCCTGCTGACGCTGACCCTGCTGCTCTCCTTCACCGGCTACCTGCTCCCCTGGGACCAGCTCGCG
>DATDGU010000062.1:0-1654 GCA_036521915.1 Acidimicrobiia bacterium | reverse complement strand
GACGTGCGGTCCGTACAGCTCGCCCGGGCGCGCCGTCATCACGTCGCCCGGGCCGAGCGTCCGTCCTCCGGCCTGCAGCGATCCACGAACGACGACCTCGAAGCGATGGCAGATGTGGGCGTGCCGGAACAGCACGTAGTGGGGCGGCATCTCGAGGAGCACCACGGCCGGCGCCTCCGCGTCGGCCGGGTCCTCACCCAGCACGAAGACCCGTGTGCCCTCCCCGCGGGACGGACCATCGGTCACGGAGGCAGGTTCGCGCCCCCAGCGCGGCGCCTCAACGTCGAGGATGCCCTGTGCCAAAAAGGGCTCCCCAAGTCATGCACCGATCTGTATAATATGCGGCATGGCGTATCAGGCGGCCGTGGTGGGCGCGGCGGGCTACGCGGGGGCCGAGCTGCTGCGGCTGCTCGCCGGCCACCCCGACCTGCACGTGACGCGCACGGTCGCCGCGACCCACGCCGGCTCGACGGTCGCCGAGCTGTATCCGGCGCTCGGCCCGGCCTACCCGGGCATGGTCCTCGACGCGTGGGACCCGTCGGCGTCCGACGGGGTCGACGTCGCGTTCCTGACCCTGCCGCACGGTGAGTCGCAGCGCGTCATGCCCGACCTGCTCGGGCGCGTCGGGCACGTCGTCGACCTCGGCGCGGACTTCCGCCTCCCGGCCGCGCAGTACGAGCAGTGGTACGGCACGCCGCACACCGCGCCGGAGCTGCTCGAGCGCTTCGCGTTCGGCCTGCCTGAGCTGTTCCGCGACGACCTCACGCCCGCGTGCGCCGTCGCCGTCCCGGGCTGCTACCCGACCGCGGCGATCCTGGCGCTCGCGCCGCTGCTGACCGCGGGTCTCGCCGCTCCTGAGGGCCTCGTCGTGCACGCCGCGTCCGGGATCTCCGGGCGCGGTCGCGCGCTGAGCGACCCGAGCCTGTACGCCGAGGCGAACGAGACGGTGACGCCCTACGGGCTGCTCACCCATCGACACACCGGGGAGATCGACTGGGCGCTGAGCGAGCTCGCCGGCACACCGATCGCGACGCTGTTCACACCCCACCTCGTGCCGATGACCCGGGGGCTGCTCGCCAGCTGCTACGCGCGCCCGGCGACCGACGGCCTGAGCACCGCGCGTCTGCTGGACGTGTACCAGGCCGCGTACGGCGACGAGCCGTTCCTCGTCGTCGCCGAGGACCCCCCGACGACCCGCGCCACCGTGGGATCGAACGCCGCGCACCTCACCGCCCGCTTCGACGACCGCACCGGGTCGATCCTGGCGTTCGCGGCGATCGACAACCTCGGGAAGGGCGCAGCCGGCCAGGCCATCCAGGCCGCCAACCGCCTGCTCGGGCTCCCCGAGACGACGGGGCTGCCCGCCGTCGGGATCGTGCCGTGAGCGTCACCGCCGCCCGGGGCTTCGACGCCGGCGCCGCCGCCTCCGGCGTGAAGCCGGGCGGCGCCCTCGACGTCGCGCTCGTCGCCACCACCGACCACGCGCCGGTGACCGCCGCCGGCGTGTTCACCAGCAACCGCGTGGCGTCGGCGCCCGTCCAGGTCAGCCGTCAGCACCTCGCGGACCATCAGGCCGCCGCCGTGGTCCTCAACGCCGGGAACGCGAACGCCGCGACCGGGGAGGAGGGCCGGGTACACGCCCGCCGCATGTGCG
>DATDGU010000061.1:0-4976 GCA_036521915.1 Acidimicrobiia bacterium | reverse complement strand
ACCCGGACCGGTCCATCTGCTTCGGCAGCCCCGCGTCGTCGAGGCCCGTGGCCGACAGCAGCTCCGCGTAGAACTGCGGCTCGAGCGCGCCGACCGCGATGTAGCCGCCGTCGGCGCACTCGTACGTGTCGTAGAACGGCGCACCGGAGTCGAGCACGTTCGTGCCGCGCTTCGCCTCGTCGAACGCGCCGAGTGAGCGCAGGCCCCACATCATCGCCATGAGGAGCGCCGACCCGTCGACCATCGCGGCGTCGACGACCTGCCCCTGGCCGCCGCTGCGGGCCTCGATGATCCCGCACACGACCCCGAACGCGAGGAGCATCCCGCCCCCGCCGAAGTCGCCGACCATGTTGAGCGGCGGCGTCGGCTTCTCGCCGGCCCGGCCGAAGTGCGCCAGCGCGCCGGCGAGGGCGATGTAGTCGATGTCGTGGCCCGCGGTGTGGGCCATCGGCCCGTCCTGGCCCCAGCCGGTCATCCGGCCGTAGACCAGCCGCGGGTTGCGGGCCAGGCAGGTGTCCGGTCCGACGCCGAGCCGTTCGGTGACACCGGGCCGAAACCCCTCGAGCAGCGCGTCGGCGGACTCGACGAGGCGTAGCACCGTCTCGACGCCCTCCGGGTGCTTCAGGTCGACGCCGACGGACCGGCGGTTGCGGTCCAGGACGGGCACGCCGCCCGGGTCGAAGCCGTGCTCGACGGACTCGACCCGGTGGATGCGGAGCACATCGGCACCGAGGTCGGCGAGCATCATCGCCGCGAACGGGCCGGGTCCGATCCCGACGAGCTCCACCACCTTCATCGAGGTTAACGGCCCAGCCACGGTGCTCCTTCCGGTAGTGGGGTCACTTTGGTGTCACATCGGGGGTGTAGGTGTGCGCTGTGTCGTCAGCGAGCCGGTGTCGGTCGTTTCGTTATCTGGTGAGCCCAACGGTTCGTCAGCGTCGAGCCCTCCAGACGCTGTTGGGGGTGCAATGCGAGCTGTACAACGCGGCGCTGGAGGAGCGGCGCGGGGCGTGGCGCTGGGAGCGCCGGCCGGTCTCGTATGTCCGGCGGGTATGCGCCGAACGGTGCCAGCGCGAAGACCGTCCTGAACCGCAACATCCATGACGCCGGGTGGGGAACCCTCCTCGCGATGATCTCGTACAAGGCTGAAAGCGCCGGTCGAGTCGTCCTCGCGGTGAAGCCCCACAACACCAGCCGCACCTGTGCCCACTGCGGGCATTGCGCGGCCGGGAACCGGCGCGGCGCCGTCTTTCGATGCCAGGCCTGTGCACATCAGGCCCACGCCGACATCAACGCCGCCGAAAACATTCTCCGGGCCGGTAGGGCCCAGCAGCCATCAGCTGCACAGGGTCGAAACTGACCCACTACCCTCCTTCCTGACGTCGGCGTCAGAGACTACGGGCCGGCCATCGGCGGGCGCCACGTGCGGCGTCGGTTGACCGTCGCCGCGAACCCGGGTTCGATAGCCGCATGCAACTGCGCCTCGACCCGGCCGACGAGTACATGCACCCGCTCGAGGAGGCCAAGAACTTCAACGAGAGCATGTACTTCAACTTCTTCGACGCCCACGAGCACGCCGGAGGGTTCCTGCGTCTCGGGAACCGCGCGAACGAGGGCTACGCCGAGCTGACGACGTGTCTCTACCTGCCGGACGGGCGCGTCGCCTTCACCTACCACCGGCCCGAGATCTCGAACAACGATGCGTTCGACGCCGGCGGGACGCGCTTCGAGGTGATCAAGCCCTTCGAGGCGCTGCGGGTCTCGTACGACGGCAAGATCTGCCTCCTCGACCGACCGCTGGAGATGGCCAACCCGCGGCGGGCGTTCACCGAGAACCCCTGGGTGCGGTGCGCCGTGGAGCTCGAGTACCGCGGGCTCTCACCGATGCTCGGCGGCGAGCGCACGAACGACGATGGGACGACCGTTGTGGAGGATCCGGGCGAAGCGTTCGCCCGCGGCCACTACGAGCAGCACGTGGGCGCGCGCGGCGTGATGCGCGTCGGCGACGAGGAGTGGGAGGTCGACGGCCTGGGGTTGCGCGACCACTCGTGGGGTCCCCGCTTCTGGCAGGCCCCGTGGTGGTACCGCTGGCTGACCGGCAACTTCGGGGAGCACGACGGGTTCGTCGTCTCGATCGTCACGCGCCGAACCGGCGAGCAGATGGTCGGCGGTGTCTGGCTCGAGGACGGCGAGTACCAGCCGCTCCAGCGGGTCTCGATCGACACCGAGTGGCGCACCGACGACCACTACCACGAGCACATCCGCGCCGAGGTGGCGACGCCGAAGGGCGAGCACGTGATCGAGGGGCGGGTGCTGTCGCTGATCCCGCTGCGGAACCGGCGCACCACCCCCGACGGCGACCAGCTCATGACGCGCATCTCGGAGGGGATGACGGAGTGGACGAGCGACGGGCGGGTCGGTTTCGGCCTCTCGGAGTATCTCGACCAGATCGTCGACGGCCGCCCCGTCGGCGTCGCCGCCTGACCGCCCCGCACCCGCCGCCCGGCGGGAGGGACGGCGTCGGCTCGTAGGCTTCTGCGCCTTGGACGAGGCCGACCTGGCAGCAGCCGTGTCGCGCCACCTCGGCGGCGACGCGACGGTGGACGGGCTGCGGCGCCTCTCCGGGGGCGCGTCCCGGGAGACGTGGGCGTTCGACGCGACCCACGACGGCCAGCGGCTCCCGCTCGTGCTGCGCCGCGACCCGGCACCGACGAGCGTGGGGCCCCTCGACCGCTCGACCGAAGCCGACGTGCTGCGCGCCGCGCACGACGCGGGCGTCCGCGCGCCGTCGGTGCGCTTCGTGCTCGGTGCCGACGACGGGCTCGGCGCCGGCTTCGTCATGGACCGGATCGAGGGCGAGACGGTCGCCCGGCGGATCCTGCGTGACGACGCGTACGCCGCGGCGCGTCCCCGTCTCGCCCGCGAGGTCGGCACGCAGGCCGCGGCGATCCACGCCGTCCCGACCGACGCGCTCCCCTCGCTGCCGGTGCTCGGGCCCACCGAGCAGCTCGACCAGTACCGGGCGGTGCTCGACACGTTCGGGGAGCCGCACCCCGCGTTCGAGCTCGGGCTGCGGCGCCTCGCCCGCGACGCGCCCGCGCTCGACGCACCCCGGCTCGTGCACGGCGACTTCCGCAACGGCAACTTCGTCGTCGGTCCCGACGGTCTGCGGGCCGTCCTCGACTGGGAGCTCGCCCATCTGGGCGACCCGGTCGAGGACCTCGGCTGGCTGTGCGTGAAGTCGTGGCGCTTCGGCGTGAGCGACCGGCGGGTGGGCGGCTTCGGCGACGTCGACGCGCTCCGCGCCGGCTACGCCGACGCCGGGGGCGAGCCCGTCGACGCGGCGCGACTCGACTGGTGGGAGGCGTTCGGGACCCTGAAGTGGGGCGTCATCTGCGAGGTGCAGGCCCAGACGCACCTCCAAGGAGTGGTGCGCTCGGTCGAGCTGGCGACGCTCGGGCGCCGCATCGCCGAGATGGAGTGGGACCTCCTCGAGCTCCTCGACCCCGGCGCGCCCGAGCGGGCCGCGAGCGCCGACGTCGCGCTCCCCGCGCCGACGCTGCAGGACCGGCCCAACGCCGCCGAGCTCGTCGCCGCCGTCCGGGAGTTCCTGGAGCGCGACGTGCTGGGCACGGTCGAGGAGCGCGTGCGCTTCCACACGCGCGTCGCGGTGAACGCCCTCGGCATGGTCGAGCGTGAGCTCGCGCTCGGCGGGGGCCCGAGCACGCGGGCGCGCGACGAGCTCGCCACGTTCCTCGGGTCCGACGGCGACCTCGAGGCCCTGCTCACCGAGCTCGCGGCCCGAATCCGACGCGGCGCGCTCGACGACGACCCCGAGGCCTTCGCGCTCACTCGTGGCCTCGTCGCGGCGAAGCTGGACGTGTCGAACCCGCGCTACCGCACGGGTGCGCCGCGATGAGCGGCCGCGCCGTCGTGTTCGGCCTCGGGGTCCTCGCCGGGCTCGGCGCGGTCGCCGCGCCGGCGAGCGCCGCCCCACCGCCGGGCATCGTGCGGGCGCTGCCCTGCCCGAACGGGCGACCGGTCGGCCCGCACGTGGCGTGCACGGGCCCCGTCACGCACCACGCCGGTGGCGGGGGCGGCACGCTCACGATCGTGGTGTCCGTGGTCATCGGGCTCGGCGTCGCCGCCGTCGTCGCCGTGGTCGTCCGCAAGCGCCTCACCCTCGACGCGGCCCGGCCGCTCCCGGCCCCCCGACCGAAGCGGCCGTCATGAGGCTCGCGACCTGGAACGTGAACTCGCTGAAGGCCCGCCAGGACCGCGTCGAGGAGTGGCTCGGCTACGCCGACGCCGACGTGGTCTGCCTGCAGGAGACGAAGCTGAGCGACGACGCGTTCCCGCAGCTCTCGTTCGGCGCGCTGGGCTACGACGCCGTGCACCACGGGCAGGGCCAGTGGAACGGCGTGGCGATCCTGTCGCGGGTCGGAGTGAGCGACGTGACGAGCGGGTTCGCGGGGACAACGCTTGACGACCCGTACGAGGGCGACGCGCGCCTGCTCGCGGCGACGTGCGGCGGCGTCCGCGTCGTGACCGTCTACGTACCCAACGGCCGCGCCGTCGGCACCGACTTCTACGAGCGCAAGCTCGAGTGGCTCGACCGCCTTCGGGCGTGGATCGCCGCGACCGCGTCACCCTCGGATCGGCTCGTCGCGTGCGGCGACTTCAACGTCGCCCCCGAGGACCGCGACGTGTGGTCGCCGGCCGCGTTCGAGGGCGACACCCATGTCACCGAGCCCGAGCGGGCCGCGGTCGCGGCGCTCGAGTCGTGGGGGCTCGTCGACGCGTTCCGGTCGCTCTACCCCCAGGACCGACTGTTCTCGTACTGGGACTACCGGCGTGGCGACTTCCACGAGCACCGGGGCATGCGCATCGACCTCGTGCTCGTCACCGAGCCCATCGCCCGGAGCTTGCGCTGGGCGATCGTCGACCGCAACGCCCGCAAGGGCAAGCTGCCGTCC
>DATDGU010000060.1:0-9014 GCA_036521915.1 Acidimicrobiia bacterium | reverse complement strand
TCGCGCACGGCTACCTGACCCTGTCGATCACGAACCGGTGGCTCGGCAGCATGCTCCGCGTCCCGGCCGCGAAGCTGGGCGTCAACTACGGCGCGAACAAGGTCCGGTTCCCTGCGCCGGTGCCCGTCGGCTCGCGGATCCGGATGGGTGTCGAGATCATCGCCGTCGACGACGTCGCCGGCGGCGCGCAGGTCACGACGCGCAACACGGTCGAGCTCGAGGGCAGCGACAAGCCGGCGTGCGTCGTCGAAGCCATCAGCCGCTTCCTCTTCTGACGCGTCAGCGCCCCCCGGCGCCGTTCACCCACTGGCTGATCGAGGCGCGCACACCGGCGCAGTCGCTCGGTGACGGCAACGAGCGCCACGCGGGCTCGAGGCCCGTCGCCAGGCCCGGCGCTTGCCACCCCGCGGCGAGCGCGCCGACGACGTCGCCCGTGCCCGCCCAGAAGCCCGAGGCGGACGTCGGGCGGCCGGCCAGCACGTCGTCGATGAGCCCGGCGGTCGTGTGGTCGCCGAGCAGGCCGCCGTGGAACGCGGGGACGACCACGTGGGGCAGCCCGATCGTCACCGGCGCGGGCGACGCGACGCCGGAGTCGAGTGGGATGACCGCGAGGCTGCGGCGTCCCGGGGGCGCGCAGCGCAACAGCCCCTGCAGCGCGGGCCCCTTGTCGACGAAGGAGCGGAAGAGGCCCGTGTCGGCCGAGACGTCGACCGGGCCGACGCCGCTCAGCGCGCGGGCGAGGCCGTCGAGCACCGTGCCGGACACGGTCCCCCACCCGGCGTCGCCGACGGTCGGGTAGTAGACCCGCCCGGGCACGAGCAGCGGGCTGAGCGCGATCACGGCGGGCACGGGCGCGTGCGGCGTCGCCGCAACGTAGGCGAGCGCCACGAGCGCGCCCTCGCTCTCGGCCACGATGCTGACCGGCTGGCCTGTCGCGGCGCGGAACGCGTCGACCTGGGTCCGCAGCTCCTGGGCCAGGGCGGGCAGCGACTGGTGGGTGTCGGCGCGCCCGTAGGGGCGCGGCGCGCCGTGCGCGTCGAGTCCGGCGTAAGAGAAGCGACGGATCCGGTACCGGCCGTGTACCCACTGGCGGGTGATGCCGTCCCACTCCGAGTTGAAGCCCTTCACGATCAGGACCGGCGGTCCCGTCGCCGACGCGCGTTCGGGCGCCACCGGCGTCCGGCCGTTCTGGACGGCGATCGACACGGCGAACCCGGCGGCCGTCCCGCCGACGACGAGCACCACGATGCCGGCGAGCGCGACCACCACGAAGGGGCGGCGCCGGCGCTGCGGCGCCACGCCGGCCCGTGCCTGCACGATGTGCAGCCAGCACCAGGCGTCCCCCAGCCCAGCCAACGCGGCGACCGGCGGCTGCGCCCACGTGGGCACGGCGCTCAGGACGGCGCCCGCCGCGGTCAGCAGGACGAACGCGAGGAGCACCACGCGCACGGTGTCCCACGCCGGGCGGTCCCGCCACCACGACGCCGACACGACGCCCGGATGGACGAGCATCGCGGCCATGACGAGCACCGGGACCGACACGAAGAACAGCCACGACAGCGCCGTGACGGCCGTCGCGAACGCGAGGACCGCGAAGGGCAGGAGCGCGACCGCCACGATCGCGACGAAGCGGGCGACGCGGCCCCACTCGGCGACGAACCCCGGCCACTCGACGGTCGCCGGCCACGCCGCCCGCACCAGCGCCGTGACGAACAGGCTGCGCAGGAACACGAGCGCGACGGCTTCGAGCACGAAGGCGGGCCACGAGGGGTGGTAGACGAGCAGCCAGCGCAGGTCGTGGAAGACGTCGTAGGGCGTCGGCGCGGCCGCTTGGGGGGCGAGCGGGGCGGCGGCGGGCGCGCCGCACGCGGCGACGATGACCGACTCGAGCGCGCAGGCGCCGACCGCCAGCAGGACGAGCTGGGGGTGGGCGCGGAGCTGTGGCCGGGCGCTCGAACGTTCCGCGGCGGCGTCGTCGATGGGGGTGGCCTTGCCCTCGCCCCGAGCGGCGCCCGGGTCAGCGGGTTGGTGTCACGGCGCGCCCAGCGTCGCCGCGACGCCGGGCAGCGTAGGTCGGCGTGTCAGGACGGCAGCGGCGCGGACGCCTGACTGAGGTCGATGACCGTCGGGACGCGACGCCGGAGGCCGAGTCGCCGGCCGGCGACGTCGGCAGCGGCGACGAGCGCGACGAGCGTGGTCGCGGCGAGCGCGAGCCGCAGCCCCTGGGGCCCCGAGGTCTGCCAGGTCGCGATCGTCGTGAGGTTCAGGAGCGCGTGCGCCAGCACCGCCGGCCACACCGTGCCCGTGCGCAGGACCGTGTAGCCGAGCAGCAGAGCGAGGCTGGCGAACGCGACGCTCGTGCTCGGGCCGTTCACCTGCACGACGTGACCGGGCAGGCCCGAGAAGAGGACCGCCGCGGCGAGGAGCCCGAGGAGGCCGGGGGCGGTGCCCCAGTCGCGCGGGTTGCGCCACGGCCGGCCGAGCAGGCGGGCGGCGAGTGCCCCGAAGACGATGACGGCCGCGAAGCGGTAGACGAGCTCCTCGCCGAGGGCCGCGACGACGAGCCCGAGCGCCTCGGCGGGACGTCCGAACGCGACCACGTAGCCGACGGTCGCGAGGCCGAGCACGACGCCGACGGCGAGCGCGAACTCGCGCCAGGCGCGGACCCGGTCGCGGGAGAAGCCGACGCGGCCGACGCCGACCCAGGTGACGAGCAGCAGCGCGAGCGGCAGCGCCGGGGACGTCGCGATGCGCCCGAGGGAGCCGAGCGCGGTGCCGGTCCACGCGGTGGTGACGTCGAGGGCGACGGTGATCGCGGCGAGCGCGAGCAGCGGGAGCGACAGCGGCCAGTCCGCCCAGCCAGGCCAGCGGGTGACCCATCGGGCCCCCTCGGTCGCCGCCTCGGCGTCGGACGGGCGGGCCACGGCGGGCACCACCCCATGATCTGTCTGCACCCTGGCCTCTCCTCGCCCCCGCGCGCGAAACCACGCACAGTGTGCCCGATCGCGCGCTCCGCGACCAGGCCGGGGCGCTCAGGCCAGGTGGCCCTCGAACCAGGCCTGGGCCCGGGTCCACCCGTCCTTGGCCGAGGCCTCGTGGTAGTCGGCTCGCTGGTCGCAGTGGAATCCGTGCGCGGCGTCCGGGTACCGGACCACCTCGGCGTCGACCGGGGCCGAGCGGAGCGCCTCCCGGAGCCGCTCGACGTCGTCGACGGGGATCGAGCCGTCCTGGTCCCCGAAGAGGCCGAGCCACGCGGTGCGCAGGGTCGCGGCCTCGTCGATGAGCGGCGGGAACGGGAGGTGGCCGGCCGAGACGATCCCGCCCCCGTAGAAGCCGACGGCGGCGCCGACGGCGCGCCGCGCCGCGACGAGGAAGGTCACGCGGCCGCCGAAGCAGAACCCGATGATCCCCGTGTGGGCCGTGTCGAAGCCGGCGTCGGCGACGAGCCCGAGGGTCGCGTCCACGTCGGCGAGCACCGCGTCGTCGGTGACGCCCTCGAAGAGGGCAAGCAGCTTCGTGAAGTCGAGGTTGTCGTAGTCGTCGATGGTCCCGCCGCCGGCCCGGTGGAACAGCGCCGGCGCGACCGCGTGATAGCCGAGCCCGGCGAACCGTCGGGTCACGTCCTCGATGTGGCGGTTGACGCCGAAGGCCTCCTGGATGACGACGATGGCCCGGCGCGCCGTGCCGTCGGGCGTCGCCTCGTAGACGTCCATCGGGCCGTCCGGCGTCGTGACGACCCGGTGCTGCTCAGGCACCGTCGCCCCGCTGGTCGAACGCCACCTTGATCGCGCCCGACTCGTCCTGGGTGGCGAGCGCGACGAACGCGTCGCGCCAGCCCTCGAGCGGGAACGTGTGGGTGAGCATCCCGGTGAGGTCTACCCGGCCGCTGGCCACCAGGTCCAGGTAGTGGGCGATGCCGTGCTGACGCACGCCGTCGATCTCCTCGAACCCGAAGGCGTTCGACCCGACGAACGAGATCTCCTTGAAGTACAGCGGGGTGTCCTCCCAGAACGTCGGGCCGTGCACCCCGGCCTTTACGAGCGTGCCGCGGGCCTCGAGCACTCGGCAGCCGACCTCGAAGGTCTCGCGCTTGCCGATCGTGTCGTACACGACGCTGATTCCGCCGGGGTACGCCATCGGGAGCCCGTCGGCGGGTTGCAGCACCCCGCCCGACCACGCCGTCGCCTCCTCGACCACCCGCGACGCCGGCTCGTGCCCGATGACCGTCGCGCCGAGCGAGCGCGCGAGCTCCGCCTGGGCGCCGAAGCGTGCGACGACGAGGACGTCGACGTCCGGGTAGAGGGCCCGCAGGATCGCGGTCGCGCACGTCCCCAGCGCACCGGCGCCATACACCATCGCCCGGCCGCCGGCCCGCGGCGGATGGCGCGTGATCGCGTGAAGGCTCACGGCAAAGGGGTCGGCGAACACGGCGAGTTCGTCGGGGACGCTCGCGGGCACCTGGTAGAGCATCGAGTCGTGCGCCGGCATGAGCGGCGCGTAGCCGCCGCTGGCGTCCTTCGAAGTGCCGGTGTGGATGCCGGGCGCGATCGGCGGCGCGGCGAAGTTCCAGCAGAGGCTGTAGTCGCCGCGCTCGCAGGCGGGGCAGTGCGGGGTCACGCCGCGGGGTCCGCACGACAGCCAGGGGTTCAGCACGACCCGGTCGCCAATCTCGAGGCCCTCGGCTTCGGGTCCGGTGGCGACGACGTCCGCGACGACCTCGTGTCCGAGCACCTGGGGCAGCGAGAAGAACGCCTTCATCGGGTTGTCTGGCGTGGCGACGTCGCCCCAGTCCATGAACACCTGCTTGGAGTCGGAGCCGCAGATGCCGGTGAGGCGAGGCTTGGTGATGACCCAGTCCGGGAGCAGGAATCCCGGGTCGTCGACGTCGGTGAGGCGCATCGGCGACTTCGCGAGGCTGCCGAGCAGCGGGTGCGCCTCGACATCGCCGGGCGGATCCCACGGTTCGGGTCGAACGCCGTACAGCAGCGCGTGCATCGGGCGGATCGTACCGACGCCGGTGCGCGGGCGTCAGGCCGGGCCGGCGCGACGACACCGAACGCCGAGGTGCGGCGGTACCATCCCGCGTGATGCCGAGCCCGACCCTGACGCCTGTCGAGGCGCCGGCGCGACCTACGACGGACGACGGCGATCACGACCGGTTCGCGCATTACGCCAAGAAGGCCGACATCGCCCGCGCCTACGTGACCGGGGAGCCGATCGTGGCGCTCTGCGGGAAGAAGTGGGTGCCGAGCCGCGACCCGGGCCACTATCCCGTCTGCCCGACGTGCGCCGAGCGGCGCGCCGCCGGCTGGCGCCTCTGAGTCACCCGCCCGCCGCCGGAAGGTCGAACAGGCGCCGAGCCGTGCCGCCGAGGATGGCGGCCTTCTCCGCAGGATCGAAGTCGCTCGCGACGAGCTGGTCCAAGAGGTGGCTGATGCGCCGCCCGACCGGCCACGAGTAGAGGTCGGTGCCGAACACGACGCGCTCGACGCCGAAGCGCCGCGCGAAGGCCTCGATGAAGTCGAAGTTGTAGCTGAGGCTCGTGTCGAACACGACGTTCGGCGCGACCTCGGCGACGAGGTCGCATTGGCGCGTCGCCTCGAACGAGCTGAACGCGTCGAGGGCCAGGATGGTCACGCTCGGCACCCGGCGCGCCAGCGTCGCGAGCTTCCACAGCGCCTCCTCCGGCGTGTCGTCCATCGCGTGGATCACCGGGACCATGCCGCGCTCGCCGAGGCGCTCGACACCGCGTGTCACCCAGCCGCTGTCGAGCGACACCCCCTGAAACCGAGTGTGGTAGCTCACGCCGGCCAGCCCGAGCTCGTCGTGGACGCGGTCGATCTCGTCGAGTGACGCCGGGCCGTACGTGGGCTCCGTCACGCCGACCGCCACGGGGAAGCGGTCGGATCGACGGTCGCGGTACGCGGCGATCCCGTCGTTCACGCGCCGCGTGTCGGCCACACCGTGCGGGCGCAGGTAGCCGTGGCCGGGGATGACCACGGCCTGCGCGACGTCGTCCCGGTCCATGATCTCGAGACGGGAGGCGAGCTCGACGCGCTCGTACTCGGCCGGGTCCATGCCGCCCGTCGGGTCGAGCGTCCCACCGAGCGCGGTGAACGCGTCCCCGACGTGGTGGTGGACGTCGAGGACCTCGTACCCGTGCCCGCGCATCGTTGAATCACCCCCCCGGTGCTGGAGCCGGTCATGATGGCAGCATGGCGTGGCAGGGCTACCCGGTCGTCGACGCGGACGGACACGGTGGGGAGCCGCCCCGCTGGCGTCGCCGCATCCCGGACGCCTTCCGATCGCGCATGGCCGAGTACGTCGCCTCGATGAAGCGCACGTACGCCGACGTGCCGGGTGGCGGGCTCCAGCTGAGCGACGCCAACCCGCGTGAGCCGACCTGGGACGACGAGGACGAGGTCGACTTCGACCCGACCATGCGCGCCGGCATGTCGGACCCCGCGGCACGACTCCAGGACATGGATCTCGAGGGCATCGACGTCACGGTGATGTTCCCGCCGGGCTCGGGTGAGGAGTGGGCGCTCGGCGACGCGGCCTTCGCGGGCGCGTTGTGCCGGGTCCTGAACGACGCCCGTGCCGAGTTCGCGGCGTTCGCCCCCGAGCGCCTCAAGCTCGTCGCGAAGCTCCCGATGCTCGAGCCTGCGATGGCCGCCGAGGAGCTGGAGCGCTGCGTGACCGAGCATGGCTTCGTCGGCATGGTCACCGCGCAACACATCCTCGACCGGAACCTCGACGACCCGAGCTTCGACGTCGTGTGGTCCACGGCGGAGCGCCTCCGCGTCCCGGTCTGCGTGCACGGCGGCGGGCAGGCACCCGGGCAGGTGCCCGTCGCCATCGACCGGTTCTCGACGCGGCTCGCCAAGCACGCGATCACCCACCCGGTCGGGGCGATGCTCGCGCTGACGAGCTTCACCGTCGGCGGTGTGCTCGCCCGGTTCCCGGACCTGCGCGTCGCGTTCCTCGAGGCGGGCGCCGGCTGGCTCCCCTTCTGGCTCGAGCGCCTCGACGAGCACTGGGAGCTGCTGCCCGAGCAGGCGCCCGCCCTGGACCGCCCGCCGTCCGCGTACTTCGCCGGCCGGGGCTTCGTGTCCTGCGAGCCCGAGGAGCGCGGCGTCCCGTGGGTGCTCGACCGCGTCGGCGACGTGGTCTGCTACGCATCGGACTACTGCCATTGGGACTGCGCCTTCCCGCGCAGCGTCGAGCTACTCGCCGAGCGCGCCGACCTGTCCCGCTCCCAGAAGGCCGCCGTCCTCGCGGCGAACGCGGCCCGGCTCTACGGGCTCGCCGTGCCCGAATCGGGCACACTGGGGCCATGACGATCACCGAGGTCCAGCCCACCGCCGTCCACGTCGGCGCCGACGAGCTCCCCTTCGTCGACATCGGTGACGGCAACCAGCTCAAGGTGCTCCAGGTGAAGGAGCGCGAGGGGCTCTGGATCGTGGAGAACATCTTCCAGCCGGGCTTCACGGTGCAGACTCACCGCCACACCGGTCCGGTGTGGGGCTACACGACGTCGGGCGGGTGGAAGTACAAGGAGTACGACTACGTGAACCGGGCCGGGTCGTTCCTCTACGAGCCGGCCGGCTCGGTCCACACGTTGACGTGCATCGAGGCCGACACCCGCGTGTGGTTCCACATGTACGGGGCGAACCTGAACCTCGACGCCGACGGCAACGTGGAGAGCGTCACCGACGGCGCCGGCACCCTCGCCGCGTACTACCTGCTGTGCGAGGCCCAGGGCCTGCGGCGCCCCAACGTGCTCACGGACTGACATCGCTCGCGCAGCTGCCCGCGGTGGGTCGCCGACGCGGCGCCGCGCCCAGGGTCGGAGTCGAACCGACGACCTGCCGCTTAGGAGGCGGCTGCTCTATCCACTGAGCTACCTGGGCCGGGGCCTGTCACGAACGTGGTCACCAACGCGGTCACGAAGGTTCGATTGACAGCGAGTTCCCCGTATCACGGTACTTCGGGTGCCCTTTTCGGGCCCTCAACCCGGCCGTGAGCGCTCCGATGAGCACCTCGGGTGCCTCAAGGAGCTGTGGAGGCCTCAGAGGGCGCGTCTACCTCTGTGGGAGACAGATCGCTAGGTGTCTAGGCCGCCCGATGTGCGGGTCCGGCCCGCAACCGATGGCGGTGCCGGGCGATGGCGTTCTGGACAAGCGCGTGGGCGAGAAGATCGAAGAGTTGGCGCCGGGCTCGGTCACTGCGAGCACGACGCAGGTACAGGTGGTCGTCGACCTGGCGGTTCGCTGCCTCGGCGTCGCTCCGCCGTCCCATGAGCCGGATGTAGTCGGGGTCACCTGGCGGGATCTGGCGGATGTTCTCGGCCCTGTTGAACGTGTCGGCCGGCCGGTTGTAGGTGGGTTCTCTGATCGTGCGCGGTTCACCGCCGCGAGGGTTGGGCACGAGGTACTCGACGTAGTGGCGGAAGGTTCCATCGCCGTTGCGGCGGACCGGGTTGCTGATTCGGTCAAGGGGGATCGGCACCTCGACGCCGTCATCGGTGAAGGCAAGTCGGTGCAGCCTCCCGCCGACGTACCAGATGTCGACGGTCTCCTTGGCGCCGTTCGTGTAGGTGAAGGTCACCGTGCGAAGGTGGTGGCTCTTCTCGACGCGATCGCCCGTCTTGGCGTCCACGCTCTCCGCGGCGATCGGGTTCATGACGATCCAATCGGTGTAGCGCTGCAGCTCATCGAGGTGCGTGCCTCTCAGCATCGTGTCGCAGATTGAACCCTGGGCACCGGGAACTGAGGGTGCCAGTTCAAGCAGGTTCTTGACGGCGACGTCGGCCTCGCTGTTCTGTTCGCCCTTGATGCCCGCGACATAATCCACATCGAGCGTGATCCGAGTGAAGGGATCCTCACCGCGCACGTGTGCCAACCAGAACTCCGAGCCGTGGATCTGGCGGCCGTCGCCGGTGTAACGGACCTTGGCGTCTTGGTCGCAGCGAACGAGGCGCTGCTCGACGCGCACCTCCCCGGTGTCTCCAT
>DATDGU010000059.1:0-4561 GCA_036521915.1 Acidimicrobiia bacterium | reverse complement strand
TGTCTCGTCGTCCATGTCTCGTCCATCCGACGGCGCGCTTGGCCCGCGCTACCGTCATTCGACCATCCAGCCGGAGGTCCACGCCGCTCGTGCGTCGGCGCGAACACAGTATGGAACCGACACGCGATCGCGCGGCACCGCTGCAGGGACGGACCCTCGTCATCGTGCCGGCGTACAACGAGGAGCAGGCCGTCGGCGAGACGATCGCCGGCATCCGCACCGCGGTGCCGCAGCTCGACGTGGTCCTCATCGACGACGGATCCGCTGACACGACGGCCCATGCCGCGGCGCTCGCGGGCGCGCACACGATCAGCCTGCCGTTCAACACGGGCGTGGGCGGGGCGGTGCGGACAGGGCTGCTGTACGCACATTACGGCGGATATCGGCGCGCGGTCGTGATCGACGCTGACGGGCAGCATCAAGCGTCGGACATCCCGCTCCTGCTCGGCGCGCTGGACGACGGCGCCGACCTCGCGGTGGGGAGCCGCTTCGCGCCGGGGTGCGATCCCGGTCCGATTGGTCGCACGCGGCGGTCAGCGATGCGACTGCTCGCCTGGATCGTCAAGCGGAGCATCGGGCAGCGCCTGACGGATGTCACCTCCGGTTTTCGCGCGTTCGACCGTGGCGCGATCGAGCTGTTTGCCGTGTCGTTCCCGTCCGAGTACCTCGCCGACACCGTGGAGGTGCTGCTGATCGCGTTCGCGAACGGGCTGACGGTCGCCGAGGTGCCGGCGCACACCGGTCCTCGGCTCGCCGGTCGCCCGTCGACACGGCAGGGGCAACTGGTGCTCAACTATCTCCGACTGCTCGTTGCGATCGTCAGCTCCGGCTACGGCCATCGGGGTCGGAAACGTCGGAAGGGTTCGTCATGACCACACGGTTCCACGTCATAGCGATCATCCTCGCCATGGTGACGCTCGTCGTCATCGCGCGGCTCGTGCGCCGCGGCGGGCTCCGCAGCAAGTACGCGCTGCTCTGGCTGACGACCGCGACGGTGCTGGTGCCGCTGGCCGTGTTTCCGGGCCTCCTCGATGCGTACGCCCGAGCGATCGGTATCCACTATCCCCCGACGGCGCTGCTCCTCACGGCGGTCGCGCTCCTCTTCGGCGTCGCGTTCCACGTCTCATGGGAGCTGTCCCGCACCGAGGTCAGGCTGCGGCGCCTCGCCGAGGAGGTCGCCCTGCTCGTGGACGCGACGCAGACGTTGCGGCGTCCGACGGTTGCGCCGGTCGAGCCGCCCTCCGGTCCCTGAGGGACGCGTTCCAACGCGAGCCGCGGCGCGCGGGCTACGCGCCCGTTCCCGTCACTCCAAGTCGTGGCACGGCAGCTGCACCATGAAGACGCCCCCCGGTGAGGTGGGAACGTTCACCTCGCTGAGATGCCGCGCCTCGCACGCGGCCGTCGCCGCCGCGAGACCCGACGTCCACTCCGGACCGGCGGATCGGGGATTGTCGTGTCGGTACGCGAAGCCGATCACAACCGCCAGCTGGAGCGCGACGACCGCCGACAGGACCACGCGGACTCGCCGCGCGGGGCCGGTGCCACTGAGCAGCACGAACACGGCGGCCAGCACGAACAGGACGCCGAGGACGTCGTAGCGCGTCGCGTTGTCGTTCCACCGGCTCGTGAGCTGCTCACCGACGGCACCCCGGTCGACGAGCACCACCACGAAGGTGACAACGGAGTAGACGAGGCACAGGGTGCCCACGATGAGGGCACGACCCCGCGTGATCGCGAACAGAACGCCGAGCAAGACGATCACGAGCGCGACGAACGGGAAGAGATGGGCACGCTGCCCGCTGTCCCAGAGTTGGGCCGCCCAATGGTCCCCGACCGCGACGCTCCCGAGGACCCGGGCGAGGTACAGCGTGGGGAGGTGGGGCGCGGCGCTCGATGCCCCCGGCTCACTCGTCGTGAGATAGGTGATGCCCTGCAGCACCAGGCCCAGGCCGTAGGCACCGACGACGATCTGGGTCCCCCGCTCACGGCGAGACCACAGCGCGTAGGCCGCGATCGGCAGGTAGAGCACGGTCAGGCTCGTCGATGCCGAGCCGGCGAACGCGACGGCCGCGCCGAGCACGACCGCGCCGGTGGTGACCGGCCGGCGGAGCAGCGCCCAGAACACGGCGAACGCCAGGACCCAGATCATGTTCGTGATGTTGGCGATGTTCTCGACGATCAGCACCGGATGGAGCGCCACCGCGATGACGAGCGCGACCCGCAACGCCCGCGACGGGATGGCCTGATCGGCGAGCCAGTAGATCGACACGGCCGCCAGCGATGCGCACACCGCGCCGGCGATGGCGAGGTAGACGGCGAGGCTGGTGACCGGCACCCACGTGGCGGGGAGGGCGACGAGGCGGGTCAGCACCTGGAGGTAGCCGGAGTACGGCGTGGCGAGCGACGCGAGGCCCTTGTGGGCGGCGTCGTAGAAGTAGATCTGTCCGTCCTCCGCCCAGATCGTGCGGTAGCTGGGGACGCCGCCTTGGTAGAAGACCTGGGCTGCGGTGAGCCCGGCGACCGCGCCGACCGTCAGGCCCGCGGTCCGGAGCGCGTCGCCGCGCCGAGACCGACCAGGTGCGCGGATGGGCACATTGCTGGCGTCGGGCCCGCCCGGGTCCGATGGATCCGTGGGTACATCAGTGCGCATCTGTCCGGCGCTGCCCCCGGCTCATGCTTTCACGAGCGTGTTCGTCGGCGCCGCAACCGTCGGTCAGGTTGAGCGGCGAGCACTGTAGTGCCGTGCTCCGTCAGGAGGGCCGTGGTCGCTTCGCCAACGCGTGCGCTACCGGATCGCGAGGGCAACCGCGCTATCGGGGTGCACCGAGCAACGCGACGAATTGCGGGGCGCCGAGCAGCTCCGCCGCGATCGCCGCCGCCCCGCGGCGGCCGCCCCCCGAGAGGTCGGCCGGGCACACGGATCCCGCGACGGGATGCGCGCAGAAGTGCTCACCACCGTCCTCGGTCATGCGGACCGCGATCGTGCGGTTCGCGCACCCTGCCTCGCTCGCGTCGAGGCAGGGCGCTCGCCACTCGAAGCGGTCCGCGACATCGCGGACGAAGACGCTCGCATCGAGGACGCTCACCGACCCCGGGTCGGCCCGCGCCAAGCGCTCGTACTCGGTGACGGTGGGACTCGGCGCCGTCGTCCCGGCGGTCCCCAGTGCGGGCACCAGATACACGTGCACGCCCGCGTGCCTCCAGAGCGCCACGAACGTGCGGACCTGCGTGAGCCAGGACGACGCCTTCCCGCACGTCGAGAGGGAGACCGGCAGCCCGAAGAAGAGCACCACGCGCGGCCGGGTCGCCGCGTCGCTGGCCAGCTGGCGCGAGAACGGAAGGAAGTCGCAGGGTGAGGCCGCCTGTTGCGTCGCCGAGCTCAATGTCACGCCTCGGGACGCGAGGATCGCCGTGAGGCACGGCGCGACCTCCCCGGCCACCGAGTTCCCCATCAGCTCGACGGGTGCGTGCGCGACGGCATGGACCGGCGTGCCCGACGCTCGGTCGCTGCAGTGGTCCACGGCGGCGTAGCGCGCCGCCACCGTCCCCGCCCCGACCGTCGCGGTCGAAGCCGACGCCACGTTGTACGCCGAGTAGGTCAGCGCGGGGACGAGGAGCAGGATCGCCACCGCCGTGACCAGCGCGGCTGGGACGATCCCGCGATTGGCGAGCTCGATCCTGGGCAGGCGCGGCAGTCGGCCTCGGCGGATCGGCTGCTCGATCAAGACGTAGCTCGCGATGGACACCGCGAGTGTCAGCGCCCAGCGGACGAGGAAGAGCAACAGACCGCCGACCCCGATGGACTGCTGGGTGACCCACACCGCGATCGGCCAGTGCCACAGGTAGACGCCGTAGGAGATGAGCCCGAGCTGGACGAGCGGCCGGGTCCGCAAGAGGCGCCCGAGCGGGTTCGGACCGGGCTGGACGGCGGCGACGAGCACCGCGGTGATCGCGAGGCACACGACGCCGTAGCCCCAGTTGTAGATCCACGACGCGTCGGTCTGCAGCTGCGCCATCGTCACGACCAGGGCCGCGGCGAGGACGGTGCCGGCGGCGACGCACCACCAACGGACACGCCGGCTCCGGATGATCGGTGCCCCAGCCGTCAACGCGCCGATCGCCGCGCCGGCGAGCAGCATGTACGCGCGACTGTCCGTGCCGTAGTAGACGCGGTTCACGTTGTGCGTCGACGAGAAGAGGCTGATCATGCGCCAGAACGAGAGGACGCCGAGCACGAGGCAGAGACCGAGGAGCGTGCGGCGAAAGGCGTGGCGGGCTCGACCGTGCCCACCTCGGGTCCGGAGCGCGACGAGACCGACCAGGCTGACGAGCAGCGGCCAGATCACGTAGAACTGCTCTTCGATCCCGAGCGACCACATGTGCCGGAGGGGACTCGGCGCCTGGTTCACGAACTGCTGGATGTAGTTCTGACCCGACGCGATGAAGTGCCAGTTCGCGACGTACGCGAACGAGGCGAGGCCGTCGATGGCGACGTCGTGCGCCTGGGCGTGGTTGCTGAGGAACAGCGTCCAGACACCGACCACCGCCAGGACGAGGAACA
>DATDGU010000058.1:0-5688 GCA_036521915.1 Acidimicrobiia bacterium | reverse complement strand
GGCGCCGCCACGGCGTGGCCGGCGTCGGGGCGACCGCGTCGGGCGGCGGCGGCGCGGCGGGCGGCGCGACCGTCACGCCGTCCCTCCCGCGGGCACGCGGCGGCGGTCACCGATGGCGACGAGCGGCGCGCCGGGCAGGCTGGCGATCAGCACCATCGCGTACCAGAGCAGACCGACGGCCACGGCCTGGGCCGTCGTCGCGCCGAGCGGCTTGAACAGGAGGACGAGCATCCCCTCGCGGAGGCCGAACCCGGCGACCGAGATCGGCACGACCTGCGCGATGGCGATCGCCGGGACGTAGGCGAGGATCGCCGCCGTCGGGATCGTCGAGAGGCCGATGGTGTGCACCGCGCAGTACACGCCGGCGGTGTAGATGACCTGGTAGCCGACGGCGACGGCGAGCGTGGCCAGGGCGAGCCGCGGCCGGCGGCGCATCTGGTCGATGCCCTGGTGCAGCACGCCGATGTAGCGCATCCAGTTCTCGTGCTGCTTGAACCGGCCACCAATGCTCGGGTGCCCGGCGATGACCAGGATCGCCCCGAACACCGCGACCGTGCCGCCGGCGCAGAGCAGCGCGATCCACGAGTGCGGCACGCTGAACAGCGACGGTCGCGCGAGGAACCCCACGACGATGAGGACCGGGAGCGACACGAAGCCCGTGAAGCGGTCGAGCACCACCGAGGCGAACGCGGTGTCACCCCCGACGTCCTTCGCCGAGCGGCCGACGCGGAGCACGTCGCCGCCGATCGTCGACGGGAGCACGTTGCCGACGAACTGGCCGGCGAAGTTGTGGCCGACGAGGCGCCGCAGCGGGACCCGCGCGTCGAATGCCTCGAGGATCAACTGCCAGCGGCGCGCACCGACGACGATGGTGAGCGCCATCAGCGCGATCCCGGTCACGAGGAACGCCAGCGTCCCGGCGAGGCTGCGGTGCGCCGGGACGAGGTTGTTGAAGTTGACCTCGTGGATGAGCAGCGCGAGCAGCCCGACGCTCACCGTGAGCCGCAGCAGGGTCCCCCAGAGCGCACGACGACGCGACGGGACCGCGTCGGGGATCGCCATCCCCGTACATTACGAGGCGGGACGGTCAGCGATCCGAGCGCGGGGAGGCCGCATGCGCATCGAGATGGACGACGGCGTCGGCCTCGTCGCCGAGGTCACCGGTGCGGGTGCGCCGCTGCTGCTCGTCCACGGCTTCGGCGGCGCGAAGGAGGACTTCGCCGACGACGTCGGGCGCCTGGCCGAGCACGCCACCGTCGTCGTCTTCGACCACCGTGGGCACGGGGCGAGCGATCACCCGACCGGGACGGCGGCGTACTCGCTCGATCGCCTCACCGCGGACACGCTCGGGGTCGCGGACCATCTCGGCTTCGAGCGGTTCCGGCTCCTCGGCCACTCGATGGGCGGGATGGTCGCCCGCCGCGTCGTGCTCGGCCACCCCGAGCGGGTCGACGCCCTCGTCCTCATGGACACCGGCGCCGGTCCGCCCCCCACCCTGGACCCGGCGACGGTCGACGTCGGCGCCGAGATCGCGCGCACCGACGGGATGGCCGTGCTGAAGGCGGTGCAGGACGAGGTGAGCCCGCTCGGCACACCGGCACACGAGCGCCTCCTCGCCACCCGTCCCGGCTACCGCGAGTTCGGCGAGCGCAAGTGGGCGGCACTGAGCCGGGACATGTGGATCGCGCTCGCCACCGAGATCGTCCGCCAGCCCGACCAGCTCGAGGCGCTGCGCGCCGTGCGCTGCCCGACGCTCGTGATCGTCGGCGAGCAGGACGAGGTCTTCCTCGACGCGTCGCGCGCCATGGCCGCGACCATCCCCGGTGGGACGCTCGTCGTCGTGCGTGACGCCGGGCACTCGCCACAGTTCGAGAACCCCGAGGCCTGGTTCGCGGCGGTCGAGCGGTTCCTCGCGGCGCGCGCCGCCGTGGCGTGAGCCCCGACGCGGGATATCAGGCGGCGCGCACGCTCGCCGCGCACGGCGTCGACACGTTGTTCACCCTGAACGGCGGCCACCTCTGGCCCCTCTATTACGCCGCGCGCGGCGCGGACGTCCGGCTCGTCGACACGCGCCACGAGCAGACCGCCGGCTTCGCCGCGGAGGGATGGGCGAAGGTGACGCGCGGCGTCGGCGCGGCCGCGTTGACGGCCGGGCCCGGCGTCACGAACGGGGTCAGCGCGCTCACGACCGCGCACCTGAACGGGTCGCCGGTCGTCGTGGTCGGGGGACGCGCGCCGCAGGGCCGATGGGGCGCCGGGTCACTCCAGGAGCTCGACCACATCCCGATCGTCGCATCGATCACGAAGCGCGCCGCGACGGCCACGAGCGCGTCGGCCGTCGCCGGCGAGCTCGACGCCGCGCTGACCGCGGCGCGCACGCCGCACCGCGGTCCCGCCTTCGTCGACGTGCCGCTCGACGCGTGGGGTCCGACCGACGCGCCGCTCCCCGCGGCGCCGCCTGCCGGGACCCTGCCGGGCGCCGACCCGGACCCCGACGCCGTGGCCGGCGTCGCCCGGCTCATCGGACGGGCCCGCCGACCGGTCCTGTTCCTCGGAGGCGACGTGTACTGGGCAGGCGCGGACGAGGAGGTCCGCGCCGTCGCGACGGAGCTGCGCCTGCCCGTCTTCGTGAACGACCTCGCCCGCGGCCTGCTCCCGGCCGACCACGAGCTCGCGTTCTCGCGCGCGCGCGGCACGGCGTTCGAGCGGGCCGACCTCGTCGTCGTCGCCGGCACGCCGCTCGACTTCCGCCTGGGGTTCGGGGCGTTCGCCGACGCCGCAGTCGTGCACCTCGCGGACTCGCCGGACACGCTGGCCCGCCACGTCGACCTGGCCGGTGCGGTCGCGGGTGACCTGCGGCGCGTGTTCGCGACGCTCGCGACGACGACGCCGAGCGATGTCGCCGCCCGACAGGCGCGCGACGAGTGGGTGGCGGCACTGCGTGACGAGGAACGGGTCCGCCGCGCCGCCGACGAGCCGCGCCTCCACGCGACGACGACGCCGATCGACCCGGTGCGGGTCTACGGCGAGCTCGCGCCCCGTCTCGACCGCGACGCGATCGTCGTCGGCGACGGCGGGGACTTCGTGTCGTACGCCGGCCGCTACGTCGACACCTACACGCCGGGGTGCTTCCTCGGGCCCGGCCCCTACGGGTGTCTCGGCGTCGGCATGGGCTACGCGCTCGCCGCGGCACTGGCCCACCCCGATCGTCAGGTCGTCGCGCTCTTCGGGGACGGCGCGCTCGGCTTCACGCTCGGGGACCTCGACACCCTCGCCCGCCATCACGCCGGCGTCACCGCGATCGTCGGCAACAACGGGATCTGGGGCCTCGAGAAGCACCCGATGCGCCTCCTCTTCGGCGAGGACCTCGTCGCCGACCTCGCGCCGGAGACACGCTACGACGAGGTGGCCGGTGCGCTCGGCGTCCACGGCGAGCTCGTCCGGACACCCGACGAGCTCGGTCCGGCGATCGACCGCGCCCTCGGCGAACCCGGACCCTCGCTCGTGAACGTGCTCACGGATCCCGGCGACGCCTATCCGCGCCGCAGCAACCTCGGCTGAGCTACGGGCAGGCCTTCCAGGAGCCGTTCTCGTCCACGACGGTGAGATGGAACGTGTGCGATGAGCCATCGTTCGAGGTGATCGTGTAGCCCACCGTGGCGCTGTTCCCGCTGCGGTCGACGTTCAGCGGGTTGACGCTGAAGGACTTGCCGTTCTGGAAGTTCGCCGCGACGTTCTGGATTGCCGTGGTCGGGTCGCTGGTGTCCGCGTCGCACAGGCGGCTGGTCGCGGCGTCGGAGTTGCCGTGATTCAGGTCGTTCAGGAAGTCGTGGGCCCCGTTGTAGGGCGGCAGCGTGCGGGTGACGAAGAGCACCGTGCCGACGATGAGGCACGCCAGCGTGAACCCGAGGACGCTGAGCAGCACGACGAGCCAGCCGCGGCGGCGCCGCGGCGGCTGGCCGACCACCACCGGCGGCGCGGCGTAGCCCCGCGTCGCGTCGGACGGGACGGTCAGGTCCGGGATCCAGCCCCCACCGGCGGGGGGCGGCGGCGGCGGACCGGGTGCGGCCCAGCCCGGCTGGTCAGGTGGCCGCTCGGTCATCCGCCGGCCGCCGACTCGAGGAACCGGGCTCGGTCGACGACGACCCGCGTGACGCGACCGGCGGCGACGAGCCCGTGGGCGTCCGACACCGCGACGCGAAACGTGAGACGTCGGCTTTCGATCGTCTCGAGGGTCGCCTCGGCGCGCACCTCGCCCCCGACCGCGGTGGGCGCGAGATGGTCGAGCTGGACGCGGTACCCGACGCTCGTCGTGCCGTCGGCGAGCTCGTCTTGCACCGCGCGGACCGACGCCTCCTCGGCGAGGGAGACGACGCGCGGGGTGCCGAGCACCTCCACGTCGCCGCTGCGCAACGCCACCGCGGTGTCGGCGGTGGTGACCGCCATCGTCGCGCAGGCGCTCAGGCCGGGGCGCAGCGGCATTCGCCTACCCTAACCCTTGCGTGCTCGACCCCGACGTGTTGACCCGGACGCTCGGCGTCGCGCTGCGCTCCGGTGGTGACTTCGCCGAGGTGTTCGCCGAGGACCGCGCCTCGTCGAACGTCACCTTCGACGACGGCCGGGTCGAGGACCTGGTCTCCGGTCACCGGAAGGGCGCGGGCATCCGCGTGGTGCGGGGCGAGTCGACCGGCTATGCCCACACCGCCGACCTCAGCGAGGCCGGCCTGCGCGATGCCGCGAGCGCCGCAGCCGCCGCGGCGCGCGGCGCGGCCGAGGACACCCGCGTGGTTCGCCTCGAGCGCACGTCGGTGAACACGCCCGCCATCGCGGTGCCACCCGCCACGGTCGCCAAGCAGAGCAAGATCGAGGTGCTGGAGCGGGCGGACGCCGCGGCGCGCGCTCGCGGGAGCGCGGTGCAGCAGGTCAGCGCGGCGTACGCCGACGGGCGGCGGCGGATTCTCGTCGCGAACTCCGACGGGCTGCTCGTCGAGGACGAGCAGGTCCGCACGCGGCTCTCGGTGAGCTGCGTCGCCGTCGGCGACACGGGACGGCGGACCGGGACCGAGGCGCCGGGACGCACCGTCGGGTTCGAGCTCTTCGACGAGGTGGCACCCGAGGACGTCGCGGCGACGGCGGCGGACCGGGCGCTCACCATGCTCGCCGCCCAGCCGGCGCCGTCGGGCCCGATGCCGGTGGTGCTGCGCCGTGGCGCGGGCGGCGTCTTGTTCCACGAGGCCTGCGGGCACGGCCTCGAGGCCGACCTCGTCGACCGCGACGCGTCTGTGTTCCGCGGCCGGATGGGTGAGCAGGTCGCGGCACCCGGCGTGACGCTCGTCGACGACGGCGCGTACCCGCGGGAGTGGGGCACCTACGCCATCGACGACGAGGGCGCGCCGGCCCGCCGCACCACGCTCATCGACGACGGCCAGCTCACCGACTACATGTTCGATTGGCTCCGGGCGCGCAAGGAGAACCGCGCGAGCACGGGCAACGGCCGGCGCGAGAGCTACCAGCACCTCCCGCTCGTCCGCATGACGAACACGCTGCTGCTCGCCGGCGACGAGGACCCCGACGCGATCATCGCCGGCACCTCGCACGGTCTCTACTGCGTCGCGCTCGGCGGCGGCCAGGTCGACCCGGCCACCGGTGACTTCGTGTTCGGGGTGACCGAGGGGTACCTGATCGAGG
>DATDGU010000057.1:0-2179 GCA_036521915.1 Acidimicrobiia bacterium | reverse complement strand
CGCCGCGCTCGTCGCCGCCGTCGAGGCGACCGGTCGGCTCGCCGTCGAGGTCGCCGGGGATGCGCCCGACGCCGCCCGCACCGCCGCCTGGGACGCGGCGCGGCGCGGCGCGTGCGTCGTGATCGGCGGCCGCGTCGCCGTGCTCGCGCCCGTGCCCGACCTCGGCGCGGCCGTCGTCCTCGACGACGCCGACGACGCGCTCGTCGAGGAGCGCGCCCCGACCTGGCGGGCGCGCGACCTCCTCCTCGAGCGGGCGCGCCGCACGGAGGCCGTCGCCACGATCGTCACGCCGGCGCCGACCGTCGAGGCGTTGACCGGGCTCGGCGAGCCGGTCTCGCTCCCGCCCGTCACCGCGCGTGGTGGCTGGCCCCGCCTCGAGCTCGTCGACCGCCGCAGCGAGCCGCCCGGGCTCGGCCTCCTCGGCGAGCGGCTCGCCGACGCGCTGCACCAGACGCTTGGCGCGGGCGGTCGAGCGGTGTGCGTCCTCAACCGCCGGGGTCGGGCCCGGCTGCTCGTCTGCCGACAGTGCGGGACCCCGGCGCGCTGCGAGCACTGCGGCGCGGCCGTCACCGAAACCGACGCTGGCCTGGTGTGCCCGCGCGGCGACGGCGCTCGTGCCCCGGTGTGCCTGGCGTGCGGCGCGGCACGGCTGCGGGTCGCCCGTCCGGGGGTGCGGCGCCTGCGCGACGACCTCGCCGCGCTGCTCCCACGAGTGCCGGTGAGCGTCGCCGAGACGGGCAGCGACGCCGACCCCGACGCGCCCGTCGTGGTCGGCACCGAGGCCGCGCTGCACCAGACACGGGGCAGCGCCGCGTCCGTCCGCCTCGTCGCGTTCCTCGACTTCGACCAGGAGCTGCTCGCTCCCCGGTTCCGCGCCGCCGAGCAGGCGCTGTGGCTGCTCGTGCGCGCCGCCCGGCTGCTTGGCGACCGGCACGCCGGCGGACGGCTGCTCGTCCAGACGCGCGTCCCCGACCACGCCGTCCTCCTCGCGGCGGAGCGCGGCGACACGATGCCGCTCGTGCACGAGGAGGCGGCGCGTCGGGCTGCCCTCGCGCTCCCGCCGTTCGGGGGACTCGCGGCGCTGAGCGGCGATCCGGGCGCGGTGGACGCGGCGATCGGCGCGCTCGCCCCACCCCTCGAGGTGCTCGGGCCGGTGGACGGGCGCGCCCTCGTGCGCGCCACCTCGTCCACCGTCCTCGCCGACGGCTTCGCCGCCGCGGACCTCACCGCGGCGCGTGCGATCGGTCGGCTGCGCGTCGACGTCGACCCGCAACGGGAGTAGCCGCGAAGGCCACTGGTAGCCTGGCGTGGTGACGGCGTTCGACATCCGCACCTTCGGTGACCCGGTGCTGCGCGAGCGCGCGCGCGAAGTCACCGAGCTCGACGGGGACCTCGTCCGTCTCGTCGACGCGATGCGCGCCACGATGCACGACGCTCGCGGCGTCGGCCTCGCCGCCCCCCAGGTCGGCGTCCAGAAGCGCCTCTACACCTACGACGTCGAGGAGCTCATCGAGCGGGGCGCGGCCGCGCCCGGCCCCGGCGTGATCGTGAACCCCGAGATCGTCCAGATGGACGGGGAGTGGAGCTACGAGGAGGGCTGCCTGTCCGTGCCGGGCCTCGCCTTCGAGCTCGTCCGCCCGAACCGCGTCACCGTCCGGGGGCTCGACCTCGACGGCCACGAGATCGTCCTCGAGGGCGACGAGCTCATGGGCCGCATGATCCAGCACGAGGTCGACCACCTCGACGGCATCCTCGTGATCGACCGCGTCGACCCCGAGACCCGCAAGGCGGCCTTGCGCGAGCTGCGGACCCGCGACTTCGACGCCCGTCCCAACGGGGGCGACCACCGCCTCTGACCGACCCGGCCTGCGGGTCGCCTTCTTCGGCACGCCCGCCCCCGCCGTGCCGGTGCTCCAGGCGCTGCGGGACGCGCACGACGTCGCGCTCGTCGTCACCCAGCCCGAGCGTCGCCGCGGCCGCGGCACGGACGTCCAGCCGAGCCCGGTGCAGGCCGCGGCGACCCGCTGGGACCTCCCCGTGCGGACCCCCACGAAGGCGCGGGAGATCACCGACGAGCTCGTCGCGCGCGGGGTCGAGGTCGGGGTCGTCGCCGCGTTCGGCCAGCTGCTCCCCGAGTCGCTCCTCCACGCCGTGCCGCGCGGCCTGCTGAACGTGCACC
>DATDGU010000056.1:0-4819 GCA_036521915.1 Acidimicrobiia bacterium | reverse complement strand
GCCGCGGGGCCGGCGGCCGCCCACAGCTCGTAGCCGACCTTCGCCGTCGCGTACCAGGGGGCGAGCGCCTGGGCGCGGGCTCGCGCGACGGCGAGGTCGGGGACGTCGAGGGGCAGGACGAGGTGGTCGCGGGCGTCGCTCATGACGGCTCCTCACGGTCGGGGGGGCGCAGGGCCCCGGTCAGGTCGGTGACGCGCGCCACGCCGTGATGGGCGCACCAGCGCTCGAGCTCGGCGAGGATGCGCAGCGTCGCGCGCGGGTCGGCGAACGTCGCGGTGCCGACACCGACGGCGGTGGCGCCGGCGAGGAGCATCTCGACCGCGTCGAGGCCGGTGGTGACGCCACCGGTGCCCACGATGGGGACGCCCGGATGGACCGTCGCGACCTCGGCAACGGCGCGGAGGGCGACGGGCTTCAGCGGCGGGCCGGACAGCCCGCCCGGGCCGGCGCCGAGGACCGGCCGGCGGGTGGCGGCGTCGACGACGAGGGCCCGCGCCGTGTTCACGAGCGTGAGGCCGTCCGCGCCGGCGTCGAGCGCCGCGGCGGCGATCGCCGGGAGGTCGGTGACGTCGGGCGCCAGTTTGGCGAGGACCGGCAGGCCGAGGCCGGCGGCGGTCACCGCGCCGACGGCGGCGCCCGTCTGCGCCGCGTCGTGCGCGAACGGCCGGCCGTGGGCCGCGAGGTTTGGGCAGCTCACGTTCACCTCGACGGCGGCGAGCTCGCCGCGCACCGACGCGAGCCGGGACGCGCCGGCGCCGAAGTCGTCGACGCTGCGGCCCCAGAGCGAGGCGATCACCGTCGCGCCGCGCGCGCACAGCGCCGGCAGGTCGTGGCGGATCCACTCGTCGAGGCCCGGACCCTGCAGGCCGACCGAGTTGACGAGCCCGGTGCCGGCGGGCGCGAGGCGGGGTGGCGGGTTCCCCGCCCACGGATAGGGCGCTTGGGACTTCGCGGTGACCGCGCCGAGGCGGGACGGGTCGCAGAGCGACGCGAGCTCGTCGGCGTGCCCGAAGGTCCCCGACGCCGCGACGATCGGGTTTGCCAGCTCGACCGCGCCGAGCCGCACGGCGAGGTCGGTCGCCACCTCAGACGTCGAGGCGCAGCTGCGCCTGCCGGTAGTGGTCCTGGAGGGCACGCACCTGCGGCTCGTGCGCGGCGCGCTCCGCGATCCCCGCGGCGGCGGCCGACGCGGCGGCGACGGTGGTGATGCACGCGACCCGGTGGCGGGTCGCGGCGCGCCGGATCCGGTCCCCGTCGGCGCGGGGGCCGCGGCCATGCGGCGTGTTGACGACCAGGTCGACCTTGCCCGACGAGATGAGCTCGACCGCGTCGATCGCGTCGGACCGGCGCTCCCCCACCTTCGAGACGACGGTGTCGACGCGTAGCCCGGCGGCTTCGAGTGACGCCGCGGTGCCGGCGGTGGCGGCGAGGCGGAAGCCGAGCTCGGCGAAGCGCCGCGCCGCGATGCGCCCCCGCGCCTTGTCGCGGTCGGCCAGTGAGAGGAAGACGGTGCCGGCCGCGGGGAGGCGGTTCCCGGCGCCGGCCTGGCTCTTGGCGAACGCCAGCCCGAAGGAGCGGTCGATGCCCATCACCTCGCCGGTGGAGCGCATTTCGGGTCCGAGGACGGTGTCGAGCTCCGGGAAGCGGTCGAAGGGCAGCACCGCCTCCTTCACGGCGACGTGGCCGAGGCCCGGGATGGGGCGGAGCAGCCCTTCGGCGCGCAGCGTGTCGAGCGTGGCCCCGACGACGACGCGGGCCGCGAGCTTGGCGAGCGGCACGCTCGTCGCCTTGCTGACGAACGGCACCGTGCGGCTGGCGCGGGGGTTCGCCTCGATGACCGAGACCTCGCCGTCCTTGACCGCGAACTGCACGTTGAGCAGGCCGCGGACGTCGAGCGCGTCGGCGAGGGCGCGGGTGTGGGCCTCGATGGTGGCGAGCACGGTGCCCGAGAGGGTCGGGGGTGGGATGGCGCACGCGGAGTCGCCGGAGTGCACGCCGGCCTGCTCGATGTGCTCGAGGATCCCGCCGACGAAGACGTCGCCGGTCGCGTCGCGGAGGGCGTCGACGTCGACCTCGACGGCGTCCTCGAGGAACTGGTCGATGAGCGCCGGCCGCTCGGCCGAGAGCCCGCCTTCGCGACCGAGGCTGCCCGTCGCGGCCAGCTCGGCCATCGCGTCGTCGAGCGCGTCGTCGTCGTAGACGATGCGCATGGCGCGGCCGCCGAGCACGTACGAGGGGCGGACGAGCACGGGGTAGCCGACCGTGGCCGCGACGCCACGCGCCGCGGCGGCGTCGATCGCCGTCCCGCCTGGGGGCTGGGGGACGCCGAGCGCGGCGCAGAGGGCGTTGAACTGCTCGCGGTCCTCGGCCCGGTCGATCGATGTCGGGCTGGTGCCGAGCACCGGGATGTCGGCGGCCTCGAGGGTGCGGGCGAGCTTCAGGGGGGTCTGGCCGCCGAGGCTGACGATCACGCCGGTGAGCTGGCCAGCGGCGCGCAGCCGGTCGCAGATGTGGAGGACGTCCTCGTCGAAGAGCGGCTCGAAGAAGAGCCGGTCGCTCGTGTCGTAGTCGGTCGAGACGGTCTCGGGGTTGCAGTTCACCATCACGGTCTCGTAGCCGGCGGCCGAGAGCGCGAACGCGGCGTGGACGCAGCAGTAGTCGAACTCGACGCCCTGGCCGATGCGGTTCGGCCCGCTGCCGAGGATCACCACCGCCGGCTTCTGCGGCGCGGTGAGCTCGTCCTCGTCCTCGTAGGTGCCGTAGTGGTACGGGGTGGCGGCCGCGAACTCGGCGGCGCACGTGTCGACGGTCTTGTAGGTGACGGCGCAGCCGGCGGCCAGGCGGGCCCGGCGCACGGCGTCGACGTCGGTGTCCCAGCAGTAGGCGAGCTGGGCGTCGCTCCAGCCCAGGCGCTTCACCGCGCGCCACTCGCGCCGGGTAAGCGCCTCGGGGCGGCGGCCGGTGAGGTCGTGGCGGCTGGCGGGGAGGCGGGCGAGCTGGTCGAGGAACCACGGGTCGATCGCGCTCACCTCGTGGAGGCGCGCCACCGACACGCCGCGGCGCAGGGCCGCCTCGAGCAGGAAGATCCGATCGGGGGTCGGGGTGGCGGTGCGCCGCACGAGCTCGTCGGTGTCGAGCGCGTCGAGGGCCCGCTCGGCCGGGTCGGCGTTCACACCGGCGCGGCCCATCTCGAGGCCGCGCATCGCCTTCTGGAGCGACTCGGGGAAGGTGCGGCCGATGGCCATCACCTCGCCGACCGACTGCATCTGGGTCGTGAGCGTCGACGAGGTGCCGGGCAGCTTCTCGAACGCCCAGCGGGGCACCTTCGTGACGACGTAGTCGATCGTCGGCTCGAACGACGCCGGGGTCTCGCCGGTGATGTCGTTGGGGATCTCGTCGAGGCGGTAGCCGACGGCCAGGCGGGCCGCGATCTTGGCGATCGGGAACCCGGTCGCCTTGCTGGCCAGGGCGCTCGAGCGCGACACGCGGGGGTTCATCTCGATGACGACCTGCTCCCCGGTCGTGGGGTCGACGGCGAACTGGATGTTGGAGCCGCCGGTGTCGACGCCGATGCGGCGGATGCAGGCGAACGCCGCGTCGCGCATCCGCTGGTACTCGACGTCGGTGAGGGTCTGGGCCGGCGCGACCGTGATGGAGTCGCCGGTGTGCACTCCCATCGGGTCGAGGTTCTCGATGGAGCAGACCACGACGGCGTTGTCCGCCTGGTCGCGCATGACCTCGAGCTCGAACTCCTTCCAGCCCCGCACCGACCGCTCGACGAGGATCTCCCCCACCGGGCTGGCGGCGAGGCCCCGCTCGGCGATCTCGCGCATCGTGTCGTCGTCGACGGCGAAGCCGGTGCCGCCGCCGCCGAGGATGAAGGACGGGCGCACGACGACCGGGTAGCCGACGTCGGACGCGACGGTGACCGCCTCCTCGACGCCGTACGCGAGGCCGGAGCGGGGCACCCCGAGGCCGATCTCTTGCATCGCGGCCTTGAAGCGCGACCGGTCCTCGGCGGTGTGGATGGCCTCGACGTTCGCCCCGATGAGGGTGACGCCGTAGCGCTCGAGGACGCCGGCGTCGGCGAGCCCGACGGCGAGGTTCAGCGCGGTCTGGCCGCCGAGGGTGGGGAGCAGCGCGTCGGGTCGCTCGGCGGCGATGACCTGCTCGACCGTCTCCACGTCGAGCGGCTCGATGTAGGTCGCGTCGGCGAACTCGGGGTCGGTCATGATCGTCGCCGGGTTCGAGTTGACGAGCACGACGCGGTAGCCGTCGGCGCGCAGGACCCGGCAGGCTTGGGTGCCCGAGTAGTCGAACTCGCAGGCCTGGCCGATCACGATCGGCCCGCTGCCGAGCAGCAGGATCGTGTGCAGGTCGTCGCGCCGGGGCATGCCTACCGTGCCCCGGCCATCACGGCCGTGAACTCGTCGAAGAGGTAGGCGGCGTCGTGAGGGCCCGGCCCCGCCTCCGGGTGGTACTGGACGGAGAAGGCGCGGGCCGCCGGGACGGTGAGGCCCTCGCACACCCCGTCGTTGAGGTTCACGTGGGTGCGGCGCGTGGTCCCGTCGGCGTCGAGCTCGACTGCGTAGTTGTGGTTCTGGCTGGTGATCTCGACCTTGCCGGTCGTCTCGTGGCGCACCGGGTGGTTCGCCCCGTGGTGGCCGAACGCGAGCTTGCGGGTCCCGGCGCCGACGGCGCGCCCGAGGATCTGGTGGCCGAGGCAGATCCCGAAGATCGGGACGGCGCCGAGCAGCGCCTCGACGATCGGGGCCGCGTCGACGACGCCGGCGGGATCCCCGGGGCCGTTCGAGAGGAA
>DATDGU010000055.1:0-22570 GCA_036521915.1 Acidimicrobiia bacterium | reverse complement strand
TGCTCGCACAGAGCGCGTCGCTCCTCTATGGTCCGTCGCATGCCGAGCGATTTCCAACTGAAGACCATGAATGCCATCCACCGGGGAGTCCTCGCGGTGAGCGGCGGCCGGCTCGGGTGGAGGGCCGGCGGCATGCCAGTCGTCGAGCTGACGACCACGGGGCGCAAGAGCGGGGAGCCTCGCACGGTGATGCTGACCTCGCCCCTCCAGCAAGGAGACGCCATCGTGATCGTCGCGTCTCGAGGCGGCGACGACCACCATCCCGCGTGGTTCCTCAACCTTCGTGACCATCCCGACGTCGACGCTGCGTTCGCCGGTCAGCCCAAGCGACGAATGCGTGCGCGAATCGCTACCGCTGAGGAGCGAGCTGCGATGTGGTCCCAGGTCATGGCCAAGTACAAGGGATACGCGAATTACCAGACGAAGACCGACCGCGAGATCCCCCTCGTCCTGCTCGAACCAACAGCGCAGAGCTAATACGGCGTCTCGGACAAGACGGCGGCCTCTGACGTCAATCAGCCCAGCAGCCACGGGTTCCGGACGCGGTCGTCCTTCAGGTTCGAGCACTTTCCACGCGAGACACCACTGACGCAGATTCGGCGACTCCCGAATGAACAGATCGCGAGTCGGGGAGCAACGGGACTCATGAGAGCCGGCCTGCGGAGGTCTGACTTGAGGGTCGAGGGCTACCCCATGACGTCGGGCTAGCCTCGCCTGAGTTGCAAATGGGGGTGTCGTGATTCTGCGCCTACTTTCGATGCTTGTCCTCGGCGTTGCGCTCGGCGGTGGTGCGGTCCTCCTGGCGAACCCGGGATCGTCGCCGCAGGCCTCTCAAGCTTCGCTCACCGCGGTCAACGCGGTCGGGAGCTCGTCGGGTCATGTACACGACGGAACCAGCGCGGGGCTCACCGGAACGACGCCATGCGAACGCTCCGGTCCACCGACGTCCGCCGGCCAGACCGAGCACGGGCATCGCGGACCGTTCCCGTGGACGGCAATCACCGACGCCGCCACGCGGAACCTGCTTGCCCAGCAACTGGCCACGGCTCACGCTGTGACGCTGCAGTTCCCCACCGTTCAGACAGCCGAGGCAGCCGGGTACTACATGACAACGACGTACGTGCCCTGCATCGGCGCGCACTACATCAACCCTGCCTACCTCGGCTCCTTCGATCCAGCGCACCCAGCGATGCTCCTTTACTCTGGTACAACCCCAGACGCACAGATCGTCGGGCTCAGCTACGCGGCGCTCTCCGGCGCCGCGCCACCCGAAGGCTTCGCTGGGCCGAACGACATCTGGCACCAGCACAACCTGAACGGCGGGTTGTGCATTCGCGGTGGCGTAGTCGTCGGAGCGGAGAGCACCAGCCCCGCAGAATGCGCGGCCCGTGGCGGAGCGAAGATCGAGCTTGGCTCCTTGTGGATGATGCACGCCTGGGTCGTCGATGGATGGCCCAGCTCGTGGGGCATCTTCAGCGCCGAGCATCCAGACCTCGGTGGTGTCGTCGGCAACATCAACGGCTAGCCAGGGTCGCGACCGCGGTACCGACGTGACGCGGCTCACGCGCACGGCTGACTGGACGCTTCGGCACCACTACGCTCGACGCCAGGTCGGTTCACCGACCGACGGGGGAGGGAGCTGAAGATGCGGTGGCTCGCAGTCCTGATCGCTGGCTTCGTTGCCGGTGCCGCCAGCATTCTCCTCGCCAACCCGGGCACGACCGTGCAGCCACCGGCCGCAACGGCAGCAGCGCAGGTGAACACCGGGGTCGCGGGTACGGGTGTCCGCAACCCCGACGAGCTTGTGGAGAACCAACCCGACCTGCCGCTCGACGCCGCGACGAGGGCCCAGGTCGCCGCGCAGCTGACCGAAGCTCGGGTGTTCGCCCTCCGGTACCCGACGGTGACCGACGCCGTCCAGGCCGGCTATCACCTCGCCGGCGGCTTCGCTCCTGGCACCGGCGCCCACTACGTCTCCTATTCGGGACTGAGCGGACCCGGACCGGTCGCCGTCGACCATCCCGAAGCGCTGATCTACGACGGCACGAGCCCGACGTCGCACGTCGTGGGATTGATGTATTACGCGATGACGCCGCAGGCACCGGAGGGATTCGCCGGGCCCAACGACCACTGGCATCGACACCACGGCGTTTGCGTGCAGTACTCAGCGGCTGGGATCAGCGTGCCGCTGCCGGCGGACGCCGACGTCACCGAGGCGCAATGCGCGACCGTGCACGGCTCTTACCTCAGCGTGACGGGGTGGATGGTGCACGCCTGGGTCGTGCCCGGATGGGAGAGCCCTCAGGGCGTCTTCTCACATAGCAATCCGGACCTTCGCTGCGCCGACGGCACGTTCAACACGGACAAGGCCGGGTTCTGCCAGGGCACATGACACTTGGTCGCGCCCTGCGTCCAGGGCGCATCACCGGTGTCGTCGGGCTCGCCCTGTTTCTGGTCTTCAGCGCGGCGTCGCCGGCGTGGGCGCACGCGACGCTGCTCCAAACCGACCCGGCACCGGGTGCTGTGCTTCAGCAGTCGCCGTCGGCGATCACCCTCAACTTCGATTCGACGGTGAGCGCCGCGCTCGGCGCCATCCGTGTCTACAGCGGCGACGGCACACGCGTTGACAACGGCCGCGTCGAGGTCTCCGGCGCGACCGTCCGGCTGCCACTCCCCCGCCTCAAGAGCGGCGCGTTCGTGGTCACCTGGCGGGTGACGTCGTCTGACACGCATCCCGTCGGCGGTGCCTTCACGTTCCAGATCGGAACGACAGCCAATGCCACGAGCTCGGCGGTCGTCCATCTCGCGCAACGGCTCCTCGGGTCGCAAGCCGGTGACCAACTCGTCGGGGTCCTCTACGGCGCGGCGCGCTGGCTCGTGTTCGCCGGTCTCGCCTTGTTCCTCGGCGCCGCCAGCTTCGGGCTGATGGTCTGGCCGGCGGCACGACACTCGCGGCGAGCCCGCCGGCTGGTTTGGGGCGGCTGGACCGCGCTGCTCATCGCGACCGTCGTCAGCTTCGGACTGTACGGCCCGTACGCGGCAGGGCTCAGCATCTCCAGCACCACCCGTCTCTCGCTGATCGGGGATACGTTCGGCGTTCGCTTCGGTGAGCTCGCAGCAGCCCGAATACTGCTCCTCCTCCTCGCGGTCCCACTGCTGCGGTCGCTGTTCGGCAACCGGGCGCATGCGACCGACGCTCGGTCGGCTCGCGGCGTGCTGTTCGCCGCGGTGGCGCTGCTGTTGGCGGCGACACCGGGGCTCGCCGCGCATGCCGTAACCGGCCGGTGGATCGCCTGGGCCGTCGGCGCCGATGCGCTACACGTCCTCGCCATGGCGGTGTGGCTCGGTGGCCTCTTGGTGCTCGCCGCGGTCCTCCTCCCCAGACGGGATCTCGGAGAACTCCGCGCCGTGCTCCCGCGATGGTCGCGGGTCGCCGCGGTGTGCCTCACAGTTATCGTCGCGACGGGTGTCTTCCAGGCCTACCGACAGATCGGCGGGCTCGCCGAGCTGCGCAGCACCGACTACGGACGTCTGCTCATCGTCAAGGTGCTCGTCTTCTCCTTCATGCTCCCGCTCGCGGCGTTCGGACGGGAGATCGTCCTCCAGCTCGCGCCCCCACCGCGGCGCGGCAGGACTCGCCGCGCCGCGGTCGTCGCCGGTGGCTCGGATGACGACCTCCCCACGCAGGACGTGGAGCCCGCCGAGACGCAACACATCCGTCGGCTCCGCCTGTCCGTCTGGGTCGAGGTCGGAATCGGAGCAGCGGTCCTCGCAGTCACCGCGCTACTCGTAAACGCCCCGCCAGCCCGGAAGGCCGCAGCCGTCAGTGCGGCGACGCAAGGAGGCCAGGTGACCGTGGCCATGAAGTCGTCCCAGGCTCGTGTGGAGGTGACTGTGACGCCCGCGAAGCCGGGGCAGAACGACGTGCGCGTGACGACTGAAGGCCCAGGCGGCACACCCGAGGACTTCCAGGGTCTGCGGCTCACGCTCGACCTGCCGAGCAAGAACATCGCCCCGATCGCCGTGCCGATGAGCCGGATCGCGACGGGTGACTACCTCGCGACGAGCTTCGCCATCCCCATCTCAGGGAGCTGGCGCGTCACCGCCTACCCACTCCTCAGCGAGTTCGACGAGGTGACGATGACGGGCACGCTCAAACTCAACAGCTCCTGACTCCCTCTGGGCCGGTGCGTCGGCTCGCTTCGCACCGGCAGGCCCTCGGGGCGAGTCGCCGCGGGGTGCCATCGGGCCGGCGCGAGGCCGGAGCGCCGACCCGCTCGGCGTGACCGTTCTGCCCTCGCCGGCGGCACCAGCCAGGCGACTCGCGGTCTAAGAGACCGCGAGTCGGATCCGGCTCGCGGTTCGGCAGGTCGCGAGTTGGCCACCAGACGACGCCAGCGTTTGCGTGGCGCCGAGGCCCGCAACGCGGGGCCCTCCCGGTGGCCAGCGTGGCCACAGAGCCGCTCCCCACGCTGGGACGATCGCACGAACTTCGTGATCATTTCCGAGGGCATCCGATCTGATCGCGACTGGCAGGAGAGCCCCGATGAGATGTTCGGTACCCCAACCTTGGCTGAGTTCGTGGATGTGGGAGGCCTCGCTCCCCCCTGATGGCCAGACGGGTTGAGCACGCCCAGTAGCGCGAGTGTCGACGCCAGTACCCGTCAGCGAGCGGCGACGAGCAGATGGCTTGCAGCCTTCACTACCCCACACCAAACGCGAGGCGGACCCAGCACACTCCCGGCGATCGGGGCACCTCACCACGATGAGCCTTTGCCTTTTGGTTGCGAGCGAATGCGCGATGTCGCCGGCACCCTGGCCTCGCCGTCTTGCTGCAAGGCTGGCCAGCGTGGAGGCGCAACGAGAGCCGGTCGAGAGCATCAGCGCGGTAACGCTGCTGACCGTCGACATGTTTGAGGCCGTGGCGTTCTACCAAGCGCTCGGATTCCATCTGCTCTACGGAGGACCGGACGCGCCGTTCACAAGCTTCCGGGTCGGCGCCGGCTACCTCAACCTGCAGCTCGACGCAGTCGGCCCGCCCGCACGGGCCGTCTGGGGTCGAGTCGTGTTGTGGGTCGACGACGTGGACGCGATGTACCAACGCGTTCTCACGGCCGGGTTCGATCCGGAAACCTCACCTACGAACGCACCGTGGGGCGAGCGCTACTTCCACATCCACGACCCAGACGGCCACGAACTGAGCTTCGCCCGCCCTCTGGCGCCAAGGTAGCGACTCTCCAACTTCTTCTCTGAAAGTGGTCCGCAGCCGACAGCGCTAGCCGTCACCGTGCGACGCAAGGCCGGCGTTCGGGGGCAGTGCGAGCCGCTTGTGTCGGCGCCGGGTTTCTGGGACACCGATCGGTCCTGCTTCCTCTGTCTAGATCGCCGACTCGGTGTAGGGGTCCGGGACACCAAGCCCGAGACGCCAGATTGTGTGGCAGCCTGCGCATGGCTTGCTGCGCGGCGCCGAGACGTCCAGCGCGAGCTGGGCCCTGTAGCGGGTCGGAGCTGCTCTGCCCTACGATCAGGCGCCGCGGGAGGAATGAAACCGCGGAAACGAGGGGGGCACGATGGCTCAACATCCGAACGAGGCACGCGTGCGTGACGCGTACGCAGCTTTCGCCAAAGGCGACCTGGACGGGGCGCTTGCCGATCTCGCCGACGATGCGGTGTTCCATTTCAACGGCGAAGGTCCTATCAGCGGCGACCACAAGGGTCGCGAAGCGATCTCGAAGGCGCTGATTGGCGCCTTCGAGTTGACCGGCGGCACCCAGGCGCTCGACATACATGGCGTTTTCGCTGACGATCGTCACGCGGTGGTCGCGCTGCATGAGACGGCGACCCGAACCGACGGCGCCACGCTCGATATTGAAGAGGCCCACGTCTTGACGATCGACTCCGATGGGAAGATCACCAACCTCTGGGACCTCCCAGCCGATCCCGAAGCCCACGACCGCTTCTTCGACGGTCGCTAAGCCACGGGCCCGGAGACGTCGATCCGTCCTCTCTATAGGGGCTTGCCGGTAGCCCTAAGGAGAATCAGGCCTTGTCATGGCCTCCGTCGAGAAGCTGCTCGCCTCGTGGAACATTCGAGCGCACGGCGACCTCACGGACGCGGTCGTGAGCGCGTAGGTGTAGCTCGGCCGGGTCCACGGTTCCGAGGGTTCGGGGGACTGTGACGGCCCGTGGCGGACAACTCTGCGTTCACCTACCCTTTTGGGACATCGGCGGGTTCCGGCTGAGGCCAGAACCCGGCGTGATCTGTAGGGCGACGCGTTGGGGGGTTTGCGATGAGCGCAACGATGGGAAGCGGCCCGAGAGTCAGTCGTGTCGGGACCTGGATGGGCATCGCGTTCGTGGTGCTGTTCGTGGCCGGGTTCGGTGCCATTCCGACACCGAGCAACAACAAGAACACTGCGCAATGGGCGCAGTGGTGGAACGACAGCGGCCATCGTGCAGGCGCAATCGTCGGCGCCTATCTCATGGTGCTCGGTGCACTCGCGTTCGTCTGGTTTGCTTCAAGCCTGCGGGATCAGTTCGGTGAAGGCGGCCGACTGATGTTTACCTTCGGGTCGATCTTTGCGGTGATCGCAGTGGTTTCAATCATGGTGAGGGTCTCGATCCCGGGAGCAAAGCAGTTTGGTAGCACTCCGCTCCCGGCGGGAGGAGACTTGCCCCGACAGTTCGACCAGATCGGTTATGCCATGTTGCTGGTCGCCGGAGCCCTCGCCGCGGGCCTCTTTGTCGGGATGGCGTCCCACCTGGCGCGCCGGAGCGGAGCGCTCCCGGGATGGTTGACCGTCGCGGGATACGTGGTAGCGGTGCTTCAACTCGCGGCCTCGCTGTTCTTCCCGTTCTTGCTGTTCTTGTTGTGGGTGCTCGTCGCCTCAATTGTGCTGATGCGGCGCCGGCGGATCGGAGCGCCGACCACAGATACATGGTCGAGCGGACAAGGGGGGCCGAACCAACAGATCGGCGACATCGCACGGTGACGGGCAACGGTCAGGCCCAGATCACACCCAGTTCTGGCAACTGCGTGATGGTCACTTTGCGTTTTGCCGGATAGGAAGACGGCGCCCAGCACGACGGGCGAGGTCCGGCACACGCGACAGCCGGGGACTCGCGGTCCCTCTGACCGCGAGTCGTGGCAGGTCCGCCGTTCACCGGACAGGTGCAAGTCCGCACCGCGGAGTGGTCCAAGGTTCAAATCCTTTACGGCCCACTATGAAAGGCCACACCAGGAGGTGGAGGCGCGGGCGGTGGCGCGACCGGTGGCAACGGTGTCTCCGGTGGCCTCCCGCTCGGGAGCCTCGCTGGCGGCGGCGGCGGCGGGCAGAGCCCGCCCGGTGGCACGGCCGGAGGCGGCACACCCCCCGGCGTCGCGGGCAGCTCCGGTATGGGCGGAGCCGGTGGCAGCGGAGCCACCCCCCTGTCCACCGGCGGCGGCGGCGGCGGCGGCTTCTTCGGCGGCGGTGGTGGTGGCAACGACCCCAACAACGAGACGGGCCCTGGCGGCGGAGGCGGATCCGGCTTCACTCCCACCGGAACCGGCCTGACCACAGGCGTGCAGTCCGGCCCCGGTCAGGTGACCATCACCTTCGACCCGGCCAACGGCGGCTGCCCGGTCACCCCGCCGGTCACCCCGGCGGCGGGGTGCCCGACGGGCGGCAGGTCATCTGGTGGTGGCTCGGGCGTCCTTGGGTGCCCGGTCAGGGCCGGGTGGTGGCGGCCCTCAGGTCTGTGGCTGGGACGTCGCGGCGACGACTTGGTCGAGCGCCGATTGGTCGGGCAACGCGGGCGGGTCGAGGGACGGCAGCTGCCGAATGCGAGCGAACGCCCGGTCGATAAACGGGCCCTCGATGACCGGGCTGTGACAACACGCCACCGTCTTGATGTCGAGGCTCTGGACGCGGTCGACGGACCGGCCGTACTTTGCTTCGTCGACGATCGAAAGCCACGGGCTCACCGCACCGAGCGCGAACAACATGAGGCCGTAATCCCAGAACTCGCCGTCGAGATCGGCGACACCCATCTTCGAATCCGGTAACGGTGTCGCGAACGCGTCGACCGCCCAATACACGCCAGTGGTCGGGTCGAAAAGCCCACGCGTCGTGGGCGAGTCGTACACCGGGGGCCGCAATGCCCGCAACGTTCGGTCGCCGATGTCGATGGCCTCGCCGTCCATGACCCATCTGCACCGGTCAAGCGGGAAGCTGAAGCAGTTCGTGTGCCGCTCCACCATCGCCCAGTTGCACACGAGCTGCGCGTTCGGGCACGCGGTCATCGCCTCGTCGAGGTTGCCGCTGTGATCGACGTCGTCGTGCGACAGGAAGATCCAACGCACGTCCTTCGGATCGACGAGCGAGAACACGTCCTTCTGCCACTGCTCACGGTTCGCCGGAGTACCCGTGTCGACGATCATCGGCTCGTTGCCGAGGATCACCAGTGAATTGAGGTAAATGAACAAGGGCTGCCCCAGCGCGAGTTGCACCTGGTGGACTACGAAGGTGTCTTTCGCGATCCGAGTCGGTGGGAAATGGGTAGTCGGCGCAACCGGCGCGAACGTCATGACAGGGCTCCCTTCGAGTTTCGACGCACGCTGCGCCGAGGAGACCTGAGGAATCATGACCGGCCCGCAGCCGATCTCGCAACAGCCACCACCACGGGAGACCTGCAAGGGCCGCGTGCCCTGCTCGTCGATCGCTTGCACCCGCCCGTTCGAGGTGCGCCGTGTGTCGGCCCCGCGGGAAGCAGGCTGTGCTCCTCCGGGTCTTCAGTGTCCGATGGCTGCGCCCGCGAGCGCCGCGAGGCGCGCTGGGAAGACCTGCCGCGAGTCGTACACCGAGGTGAGCGTGGTGACGAGCCCGTCGGCGTCGAGCTCGACAGCGGTGATGCCGACGAGGCCGGCGTGCTCGGGCCCTGCTGTCCACTCGAACCCACCACCGGCGGCCCCACCCACGATGTGGCGGAGCGAGCTCGACCGGCCGAAGGGCGCATCCGCGAGGGCGCGGCCGAGGTAGCGGGCGGTTTCGATCCGGCCGATGAGCTGCGTTCGCAACGACATGTCGGAGAACACGACGTCGGTGTGGAGCAGCTCGGCCGCCGCCGAGGGGTCACCCGCGGCGAAGGCGTGCTGCAGGGCGGTCGCCGCGGCGACAAGTTCGGGCGTGGCCTGCGTGGGAACCTGGGTGTCCTTGAGGTCGCGCGGGAACTGCGCGTCGGGCGTGCGGAAATTGACGTACAGCTCGTCGGGGTACGGGCCGGCATCCCAGTAGTCGACCCAGCGGACGATCTTGCCGTCGCGGAAGTCGATGGCGGCGAGGATCCGCAGCTCCCCACCAAACAGCTCGGGCGTGTCGACCATGTGGACGAGGGCGCTGACGTCATTTGACAGGATCCCGGTGGCGTAGGAACGCGCTGGTGGCGCCCACCCCGGCATGTACTGCATGAAGAGGTCGCGAAGCGCTTGGAAGCTGTCGAGGTCCCAGCCGAGGGTGGCGTCGGTGTAGGTGGCCAGGTCGGGCGCGAAATATGACATCGTGCCGTCGATGTCGCCCGCGGTCTTCGTTTCGAAGAATCGCGCGAGCATGGCCGCCAGCGGTGTCGTGGGACGTTCAGTCGGTGTGCTCATGTCGCCTTTCGGCCGTGGTGGTCAACTGGGGTGCGGCCGCGCGTCCACGGATGCGAGCATGGTGCCATGGGGCGCTCGACAACTCGCTGCAGCACCTCTCCAACCTCGTCACCTAGTGCGGCGCGAAGGCGGGACCGCGGGACTTTGAACCGCGGTAGCTTAGGGTCCCGGATGTCCGAGCATCGTCCCCCGATCATTGACCCGGTGGCCCGTCCGTCGGTCGTGCCGGGTGTGTTCCCCGTCTGCGTGGCGCGTTCGTGTCCGGGCTTCCTTCCCGTTTCGGCCGCGTCCCCCGCTCGGTGGCCACTTTGGTCCTTCCGCTCCTCCTGGTGTCACTATGAAAGGCCACACCAGGAAGAGCGGAAGGACCGAAGCGGCGGGTAAGAGGGCGGAGTAGGGCACGCGGGGCGGGATCTGTTGGCCGACGCCATCGAATGCGCCGAGGATGAGTCCGCCGGCTAGCCGCGCCTTCTAGACACCTTGGGGCTGGTCGGTGTCGGTTGTCTCGGTGGGGTGCTCACTCGGAGCCGTCGCCACTGCTGCTGGAGCCGCCTCGGTGTCGCTCTTGTTGAGCTTGGAGTCAGGCTCCGGGCTCTCTTCGGCGCGGGGTTGCTTGGCTTCTGCGGACGTCTGGTCGTTCTCTGACGGCTTCTGGGTCTCCCGCTCCTCGCGGAGGTGTCGGGTCTCTGTACGAGCAAGCGTCGGCGCACACGGTCGTCCCGAACTGGCCTGCTCGTCCGTCGGTGTCCGGCTCGGCGGATTGCGCCCTCGACAGACTGAACGGGAAGAGAACGTGGCGCATGGGCAGCGAGCTCGCGTCCTGAGATGGTCCACTTGGCCGGATCAATCGTTGAGATCCGGCCCGTCATAAGAGTAGGGGCACGACGTCGGCCAGTCCTTGAGGCACGTCCCGTCGGCCGGTCGCGATCTCAACCCAAGCCAGCGGCGGTAGCGCGAGGGCCCTCAGGTACCAAGCTCGTTTGGACCTGTGTCAAGACGGCAATGAGCGCCTCGACGGTGATTCCCAGAGCATCGGCATCGGGCTCCACCGCTGGGAGCAGGTCTCGTCCATGAACGACAGCTTCGACGCAGCGGGTCACGAGGTAATCGGCGAGCAGGATCGGGCCCTGGAACGTGGTCACCGTCGTGGCGAGGTCGGCATCGAGGAGAGCAGGCGTTGCCGCCTGGACACTGGCCGCCAGGTTGACTCGTTCCTCACGGGCTCCCTCGAGTGCAGCATCGTTGATGACCGACGCCAACTGAACGGTCCCCGAGAGATTCTCAGCGAGCGTGACCCCAGGCGATTCGGACGTCGCGGTCTGCAGAAAGTGGCGAAGGAGCAACGGCTGGCTGGCAAGGTGTGCAAGCACTTCACGGTTCCGCCACCCTTCGATTCGGCTCGGCCGATCAAGGTCCAACGCTGGCGCCGCATCCACAAGCAGGCCCCACTGCCGAAGGAGCGCGTCTCGAGCACGAGTTGCGACGCCGCCTTCGCCAGCTCCCGGCGAGATCAAGCAATTAGCCCGAGGATGTGTGGTTCATTCACGCCCACCGGGTTCCCAGAGGGTCCGGGCGTAGTCCGCCTCCAACGCAGCCTCGAGCTGATCGGCGTCGACGCCGCGAGCATTGACGTGGTCTTTGAGCATGCAGGCGACGCTGGGCATATCGGCTACGTCGGGCCATGAGTCCGGACTCCAGACCCCGGCGCGCCGGAGCGCCTTCGCGCAGTGGATATACGCCTCAACGACGTCGATGATGACAACGACGTGTGGCGTCTTGGACTCGACGCGACACCGTTCCCGAAGCTGCAGGTCGGTCGAGATCATGGCCTCACCGTTGACGCGGAGCGTTTCATCCAGCCCCGGAATCATGAACAAGATCGCCACGCCACGGTTCGAAAGCAGGTTCTGCATCGAGTCGAGCCGATTGTTGCCCGATAGGTCGGCTAACGCGAGGTGGTGATCGTCGATGACTTGCACGAAACCGGGTGGGCCGCCCTTCGGAGACACGTCGCATCGACCGTCGCGGGCCGCGGTCGCGAGAACCAGGAACGGGGAGTGCTCGATGAACGTGCGGCAGTGTTCATCGAGTCGGTCGATCACCTTGTCGAGCGCGCCCTGGGACGGAGATCGATAGATCTGGCGCAGCTCCTCGATCGATCTGACGGCTCCAGGTTGTGGCATGTCCTGATTCTGCCCCAATCAAGGAGCGCCGGCGCGGCGAGGAGCAGTACCTGGTCGTTCGGTGCGTCGTCGAATGCTCGGTCAGTCGAGAGCGACATGCCCAAAGGACCGACCGGTCATGCGGTCGGTCGTGATCTTGATGTAGTAGTCGCGATCCCCTGGCGCCCAGGGCTGGAGCCCTAGCTGGTGCGCTCGCTCGAGCAGCGGTGCGAAGGAGATGATCCCGAGCTGCGCGGCCACGCGGACTCGCGATCAAGATGACCGCGAGTCGTCGCTGTCTCTCTTCACCCAAGCAAGTTGTGCACGGCGCCAAACTAGGGTGAACCGGTCCCTCCCGCCGCCGGCGGGCTGAAGAGGTGGTCGCCTTATGCTCGAGCTGCCCGAGGGCGAGGGCGTACTCCCAAGTCAATTTCTGAAAGCGGCGATTGACGAAGGCGTCATTGTGGCTGACGACGACTCGCCAATCCCCGAGTCGAGTATCCAGCCTGCGAGCCTTGATCTACGCCTCGGTGAAGTCGCCTACAGAATTCGCTGCAGCTTCCTGCCTGATACCGAACTGGTCGAGCGAAAGCTGAAGCCTCTTATCGACGACACTCTTGATTTGACAGGTGAGGGTGTCCTCCTTGAACCGGAACGGCCGTACCTGATCCCATTGAGGGAACGACTTCACCTACCACAAGGCATCCGCGCAAAGGCTAACCCGAAGAGTTCGACTGGCCGCGTCGACATCTTCACTCGAATTATCACTGATCGCAGTTACCGCTTCGACGAGATCGAAGATGGCTATGAGGGCCGGCTCTACCTGGAGGTGGTGCCACTCTCCTTCCCCATTCGCCTGCGAGTCGATCTCACGCTCAACCAAGTCCGGCTCTCAGCCGGCCGGACAACGCTGACAGATGATGAGATCCGACACCACCACGCCAATTCGCCGCTCCTCTTCACCGGGGGCGAGCCTGTTCCAGCATCGGAGCTGGCAATGAGCACCGGAATGTTCCTCGGACTTGACCTGCACGGCGACCCAGACGGTCGGGTTGGCTATCGCGCGCGAGAACACGCTCCAGCGCTGGACCTGACCAAACATGGAGCTATTGAGCCGGCACCGTACTGGGAGGAGGTTGAACGCGAGGAAGGCGACCGTGTCGTTCTGTCGCCTAGGAAGTTCTACTTGCTGATGTCCCGAGAAGCAGTCGCCATTCCTCCCAACCTGGCGGCGGAGATGACGGCTTACGATCCGACCAGTGGTGAATTGCGGACGCATTACGCGGGTTTCTTCGACCCAGGATTCGGCTTCGATCGATCTGATCGGTTTCAAGGCTCGCGCGCCGCGCTTGAGGTGCGGGCACACGACGTGCCGTTCATGATCGAAGACGGGCAGCGTGTGTGCAAGCTGACGTTTGAGCGCATGCTCAGCCAGCCAGAACTCTTTTATGGAGAGACGGGCGCTCGCTCGTCCTACCAGAGGCAGGGCGACGCTCTTAGCAAGCACTTCCTCCGCCCTAGCCTCGATCGCAGAGTCGCATCCCGGGGCCAGCCACCGTCTGAGGAGCTGCCGTTTCCCGCCGCCGACAGGTAGTTCCTATGGCCGTGACGAGTGGCTACGGGCCACCGCCACCGTCCGGCTGCGAGGCAGCTTCTGATGAGGGCGAGCTGTACCACGATCTGGCGCGGGATGTCTGGTACGAGTGCCTGTTTGACGAGAGGACAAGGTCTCGCTCTTGGACGGCGCTGCCGCCAAGCGACGACGGAGCCGAGTAGGTACCGCTACCAGGCGCCGATGAGACGAGGCGCTGATGTCGCAATCGATCCGTCGCATCGGCGCTCAATTTCCCCGACGACTTCGCCGCCGAGCTCGAGGCGCCCACGCCCGTCGAAGTGCTCCCGCCCCCAAGGTCGTCGAGATCGACGACGGCGTCGCCACCTACGACGAGTGGGTGGCCTACAAGCAGCCGGACTGGACGTACTTGGTCCCGCCGGGCCGGCCCACGCCCCGGCGTCGCACCTTCGGCACCCCCGGTCGCTAGCCCGCCGGCCGACCCGGCTGCCCGACCCCCCGGCCAGGAACGCGGGGGCGCTCCGCGGGGTTCTAGAGGGAAAGAACTCGGGAGCATGGGAGGGACCATGCGGGACGCCATTCGGTTGGGACGGGTCTTCGGGATCCCGGTCGGCGTGAGTTGGACCCTGGTCGTAATCGTCGGATTGCTCACCTACGACCTGGCCGTGAGCTTGCCCGGTGGCCTCACCGTGGCGGCGGTGCTCGTCGCCGCGATCGCTGCGGTCATCTTCTTCGCGTCGGTCCTGCTCCACGAGCTGGCCCACTCCGTCGTGGCCCGGCGAGCCGGCGTGCGGGTCGACGGGATCACGCTCTGGCTGCTCGGCGGTGTGTCGCGCCTCGGGAGCGAGACCCCGAGCGCGGGCGCCGAGTTCCGGATCGCGATCGCCGGCCCTGCCACCAGCGTTGCGCTCGCCGTCGGCTTCGGCCTGCTCTGGGTCGCCGCCGGCGGCTTGGCACTTCCGGCCGTCGTGACGGCGGCGCTCGGCTGGCTCGCGGTCATCAACGGCGTGCTCGCCGTGTTCAACCTCATCCCCGCGGCGCCGCTGGACGGGGGTCGCGTGCTCGGCGCGGCGCTGTGGGCCTGGAGCCACGATCGCGACCAGGCGCAGGTCGGCGCTGCCCGCGCCGGTCGGGTCTTCGGCTGGCTGCTGGTCGCGTTCGGCGTATGGACCTTCCTCGCCGGCACCGGCATCTTCGGGCTGTGGTTCGTGCTGCTGGGCTGGTTCGTGCTCAGCTTCGCCGGCGCCGAGGCCCGCTTCTACGGGCTGCGCCGATCGCTGCGCGCCGTGAGCGTCGGTGCGGCGATGACGCCGGTCTGCACCGACGAGCCCGGATGGCTCACCGTCAACGCGTTCGCCGACCACATCGACCCGACGGTCGGGGCGTTCATCGTCAACGATTGGACAACGGGACCAGCCGGTCTCGTGACCGCCGACATGCTCCGGCGCGTGTCGCCCGCTGCGCGCGCGTCGACCAGGGTCCTCGACATCGCAGCGCCGCTCGAGCACCTGCGGAGCGCCGAGCCGGGTGAGGACCTCAGCACCGCCTGGTCCCGACCCATGCCGGGTCGGCTGCCCCACCTGATCGTGCGAGACGGTGGTCACATCGTCGGGGTCGTGACCCCCGACGATCTGCGCCGAGCAGGCAACTCGCCGCCTCGGCGCTCGCTCCCGATTTGAGTGCTCGCTGCAGCGGCCCGTCTGACTCGGACGAGTCGCGATGGCCGGTGATGATATGGGCACCAACGGACGCCGACCTTCGAACCCGTCGTCATGCAGTGCTAACGCTCCGCACCGCCGGCGCTCACTTCAGTTGTCGAGGCTGAATGGCGGATACTGATCGGTTACCAGCAAGAACGCGTATCCCAGGACGCGGTCGTTCCAACGCATCACGCCAACGACGAAGTCAAAGGCCCATCGTGGGTAGCGCCCAGTAAAGAGGATTGAGAACCACGCCACGATGACGACGACCAGACCTGAGAGATCGAGCCCGATCAACGCGATGTAATGCGGGATCGCAAGCAGCCATTTGACGATCGGAAGCCAACGGTTGAGTTGAGTTGGCGCATCGGGGTATGCGATGTCGAGGTGGACGCTCTGGTGTTCGTCGGTGGACGGATACTCGTCGCGCAGTAGAAGGAGAAACGCGCCTACTCTGTTGTGGAACCGGAGCAGGGCGAGGTTCCAGTCGAACCACCAGCGCGGATATTTCTCCCGAACGAGGATCATGAGCAGTGGCCCGAGAAACAAGAGACCGCCAGCAGCGATGAAGCCGCCGCGGGCAGTTCCCGCAAACAACCCTCCGCCGTTAACCGCTGCAAGAACGACGATGATGGGGATTGCTACGAAGATACGGAAGAAGGTCGTAAGCCGGTTGAGATTCCGATCGGGGTAGTCGATATCGAGGCCGATCGGGTAACCATCAGCCGCTGGCTGCATCTTTGGCCTCCATCGTGCGCGACGCTGAATTGCCCGACGTTAGTCAGTCGATCTTCGGTTGCTACGCACACGGTTCCTCGACCGTCGCCTCCGCAGCGGGGAAACGTGGGAGTTGACGGGTGGAGCCTGGCGACCTCGAAGAGACTGGGTGCTCTAGTGAGTCTTGCCGCGGACCGCGTGATTGCTGCGACCGTCTGACTCGCGATCCTGGGGAACCGCGAGTCGGCTTGAAGCCGGACCTAACGACCGCGTTACTCGCGGTCTAGCAGACCGCGAGTCGTGAAGTCGTTGGCAATAGGACTTGCTGCATAGGGCGCTGCTGCCGCATGTGGACGCACGAAGGTCGGAGTGAGGATGTGGAGCTCCCCATGCGACCATTCGTCAGACCCGAGTCGAGGCCGGGATCTTCTTCGTGCAGCGTCAATCGGGATCGGATTGAACGGACTCATGTCGCAAGCGTGCGATGATTCGCGGTCCCCGAGATCGCGAGTCACCACTGCGAGCGGGGACGCGTCTGTCGGCGCGCGGGGCCGGAGCCGACTCCGCTCCGGACTGCAGTCCATCGCGCAAAGCCTCAAGGAACGCGCGGCCGTGATGCTGGTCTGGTTCGAGGTAGTTGCTCTCGGCCCATTCGTTCCACGACTTGACGAAGATGATCTTCTCCTCGGGCGAGTGGGTGTCGAGACTCTGAACAGCTCGTTCCACCTGGCCGCGGAATGCAGCGGGTTCAGGGGAATGCAGCACGACGCCGCGCGCACCGCAGCGGGGTGTGTTGTCCCAACCAGGTAGTACGCACGGCAAGCTGGTGACGCCGGCCAGTCGGTGCGGCAGACCGGCGGAGTAGCGTCGGTAGGAGTACACGGGCGGGACACCGAGCCGACGTGACAATCGCCGTAGTACATCACGGCGTCTGATGTACAGGTCGGGAACACACGGCCCGACGAATGCGTCAAAACCTGAACCAGCTCGTGGTGCATCACGTTCGGCGGATCCGACGAGGTAGAGCCCGGCGAGACCAGCGTCTCTGGCCCACTGTCGCCACAGGGCGACGAAGCGGCGAGGGTCGGGAAGAGCTGACGGGAACATGATGTAGAAGAGAGGTTTGCCGTCGACCCGGAAATAGCGCGGGTCACGAAACGCGGGGAGCACGCGCTCGAAATGGCGGTGGTAGTCCTCGTCGTCGGGATAGGTCTGTTCGATGAGGATCCGGTCGGGGTCGCCGTGCCAAATCCCCGACCATGTTTGGTTCGCCCAAGCCAGGCAAAACGGCAAATTGGGTGTGCCGGACGTGAGGACCTCGTCGAATGGGCGATCGAGGATGGTCCGGCCACTGCCGAACCAATAGTGCCAGTAGATGAATCCGGCCACACCGTGCTCGCGTGCGAGCTCCGCTTGCGCGTGACGGGTCTCGGGGAGTCTCAGGTCGTAGAAGCCGAGCTCACCGGGGATCCGAGGCTGGTCGTGACCGGGGTACAGCTTCTTTGCCCGAGCGACGTTGGTCCACTCCGTGAACCCTGCGCCCCACCATTCGTCGTTTTCGGGGATCGGATGGAACTGTGGAAGGTAGAACGCGAGCACTCTTGGTCGCTGAGTGTCGCGTAGGTCAGATTCCACGGCGTGGTTCCCTTCGCCCTGCGACGGCGAGTCGGAGGCCAGCCATCACCCCGTCAGGATGGTCGGACGTCTATACCTGTTGCGCCGGCCGCGACGGGGCTGAACGCTGGGGTTCGATGTCGCGACTCGCCCAGGGTTGTGCTGCTAACCGGTAAACATCGGTGTGATCACCGGTCCCGGCGCGGGCCCTGGCGCGGGCGATGCCGACGCCGGTTCGAAACTGACCAGGCCGGCTGTGAAGGCCGCGCTAGTCGTCGTGGTCCAACTCATCGCATGCGCCGAAGCGTCGGACGCGATCAGGTATCCCGCGCCGTTGTTGCCGGCCAGACCCAGTTGTGTGAAGCCACCGCCGACGGCACCCGGGGGTGGGTTGAAACTTCCCGCGCTCGAGATCAGCCCGACGAACAGTTCACCGGGTGCGGCGGGGGTGATCGACGGGGTGGTTGGCGTCGCCGAGGTTCCGGTGGTGACGGCCGGAGCGCCGTCGAGGGGGTTGGTCGTCGCTACGCCAGACCACTCCGAGACTCCAGACGAGTACAGCTCAGTCGGAGCGCCAGTTAGGTTGATGGTGATAGCCGTCCCGACCCCGGTCGAACCGGCGCCGTACCAGATGTCCCCAATCGTCGGCGTGGTCCAACTCTGCGCTTTGGCCCATGTGACACCTCCGCCGCTGACGGAGCTGACGTCGTTGGCGTCGGTGCCGTTCCGAAACACCAGGACCAGGAGCGACCCCACTGCCGGGGGGTTGGTGAGGTTGATGGTGTTGGTATGCGCTCCCGCGTTGAAGGTCCCCGAGGAAGACTGCTGAACGAGCGCGATGGGCGCCGCGACCGCGTTTTGAGACGTCGCCACGAGTAGTCCGGGGACAGCGATCGCCGCCGCAACCAGGCCGACCAACTGTCTGCGCAAGTGCATGTCGCCCCTAACGTCACTCCAGCGAAACGTGCGTCCGGGAGGCTAACGACTCAGCGAGGCGGGGAGCAAGCAATCCCGTGGGCGCCTCGCCGGCCCGGCGTTCCGGGACCGACTACGGGCCCCAACCCCTGGGAGGACCTCCTCATTAAGCCCATATGAGCGACGTCAGTGTAGGCCCGGCGCAGGGTCCTCAGCTGGCAACCGCCACGAGGCGGTTCCACGGGACCCCGCCGAGCGGGGGCCACACGCCAAGACCCAACCCTGGGTACGGGTCCGTGCCCGCGGACACGACGTCTTCCCCCATGAGGACTGTCCCCCCGGCCTGGTCCGTCACGTACATACCGTAGGTCTGAATTTGCCCGCGCAATCGTTGAGTGCTCCGGGGCTCAGGCCAAGCGAACTGAGGTCCAGCGTCGGGTCAAGCCGGAAGTGTGTCCCCTCAGGGATGCAGCCGCCGGCGAGTGAGCCAGTGCCATCTGAGCGGTTCGCGGGCGGTACGGGGGGCGCGGTGCACGGCACGTTCACGGCAATGGCATGCGGAATGTTGCCGGCTTCGAGTTCGGAGACCTTGATCGACGCGGCCAAATACGACAGCCCGCTGCCCGACAGGCCGTAGGGGTAAGGAAAGACGCCATCAGATTGACTCGCATGCGTGAGCTCGCCGCCATAGCAACGGGTCCAGTTGCCCGCAGCATCTTTCTGGGCGACCCAGATCTCCCAGACCGAGTCACTCGAGGGCTGATCGATGACCAGCGAGTGATCACTGCCGTTCGCAGGTTGGGCGTTTGGCGGGATTGGCACTGCGCTCATCATCTGGTGGAGCGTCGGGTCCGTGTTGCATCCTGGCGCGTTGGCGACGTTCACAGTTGGCTGACCCGCGGGCACGGTGTAGATCGGGATGCTGTAGTCGTCGTTGTTGATGCCGACGCCAGCGGCCGCAAACGCGTTGAAGTTGGCCACTAGCGTTGCGGAGTTGGGATTGAGTGTCGGCTGCGAGCCGAGCGCTTGATACCAGAAGCTTGTGGGACTGAAATTGAGCGTGGTGCTCACCCCCGGCGCCACTGGCGGAGCAACCGGCAGGGCGACTTGTTGAGCGCAACCTGCAGCGATCACCGCTGCAAACGCAGCCAAGACCACCCGGCGCATCGCGACCTCCTCGATGGGTGCTCGTCACGAGATCGGCATGTGTCGGGCACTGGTTGAGGTCTTTTGGTGCCTCGCTTCGTAGTGGGAGCACGACCTGGGCGGGCATCGTCCTCAGGTTGTACCAGCACGGCTCGGGGAACCGTCAGGAGGACCTTCGGTTGCGACGGAAGCGAGTCAACCTCGCCCTATGCCGCTAGGTCGCGGCTCGGCGCGAACCGGGTGGTGCTACTGGTGAATAGGTGAATGAGCCGGCTCTCGTTCTCCGCCGAAGTTACGGGCTTCCGACCTCGGCGTCGCTGGCACCCGTCGGGGCTTGGTCATGCTCCCAACCTGTGGGTACGGCCATGCCGAGCAGCGTGGCAAGGATCGGCACCGCCACCCAGTCAGATCCCGGCTGGTCGGAGACGAGGTAGTGATAGTGGAGACCCGGCGTGCCGTTGACCTCCAACACAACGCCCCCGGCTTCTCCCAGCGAGCGGGTTGGATCGGGAGTGATGAGCTCGACCGATGCGAGACGCAAACCGATAGCCTTCGCTGCGGTCGCCGCGTCCGCCACCAGTTCCGGCGCGACGTCCACCTTCGAGATCGTCTCCGCGTCAGCGGCTCCGCTCTGGTTTACCATCGCCTTTGCCACGAACGTCTTTCCCTCTGGTGGCACGGAGCGGAGACTGAGTCCAGTCCGTTCGAGTGCCAAGAGGCAGTCCAGCTCAACGGTCATCGGGCTCATTCCGGCCCTACCGTCGCTGTCAGCCCGCCGCCGGTTTTCGGCGACGATTAGTTCGACCACGCTCGAATGGCCGTCGCCGGTCAGCCGCGGCGGCCGCCGGCGGATGATCCCGAGGAGCTGACCGTCGAGAAACAAGAAGCGGTACTCATCTCCTCGCGCCTGCTGTTCGATGATGAGCCGACCGTCCCAACGGCGCGCCCAGAGTCGAGCTCGATGAAACCGCTCGACTGTGTCCACGCCACAGGTGACACCCTGCCCGCCCGAGGTTCCGTTCGCCGGCTTCACGACGAACGCACCGCCGCTCGCAGTCATGAAGGCCAAGCCCGCCTGAGCGTCGCTCGCCTCGAACTCTGCGTACGGAGTTACCGGGACCCCGGCTTCCGTAAGGAGGCGTTGGACGATTCCTTTGTTCAGCGCGAGCTGGAGATGCACAGCATTGTCCAGCATGACGTAGTGAAACCACACGGTCGTCTCTGCGGTCTCACGCCCTATCGAGAGAAAGTCCCCTCCAAGTGGCACCAACTCCGCACCGAGTTCCCTCGCCGCCCCCTCCCAGATCTGTCCGTAGACGCTACGTCGGACTCGGGGACCCCAAGACAAGGCATGCGTAGTTTCCCTCCAAACCTGCACCGACGCGGGTCCCGCCGCGCGCACCATGTCAGCTTCGAGGCTGAGTATCCGCCCGGGCTTGCCGACGTCGCTCAGGCGGCCGAGGCACGCCGTAAATAAAGTTCGCCGACCGCTGGCGTGCGTCGACATCACGAACGGCCAAGCATGCGAGACAACCTCCACACTTCTCCGTGACACGCGGGCGGAGCTAAGCGTCCCGGCCCGTTGGAGCTCGCCAACGCGGGGAGCATACTGTCATGCATCACGCTCGCAGCGACGTAGGCCGCGGACGAGCGCCACCCGAGTGAGTTAACGGACCACCGAGGACCGGATGCCAGCCACGCGAGTGTGTACGCAAGGCGTGGTAGGGCACGCGCGCACGTCGCCCGACCAACTGAGATCGCGCCTGTGAGAGATAGGAAAAGGAGTCGGCTAGGCGGTCCGGCGATGCCAGCAGTACTGCTTGGCGGTGCCCTCAACTCGCTCTCGGTGGCACGGAGCCTGTGGAGACTGGGCGTCCCGGTCGACGTCTTCGATGAGGGCCTCGCGGAGTCGCCGGTGCGGCACTCTCGCAGCCGTCGTCGTTATCACCAGCTCCAACCGGAACAGGACGTCGCAGAACAGTGGTACTCGCGGCTTATGGAGAACTGCGAGCCCTCGGTGATCTTGCCGTGCTGCGACGACGGCCTTGAACTCATCGCTCGTGAACGTGTGGCGCTCGAGTCCGTCGGCCACCGGCCGGTTGAAGCCAACGACGAGATCGTGCTCGCGTTGTTGGACAAGGCCCAAACGTACGAACTTGCCCGTGAGGTCGGTATACCAGCGCCAAGGACGATGCAACTGACGGACCGTGCTGACTTCGACGCGGTCGACGAAACCTTCTTCCCGTGCGGCACCAAGCCGATCAATTCGCATGTGTTCTCGCGGCGTTTCCGCCCGTTCGGAAAGGGGACGCTACTGCGGACTCGACAAGACCTCGTTCGACTCGTCGGACCAATCCTTGACGAGGGTGTGCCCATGCTTCTCACGGAGATGGTCGAGGGCACGGATGAGTGCTGTTCCTACTACACATATCTGGAGCCTGATGGAACGCCTCTCACGCATGTCACGAAGCGAAAGTTGAGGCAATTTCCGACACGGTTCGGTTTGGGCACGTACCACCTCATGAAGTGGGATCCCGAGGTAGCCGAACTTGGGCTGCGCTTCTTCCAAGGCGTGGGTCTGCGCGGCTTGGGTAACCTTGAGTTCAAGCGGGATGCGCGCGACGGTGCGCTCAAATTGATCGAATCAAATCCCCGATTCACTCATGCCAATGAATTGGTGCGGATTGCCGGTGTCGACTTCGGTCGATTGGCTTACAGCCGTCTCGCCGGAATGCCGCTGCCACCTCTCGACTCCTTTCGTGACGACATCGGTCTTTGGTTCCCCGTCGACGATGTACGCGCATTCCGCGAATATCGTCGGGCAGGCGACCTGTCCACCGTGACCTGGATTTCCACCCTGCTGCACCGCCAGTGCCTGCCACAGTTCGACTGGGCTGACCCCGGGCCCAGTCTCAGCAACGGTGGTCGGCATGCCGTTCGTCTCGCGCGCCGAGCAATCGCTCGTCTTGGGTCTAACGATCGGCGGTCAGCACGACCGGACCCGGATGCAATCCACGAAGAGTTCGGTTCGTCATGAGCGCTCGCCCGTGATCACGGCAACCAAGAGCGTTCGCCGTTGCGAGGGGTCGGAACGCGCCATTCCGAATGCTGT
>DATDGU010000054.1:0-4051 GCA_036521915.1 Acidimicrobiia bacterium | reverse complement strand
GTGGTGCTCGCGGCCCACGAGCCGGACGAGCTCGTCGAGCACGGGGAAGTGGGCCTGGAGCCCGGCGGGCTCGCGGCCCTCCAGGAGCGACCAGGCGAGCACCCGCCAGAACCGGTCGTCCACCGTGCGGCCCACGAGCCGCCCGAGCTCGTCGGCCGAGCGGGCGTCGGGGGCAGGCGCCGCGGCGGCCGCGGCGAGCTGCTCGAGCGTGGTGCCGACGAGCGCCTCCTTCGAGCCGAAGTGGCGGTGGACGAGCCCGTGGTTCACGCCGGCCCGGGCCGCGACGTCGCGCACCGACACGGCCGCGGGTCCCCGGGCCGCGAACAGGTCGGCCGCCGCGTCGAGCAGCGCCGCCCGGACCTCGTCGCGCCCCCGCGGGCCCCGCGCGGCTCGCCGCGGTGCGGCCGCTACTGTAGTCATATGACTACGGTACGGCCGGGTCGTCGGCCGGTCAAGGCCGGGGACCGGTCAGGGGAGCGGATCGGAGGACCGGGCGCCGTCACCGGACGGCTTCGGGGTTCGCTCCCCCGTGGCGGCGGCGCGCACGGCGGCGAAGGGCTTCGCCACGAGCGCGCGCGACGACGGCCCACCCGCGAGGTAGGCGGCGAGGAGCGCGTACACGGCGAGGCACGCCGGCGGGCTTACGAAGGCCAGCCCGATCGTCAGGCCGTAGACGATGGGGCTCACGAGCGAGCGGCGGATGGAGCGCCGGAGGTTCGTGGCGTCGGCGTCCTCTCCGAGAAGGTCGGGATGGCGCGCGAGATGCATCCAGATGGCGAGGAACGCCAGCCCGATCACGGTCATCGTGGCGCTGTAGACGGCCGTCGCCACCTGGGCGTTCCGGCCGCCTTCGTGCGCGTAGTCGGCGAGCAGTGACGTCGGGAACGGGACGAACGCGATTCCGGCCAGGAGCGCGAGGTTCCAGAACAGCAGCCCCCGGTCCGCGGTGGCGATGTGCTCGAACATCGAGTGGTGGGCCACCCAGATGATCCCGACCACCGCGAAGGAGAGGACGTAGGCCACGTAGGACGTCCAGTGGCTCGTGAGGTCGTGGAACAGCGCCCCGTCCTTCGCGACCGGGACCCGGACGTCCAACACGAGCAGGGTGATCGCGATCGCGATCACCCCGTCGCTGAAGATCTCTAGGCGGTCGGTACTACCGAGGTTCACGGCTCCACGGTATTGGGTAGTGGGTCACGTTCGGCCCTCTGCGTACATTCTGCTTTTCGTCGGCAGCCCGAGGGCAGTTTCACGCTCCCTCCTACCGAGGGACCGACGGCTCTCGCAACCTGACGGTAGAACTGAGACCGTCCAACCTGATCCAGTCCCGGAGTGCCGGGCCCCGCCGGCCCGCGGCGGCCTCAGAGATAGTCGTGGCGCACGAGGTGCTCCGTGGCGAACCAGCCGGGCACGGCCGGCAGGTAGTAATAGACGAGCTGGTTGGCGAGGACGGCCGCCACGGCGACGTCCCGGTGGACCCCGAAGGCGACGAGCGCCGCCGCGAGGCCGACCGTCCCGACGGCGGTGCCCCCGCCGGGGATCGGGACGAGCGAGGCGATCGTCACCACGCCGATGTTGACGGCGAGCAGCGGCCAGAACGGCACGCTCCCGCCGAAGGCCAGCACGCACGCGAGCAGGCACCATGTCGAGAGCAGCGTCGCGAGGACGTTGCCGCCGATGAGCAGCGCGAGCTGGCGGGGCGACCGGAACGCGATCGCCATGGTGGTCGCGGCGCGCCGCACGGGCGGCATGACGGCGCGGCGCAGCCGAGGGATCCCGCCGATGAGCGCGGCGACGACCGCGATCGCCGCCGCGGTGTAGAGGATGGAGAGCGCGAGGCCCTGCGTCGGCAGCAGGTTCAGGTTGACCTTCGCGGGTTGGATGAGCACGGCCATCCCGAACAGGCCGACGGCGGCGATGAGGCTGCCCACCGTGCTGAGCAGGCCGCCGGCGGCGATCGCCGAGCTCAGGTCGACGCCCTGCTTCTGGAGGTAGCGGATCTGCAGGCCGATCCCCCCGATAGCCGGGACGGCGACGTTCGAGAACGACAGCGCGACCTCGAGCTCGGTCGTGGTCCAGAGCGGCAGCCGGACGGGCACGGTGCCCTGGAGCCCGAGGGCGAACCCGATGTTCGACGCGAACGACAACACGAACGCGACGACGATCCACCACCAGGTCGCGCCCTGCAGCGTGTGCCACACCTGCCCCGGGTTCCCGACGTCGCCGAGCAGCACCGCCGCGGCGATCAGCGTGCCGATCGCCATCGCCAGGCTTGTGCCCTTCACGCGCTCGAGCTGGCGCAGCTCGGGGGCGTCGACGCCCAGCTGCGCCGCGGCCGCGGCGCGCAGCTTCGCCAGGTGGCCGCGGACGGTGCCCTTGCCGGTGCCGAGCCGCTGGCGGGTGAGGCGGGTCAGGAGGGGTGGCTGCAGGAACGGGAGCGCGGCCAGGACCGCCTCGGGTCCGAGGGCCGCCGTCGCGGCGCGCACCGCCGCGTCCTCCCCGACCAGCGCGGACGTGGTGCCGAGGAGCTGGACGACGTCGCCGACCACGTGCTTCGAGAACCCCGTCGAGCTGCCGGCGGCGAACCCCACGAGGTATGGGCCGTCCGAGGTGACGATCACGTGGTTGGCGTCGAGCTGGCCGTGGACGACGTGGGCCGCGTGCAGGCGCCGCACCTGCTCCCAGACGGCGCCGACGAGGGCGTCGTCGACCGCGTCCGGGCCGACGGCGCCGAGGCGGGTGCCCTTCACGGGGCGCTGCACGAGGAGGGCGGTCCGGGGCCCGGCCGTTCCGGCGGCGACGATCCGTGGGACGTCCACACCCCCTTCGCGCGCGAGCAGCACCAGGAAGGCCTCGTGCTCGACCTGCTGGAGTCGCGTCCACTGCAGCCGCGGCCCGGAGTCGCGGTAGACGATGAAGCGCACGAGCTTCGAGAGGAACTGCGCGTCGGCCTCGTCGCGTCCGATGACCTTGATGCGCAGCGGGCCCTCGGCGCTGTCCGCGGCCATGAGCGTGAACCCGGGAGGCTGGCGCGGCGTGAGCCGGATGTTCTCGGCGACGATCCCGAGCTCGAGCAGCGACCGGCGCACCTGCTCCGCGGTCGGCCGTCCGCCCGGGCTGCCGAACACGAGGTGGACGAACGCCGCGATCGCCCAGCCGAGCGCCAGCCCGGCGAACACGTCGTTCGGGTACGCCGACCCGAGGCACATCGGGGCGAGCGCGGTCCCGACCACGAGCGCGCGCCCGACACGCCGTGTCGGGCGCGTCACGTACGGGAGCGCGGCGCGGGCGACCGCGACGAGCACGGCGAGGCGCACGACCGGGAACGCGGGCGACGCGCCCGCCCCGGTGACCGCCTTCAGGCCGAGCTCGAGCGCGGAGCCCTCGACGACGATGTGGCCGAGCAGTCGGCCGACGACCCAGGCGAGCCCGCCCGCCAGGACGAGGTCCCGCGCGAGGCGCCAGCGCCGCCCGACGACCGCCGCGCTGACCACGAGGCCGACCGCCCACAGCGCCCCGAGCCCGTAGATGGTCCGGAACACGGGCAGCAGCCAGTCCGGCGCCGAGTTGAAGAAGTCGAAGATCGCCTGCTCGGTGACCGTGACCCCGCCGGCGTGGCGGGCGGCCACGAGGAGCAGCGCGGCCGAGACCACGACCCGGATCCAGTCGGTCGTGCGTCGCCGGTAGGGCTCCTCGGACGCCGGCCCGAAGGTCGACGCGCGGTAGCGCTGGACCCGCTCGAGGAAGGCGCGCAGCCCGGTCAGGGTCGGCGCGCTCGGCTGCACGGCCCCACCCTGGCATGACCGCTCCCGTTGCCGGCTGAGAGGGCGCGCCGGTAGGGGATCTGGTGGGCGTTGCGGGGCGTTGGGTTGTTGGTGTCACAGTGGGGTTGTTGGCTGGCCTTGTGGTTGGTGTGGCTGCGAGTTCGCCCGAGGGTGGTGGGTGGCGGTCGGTGGGGTTCTGTTTCACTCTCGACGTCGGTGTCGACGTGGAGGCCAGGCTTGGGCGTTGGGCGGGGGCGTCTCGGTTCGCGTACAACGCGCTGTTGGCG
>DATDGU010000053.1:0-3729 GCA_036521915.1 Acidimicrobiia bacterium | reverse complement strand
TCGTCGCCGCCCTCGGGCGGCGGCGGTGGGGTGAGGCGCCCCTCGCGCGCGGCCTGCGCGGCGGCGGCCGCGTTGCGGGCCCGCTGCTGCTGGGTGGGGTCGAGTTGCGGCGGTGGCTTCGGCGGGCTCGGCGCGGGCGCCGCGGTGACGACGCCGGCACGCTCGGCGAGCACGCGGCCCTCGTCGACGGCGTCGGCGATGATGCGGCTCATCAGGTTGGCGGAGCGGATCGCGTCGTCGTTGCCCGGGATCACGTAGTCGATGACGTCGGGATCGCAGTTGGTGTCGACGACCGCCACCACGGGGACGCCGAGCCGGTTCGCCTCGGTGACCGCGATGTGCTCCTTCTTGGTGTCGACGACGAACACGGCGTCGGGGAGGCGCTCGAGGCGGCGGATACCGCCGAGGTTGCGCTGGAGCTTGTCGCGCTCCCGCAGCACCTTCAGGCCTTCCTTCTTGATCATCTGCTCGGTCTCGCCCGTGGCGACCATCCGCTCGAGCTCGTGGAGCTTCGCGACGCGGGAGTGGACCGTCTGGAAGTTCGTGAGCATCCCGCCGAGCCAGCGGTAGTTGACGTAGGGCATCCCGCAGCGGTCCGCCTGGCGCTGGATCGGCTCTTGGGCCTGCTTCTTGGTCCCGACGAAGAGGACGATGCCGCCGCCCTCGACCGTCTTGCGCACGAACCGGTAAGCGGTGTCGATGCGCTCGAGGGTCTGCTGCAGGTCGATGATGTAGATGCCGTTGCGCTCGCCGAAGATGAACCGCCGCATCTTGGGGTTCCAGCGACGCGTCTGGTGGCCGAAGTGGACGCCGGCTTCCAGCAGCTGCTTCATCGTGACGGTGACGGCCACGACGGGGTCTCCTTTTCGGTTGGTCCTCCGCCCGCCGGCGCCCGGATCAACCGGTGCGACCGAGAAATGGCGGGCGTGCGTGATCCCGGAGGTGATCCGAGTCGACGGTGAGTGTAGCGGCCGGGATTCTCGGGCCTTCAGGTGACGAGCCCGTGGCGTGCGCCCGGCGGGGGTGAACTCAGGCGGGCTCGCTGAGCCGGCCGCGCAGCTGGAGGATGGCCTTCGTGTGGATCTGGCACACCCGGCTCTCGGTGACGCCGAGGATCCCGCCGACCTCGGCCAGGGTCAGGCCCTCGTAGTAATAGAGGGTGAGGACGAGCCGCTCCCGGTCGGGCATCCGGTTGATGGCGTCGGCGAGCAGGTGCTTCATCTCGTCGGTCTCGAACGCCTCGACGGGGTCGTGGGCCCGGTCGGCGATCGTGTCGCCCACGGTCGAGGAGCCGCCCCCGTCGCCGCCTGAGCCCTGCTGGCGCCCGAGCAGCTCGTCGAGCGCCACGAGACCCGTGAAGGACACCTGGGAGAGGACGCGGTTGAGCTCCTCCCCGCCGAGGTCGAGCTCGGCGGCGACCTCCTTGTCGTCGGGGCTACGCCGCAGCTCGTTCTCGAGCTTCGAGTAGGCGCGCTCGACGGCGCGCGCCTTGGCCCGGATCGAGCGGGGCACCCAGTCGATCGAGCGCAGCTCGTCGATGATCGCCCCCTTGATGCGGCTGATCGCGTACGTCTCGAACTTGAACCCGCGGGCCGGGTCGAACTTGTCGATGGCGTCGATGAGCCCGAAGATCCCGTAGCTGACGAGGTCGGACTGCTCGATGCTCTGGGGCAGACCCGACGCCACCCGGCCGGCGACGAACTTCACGAGCGGCGAGCGGGATCAGGCGCTCGCGGGCCTCGTGCGTTGCGTCCGCCTTGTACGCCTGCCAGAGCTGGGCGACGAGGGCCGCCGTGTCGTCCTCAGGCACGGGGATGGGTCGCGGCGTGCACGGCGCGGAGCCGGTCCTGGCTCAGGTGCGTGTACAGCTGCGTGGTCGTGAGGTCGGCGTGGCCGAGGAGCTCCTGGACGGCGCGCAGGTCCGCGCCGCCGTCGAGGAGATGGGTGGCGTACGCGTGGCGGAGGGCGTGCGGGTGGGTCCGGCGCCCGTCACGCAGCGGGAGCGAGGCGACGACCCGGTGGGCGTCGCGTGGCGGGAGCGTGCGCCCGCGCCGCGTGAGGAACACGACGGGCGGCGAGTCGGTCGTCGCGAGGACGGGCCGGCTCTCGCGCAGGTAGGCGTCGAGCGCGGCGCGCGCGGGCGCGCCGATCGGCACCCGCCGGGTCTTCGCCCGCTTCCCGAGCACGGTGACGAGGCCGGCCCGGAGGTCGCAGCTCTCGAGGCGGAGCCCGCAGGCCTCGCTAACCCGCAGCCCCGCCCCGTAGAGCAACTCGAGGAACGCCACGTCGCGCTGGGCGAGAGCGCGGGCGAGCGGATCGTCGTCGAGCACGATCACCTTCGCCGCCGCGCCGTCGAGCAGCGCCGCGGCGTCCGCCGCGCTCGGCACCCGGGGCAGGCGCGCCTCGCGCTTCGGGGCGTGCAGGGTCCGGCCGGGGTCACCGGCCAGCTGGCCGGTGTGGCGCAGGTGGGCGATGAGCGCCCGCACGGCGGCGGCCTTGCGGGCCACGGTCCGGCGGGCAAAGCCCCGCGTCTCGAGGTAGGCGAGGTAGCGGCGCAGGGTGCGGCGGTCGAGCGCCGAGGGGTCGGGGCAGCCCCCACGCTCGGCCCACGCCACGAACTCCGTCGCGTCGTGCGCGTAGGCCCGGCGCGTGTGCTCGCTGCGGCCGGCGAGTGAGGCGACGAGGCCCTCGACGTCCCAGGCCATGGCAAAAAGGTAGCAACAGGAGCCACAGAGGCCGGCGAGGGTCGAATCCCGTCCCGGCCTCCCCGCGGACCCCGGTGTCGAGCGGCCGGGCTCCCGCCACGGCCCGCTCTAGCCTGGCGTCGCCGACGAGACGGCGAACGCGACGCTCCGAGGAGGATGTCCGTGCGTCTGAGCACCCGCAACCAGCTGCGCGCCACCGTGCAGGAGGTCACCGAGGGGTCGGTGATGGCCACGGTGAAGGTCGCCCTCGGCGACGGGCAGACGATGACCGCGGCGGTGACGCGCGAGGCCGTCGCCGACCTCGAGCTCGCGCCGGGCGACGCGGTCACGGTGCTCGTGAAGGCGACCGAGGTCATGCTCGGCAAGGAGTGACGGCGACGCGGGGGTGGCGATGAGCATCGGGGTGGCGCTCGACGAGCTGCGCGCCGCACTCGACGGGCTCGAGCGCGCGCCGTACCTCGTGACGGTGGGCGACGACGGGCGGCCCCACGCGGTCGCCGTGCCGTGGCGCTGGCGCGACGACGAGCTGGACGTGCCGGCCGGCAACCGCAGCCTGGCGAACGCCGGCACCCGTCCCGATGTGACGCTGCTCTGGCCGGCGAACGACGCCGACGGCTACACCCTGATCGTCGACGCCACAGTCGTGCACACCGAGGGCACCGGGACCGGCGACAACCTCGTGCGCGTGCGCCCGACGCGCGCCGTGCTGCACCGGCCCGCGACCGGCCCGACGGACACGGCGTGCGGGGCGGACTGCGTCCCGCTCACCGCGACGCCCGACGCGGAGCGCGCCGGCTGAGAGGGCGCGCCGGTAGGGGATCTGGTGGGCGTTGCGGGGCGTTGGGTTGTTGGTGTCACAGTGGGGTTGGCTGGCCTTGTGGTCGGTGTGGCTGCGAGTTCGCCCGAGGGTGGTGGGTGGCGGTCGGTGGGGTTCTGTTTCACTCTCGACGTCGGTGTCGACGTGGAGGCCAGGCTTGGGCGTTGGGCGGGGGCGTCTCGGTTCGCGTACAACGCGCTGTTGGCG
>DATDGU010000052.1:0-16368 GCA_036521915.1 Acidimicrobiia bacterium | reverse complement strand
CACTGCCGCTCGGTGCGCCGCGTGCTCCGCGTCCGAGAGCTGCTGCTTCCACACGAGAGTCGGGAACAGCGAGATGACGTCTGCCGATTCCGACGACGGCTCGAGGATCTGGCCCACGTCATGACATCGTCGTCGGTATCGACCATGACCTCAAGGCTCGACTCGAAGGTCGCTCCGGGCCAGTCTTCGCAGGGATAGCCGACCGCCGTGGCGCCTCGATTGGCTGAGCTGAACTGCATATGACTCGCGGTCTCTGGAACCCGCGAGTCAATCCTGGTCAAGTTCCTCATCGACGATGAGCTCGTTCATGTGACCCAACTGCGCAGCACCGCCGTCCAGAGCAGGTCACCTGGCGTAACGTCACCGGGCCAGCGGCCGTCGTCGTAAATCGCGAACCCGAGCCGCTGCAAGAACTCGTCCACCAGTTGCGAACAGATGGCGCGGTCTTGGCGGGCGACAATTGTCCGCATCGGCCAGAGACGGATGTGGTATTGCAGCAGGCCGACACTCAAAAGGTCGAGAAAGCCGTAAGGAGTTCCGTCGAGCTGGTCAGCCACCGCAGGCACCTTGGCGCGCTGGGCACCGGTCAATGGCAGCCGGGCCGTACCAACGGCGTCCTTGCCGAACCGAGAGGCGTACTTGCTCCAAGCGGTAAACACTGCGCCTTTGGCGCGAGCTTCGAGGACCGTGTCGTCGTCCCGAACGATGGCGGCATGGTTGACCGGGGAGCGTGTGATGGCCCGAATCAGCCATCCGACCACACCGTTGCTTCGCACCAGGATGAAGTCGCCGGGCGCGAGCTGCCCTGCCTGCACGTCATTCCCTCCCACGCAGACCCATATGGAAGCCTCGCGCGATCGAGGCTGCGGCTATCGCGTGCGCCCGCGCCCTGTGAATATCGGCAGATCGAGCGGCGAAACGAGACCGGGCGGCGCTCCGCAAACCGCAGGGATCGCATTGATCAAACGCATGGCGCTGCCGAGTATCCCTGCCTCGTTGTGGTCGCCGCTGGCACCGATGGGCTCGATCTCACAGGTGTACGAGGGTTCACCCCGAACCTCGATCCGGTAGCCGGAGCGGTCACCCGAGAGTCTCGGCCACTCGGGGCCGATGTCGGCGCGGAGGCGATTCACGTGGGCCGCAACGACCGCGGGTTCGCCGTCGACGATTCCCTGGAGCTCGAAGCGCACGCCTGCACAGGTGCCGCGCTCGATCGTGCCCATGGCGGTCCGAAACGTCTCAGGCGCGGGCAAGCGTTCATGGTCGACCCGAAGCTCCTCGATGGTCCATCCGAGAGCGTCGGCCACCAAATGGACGATGCCACCCCAGCCCCCGGCTATGGCGCCAGGTGCGAACAGAGGAGCGTCATAGTCGAGTGGTCGGCCGTATCCGAAGAAGGCGCCAGTGAAGCCTGGGTCTTCGTAGCTTGAGTAGTCCATGAGCTCTGTGACACGCACGCAATCGACTGTCTGACAGGCACATGCCAGGGCGAGCGGGAGCAGGTCACCGGACCAGCCAGGGTCCAGCCCCGAAGTGAAGAGGGTCGCCCCACCCGCGGCACACGCCTCCTCAAGCTGACGGCGGAATCCCGGCGGCATCGCAGGCGGGTAGACGAGAAAGACGAGCGCGGTGTTCACGACGTTCATCCCCGCCGCGAGCGCCTGCGCGATCTCGTCGATCGTCTTGGAGATCCTCGTTTCCCCCTGGACCATGTAGGAGACGCAGTCCGCGCGCAGATCGAGGAGAGCATCCACGTCGCTGGTGGCGATTACTCCCGTTGGGTTGCTGAGCCCACATAGCTCAGCGGCGTCCCGGCCGACCTTGTCTGGAGAGTGAGCGTGAACGCCGACGAGCTCAAGCTCGGGCCGTTCGATGATGGCCCGGAGTGCGGGACGTCCGACGTTGCCGGTCCCCCATTGAATGACCCGCAAGGGCCTAGCCGCACTGCTCGAGTTTGGCAACGACGCCTCCTGGTACCTCGGGCAACCCTATGGGAAACGGCCTCATGCGGGCCGACCGACTCTGGGTACGGAGACCGCGTCCGCAGGCGGGCGCGGGCTTCCGCGGGTACTAGAGCTGAGGTCCGTAGACCCAGGACACGAAAATGACGCCGCGCCCGTCGGGATCGACGAATGTCACGCCACCCCAGTCGTCCCAATAGGGATGCTGTGTCGTCGCCGGCACGACTCCGCCCGCGCGCAGTCTGTGGATCGCGTCCTCGACCGTCTGCTCATCAGGGAGGTAGAAGACGATCTGGTCGAATGCGTCGACCGTGCCTCCGTCGCCGTGTGAGCGAACGATCTCGAGATGGTTCGGCCAGCTCGGTAGTCCGAAGATGGTTCCATCCTCGCCGTAACTGTCTTGAAATTCGTCGATGATTGGCAGGCCCACCAGGTCCCGGTAGAAGGCGATCGTTGCTTCGTAGTGAGCGCTCGACCGGACGAACCTCATGGCGCCAACCTGAAGATGTGCTGGCCACCCCGGACGCGATGATGCGGCTTCTGGCATCTGGCCATTATGGGCAGAGCCGGGACGCGCTGTTTCGCCTCAGCCCTTCGTCTCGGAGGTAGCTGAGGGCAATCGGGTGTGGGTCGAGTACTGGCGCAAGACGCGCGGGGAAGAACGCGCAAGCGCTGACGAAACCTGCATCACCCACACGCGCGGTCACTGGGCGCGCAAGTCGTATCGCGGCTATTCGACTAGCTCTCGGGTTGCCGGCAATGCCCCTGAGCGCCTTCCAACAGTAGACGGCACCTGACTCGCGATCCGGTGGATCGCGAGTCGTCACTCCGGTACCAGCCTGCCAGGCCTTGTCCGTCGTGAGATACGAAGCGAGTGACCACTCGAAAGGCGGATCGAAACCGGGCCCGGGTCGCGCTGCTCAGACCCGACAACAGGCCATGCGCAGGCTCCTCCGGGCAGCGGCGCAACCTCTCGCACGCGAACCGAGCGTCCACCGTGGACCAAGTCCGACCTGCCTCGTACCATTTGCCTCGCCGAGGCTTGGAGGTTCGCGATGAGCGTGATCCATAAATTCATCGACCGCAACAAGGAGTTTGTGGCCAAGTTTCGCCACGGGGACAAGGCCATGCCGCCCGCCCAGCACCTAGCCGTGCTCACCTGTATGGATGCGCGCATCCATCCGGAGCAGGCGCTCGGGATGGAGATCGGCGACGCCCACATGATCCGCAACGCCGGCGGGCGCGCGTCCGATGACGCGATCCGTTCCCTGGTGATATCCACGACGCTGCTCGGCACCGAGGAGTTCGCGATCATCCACCACACCGACTGCGGGATGCTGACCTTCACGAATGATGACCTGCGCAAGAAACTGTCCGAGGAGCGAGGGGTCGACGCATCCGCTGTCGATTTTCTTCCCTTCCCTGATCTTGAGCAAAGTGTGCGCGACGACGTTTCAACGATCAAGGCCTCGCCGCTGCTGCCTGACGGCGTGGAAGTCACTGGCTGGGTCTACGACGTCAAGACCGGAGAGATCTCGGCCGTGACCTGATACGCGGTCTATGGAACCGCCAGTCGGGCGGCTTCGTTCGAGCAACTGTTTGAGGGCCGGGCCGCCTCGCGCTTCGGGAAACCGCGATTCAGTACTCCCCGACGACCTGCACACCGGCGCCCCGCAGAGCTTCGAATATCGGCTGCAGACCTTCAATCCCGCTTCGTCCAATTGACCCTTACGCCGTGCGATATGGAGTTAAGAGCGGGACACGTGCTCGCTGTATTGGCTTCCGTCATCGGGGCGGGCGGCGCGCAGTCGGACCAGCGCCGTGCGGATTCTGGTCTTGGCCGTCCCGAGCGGGATGTTCTCGCGCTCGGCGATCTCCCGCGCGCTGAGACCCCAACCGCTTGCCAGTGCGAGGGCGCGCCGCTGCGCGTCGGGAAGCTGGGTCAGCGCGTCGCGGAGCCAGGCGAGGTCGTCGTCCAGTAAGGCTGCGGCGGAAGGGTCGGGCTCCGCCGACGTCGGCGACAGGCCGAGGAGATCGTCGGGGTCTACCGCGACGGGTCGACGGACCCGAATGGCGTCGATGGCCAGGTTTCGGGTGATCGTCAGCAGCCAGGTCACAACGCCGCCGCGCTGGGGGTCGTAGACGGCGCCGTGACGCCAGGCTCTGAGCAACGCTTCTTGGGCGACGTCCTCGGCTCCGCGGGGATCGCCGATGATGGTCTGGGCCAGTCCGTAGACCCGGCGCTGAAAGCGCTCGACAAAGGCGGATGCCGCGTCGGGGTCTGAGGCTGCGAAGCGCGCGAGTAGACCCTCATCGCTCACGTCGCCCAGTGGGATCGCTCGCGTCGTGTCGCCGCGGCCCCGGTGGCGTGCTTCGACGGTGGACGGCATCGCAGACCCATTTCGATCAGCCATGTATCGTTACACGATGATGCTAAACGACCCTAATAGATTACGCAAGGGGTTGTAATATAATTCTGGAAAAGGGGGTCGTATGGCAGCCAAGGATCCAGACGCCGGCGGCGGGTCTCGGGGGCCGGGACGGCCGCGCGACGCCCGCCATGACCAGGCCATCCTGGAGGCCACCCGTCAGATCCTCGGACATGAGGGATACCGAGGCCTGACCATCGAGCGGGTCGCCGCCCTCGCCGGCGTCGGCCGGCCAACCATCTACCGCCGCTGGCCGTCCAAGCCGGCCCTCGTCGTCGCCGCTCTGGTCGAGTCCGCTCGGCTTGCCGTCCCCGGCTCTGACAGTGGTTCGCTGCGGGGTGACCTCGTCGCGGTCCAGCGCCACCAGGTCGCGCTGATGAGCGCTCCCGAGGCTCGCCGCGTCACGGCCGGGCTGATCGCCGACCTGGCCGCTGACCCGGAGCTCGCCGAGATCTACGTGAGCCAATACCTGATGCCCCGCCGGGCCGCCGTGTGGCGAGTCCTCCAACGCGGTGTCGATCGGGGAGAGCTCAACCCCGACACCGACTTCGCGTTCGCCTACGACCTACTTGTCGGCCCGCTGTTCATGCGAGCCGTCGTCTGGGGTCAACCGCTAGCGCCCAACGCTGCGGAAGCGACCGCGAACGTCATCCTCGCGACATACGGCACACGGCCCGATTCGACGCGGCCGCAACGGTGATACTGCTCCACGCGAATACCGCAAGAGCTGTCGATAGTTCGTCGAGAAAGGCCACTCACTGTCTCTGGTGAGCGCCGCGGCGTCGGGCCGCTGAGCCCCAGCGACACGTCCGACTCGCGGGGCATGGGCTCCCCGAGCAGTGCGGTGGGGATGGGCGCGACCTCGGCGGTGGCACCCGTGTCCGCCGCTTGCGCCGGTTTCCCCGCCTGTCCTCTGGGTGTGGCCGTCGGTCGTGACACCAGGAGGGACGGAAGGGCCGAAGCGCCGGCCGAACGTGGACGGAAGAGAGGGGACGGGACGGAGACGGCGCAACAAGCTCCGCCGGCACGTCCCTCACGCTGAGTCATCCGGCGCGGCGGGGCGCCCCGGCCTCGTCGTCGACGCCGTTCGACGACGAACGCTCGACCTGGGCTCGGTCACGGGACCAGCTGTCCCGAAGCGGGCTTCGAGCCAGTACGAATAGTTGCGGGCGGTCGTACGTCCCGTGGAGATCGCGTCGTCCCGCTTCTCGACCTGCGCTTGAACCTGCGGGTCATCCCACGTCAGTCCCTTGCCCGTGAGCTCGCGCAGGCCGCGCTCGACATCCTCCAGCTCCGAGATCGTCTGGAGCACGTCCCGACCGCGTCGTGCGTCGCGCCTGCTGGCAACCGTCGCTACGAACACAATCTCGCGAGCGGGTTCAAAGAGTCCGGCGGCATCGATCGGCTGAGTCGTCCCGCACAGTTCCAGACACTCGTTGAACCGGGTATTCAGCGCGGGCAGGAGCTCGGTCAACAGCCGGACGCGGTGAAACTGCATGCGCTCGTGCCGGTTGAGGACGAACGATCCCGCGATGCCTGCGGTTGCGCCGACGGCCGCGCCCCCGAAACCGACGATCGCCGTCTGCCACAGCGCCGGGCCGTGGACGAGGACCGTTACGGCCGCTCTCGACGCATATCCGACGACTTCCATCGCGAAAGCCTCCGTTGAGGGCCCCGGCAGCTACCAGAGAATTCCACCGAGGTGCTTCGAGCCAACGTTACGGTGCTCTGCGGCGGGGTTGGCAGCACTGACTTCCTCTGCATTCGGGGCAAGTCCGTAGCGACTCGGAGGGTGCAACTCGCCAGCTTCACACTGCACACAACCTGCGGGTCACGAGGTCCGCGATCGTCGCCCGCCCAGAACCGGCCGACGCGACTCGCGATCGATGGGACCGCGAGTCGGAGAGCATCGGAGACGACGAACCTTCCCCTGGCCGCGCCGCCGTTTGCTAGCCAGCGAGCGCTGCCGTCGTGGTGTCGACGTACATGCTCTCTCGTTCGACGGACATCGCGGCTCGGAGCAGCATCCAGAAGACCAGCGTGATCAAGAGGTCGCTCGCTGCCTCGATCTGCGCCTCGTGGAACAGGAACACCTGCGTGATGAGGATATTCACGAGGATGCTGGCCTCAAGCAATCGATATCCGACATGGCGCGATCGCGGCATCCATAGCAAGCCGACCAGCGCGAGGAGGAGCGACGCGACGCTCGCGATGGTGATCGCCCACTCGCTGACGGAGTGCACACCGACCCCGTAGAGCGCCTCGTCCACGATCTGGCCAACGTCGCTGGCTGCGAGGCCGACGAACACGACACCGAACAGCAGGCCGAAGCTGGGCGAGCCCGCCATGTGCCTAAGCCACTCCCGAGCGCCGTACGCGACTTTGACGAGCAATCGCGGCTCCGCGGCGGGCACCGTGTCGAGTTCGAGAAGCACAGTCTGGAGCCGCGCCCCTGGGTGGCTGCTGTCGACGGTCACGGACTCGAGCATGGTCAGGGCCTCCGCCCGCCGAGGCTCCTCGAGACGCCCGAGGAGACCCTGACGCAACACCTCGATGGCGTTCAGGATCGCGGCGTCCGACTCGCTACGCACGCGACGCAGGCCACGAAAGGCGAAGTACATCAGGACAAAGATGACGTAGATCAGCGCGAGCGTGGGCTTGAAAAAGTAATCGACGTCTCGGGTGATGTACTTCCCCAGCTCGTCGACGAACCAGCCAAATCCGGCACCGCCGAGGATCGAGACGAACAGCCGGGCTCCGGGGGCCAGCGACGAGATCGCGACGACGAGAGCGACGAGCATCATCAGGCCACCCCAGATCGCATGCGAGATGTGCAGCGTCCCGTTGCCGAGTTGCGGGTATCCCGTGATCACCAGGAAGATGCGATTACCGAGCACCCCAGCCACGGCAAAAGTGAAGAACAGATCGAGGTTTCGTCCGGCATCGCGGCCGGGGATCCACAGACGATGCACGATCGCCCTCCTTGATAGCCCACTCTCGCTGAGTGGCGACGCTAGCGAGGGACACGGTCGCACGCGGGCTGCGGTGCAGGTTCCTAACGACTGGACCGTCCCTTCAGGGAGTTCTGCTCCATGACAACGACATCCGGAGCGACTCGCGATCTAAGGGACCGCGAGTCGCCAGCCGGTTGGCCGCTCGACTGAGCCTCAAGTCATTGACGCTTCAGAGGTTCAAGTCCTCTACCGCCCACGCAGTCCAAGAACACCAGGAGGGACGGAAGGGCGGGAAGCGCGGCTTAGTGAGGAAGCGATTACCGCCGCTTCCATGCCAAAGTGGCACGCGTGGCAAGAGCTGAACCGCGTCCTGGCAACTCTCCGAGAGAGGCCCGCCTAAGTCCTATCCGCGCCCGAGTCGCACAGGTCGAACGATGTCGGGACGGGCAAAGCGGGCCTCGGGGATGTCGGGCACCACCGGACAGTCAGGCCAACCACGCTCGGCGCTCGATCGCGTCGCCGCTCTTGCTCTGCTCACCAACAGACAAGAAAATCGAGCGTGAGTAAGCGGGCCGTGACTCTTCGTGGAGCTGTGACTTCGGCGGCAGCGGCGCTCATTTCGCTGAGCCTCACCGCAGGGGCCGCCTCCGCGCTGAAATTAGACGGACATCCACTCTCTGGGCCGAGGCCGTGCGAAACGCGCCCGCCTGCTGTCCCGCCTAGCCGCGTGCCTGCCGAGGTCGAGGCATGGGCTGGAGGGGCACCCGTGATCGGCCATGGGTCGTTGTGGGGTCTTCGCGCCGCGCTTCAAGCGACGGCCGTCAGGCTCCCCGATGGGACGCATTTCATGAAGTTCCCCTGGTACCTACGTCCCGGGAATGGAGCAGTGCCGCTGATCACTGGGCGCCGGGTCGACGGTCCGGGCATCTTGAGATACGACGCCAATATCGCGACGGGGACCTTGCGCGTCTTCGTCACATCCACCCTGGACTTCTCGAGGCTGGGCTGTTGGCAGGTTCGGGGCCGGTACCGCGGATCGACACTCACCTTCCAGCTGCGGGTCCGACCGAATCCGTTAACCGGCTGACGGGTCCCGCCGGCCATGACGCAACCCAAGCCCTTGTTTGGTTGGCGCCGCGCCCTGGTGCGGTTTGCGGCCCCCGTGCCAGCGCGCCCACACAGGTGGTCAAGACGGTGGACGCCAACCTCTGGGCAGGGTCGTCTGACCCACCTCGATCAGGTAGCCGTCGGGATCGCGGATGTGGCAGCGAGTCTCGGTCTCGTGCTGCTTCGGCGGCGTCAGGAATTGGGCGCCCCGCGCGTTCCACTGGGCGTACACAGCGTGGATGTCCGCAACCCGGATGTTGAGGAAGCTGCTCACCCTATCTGGGTCGGGCGGCGTCTCGAGCGTGACAGTCGGCTTGTCGTCCGTCGGACTTCCTCCGACGTTGATGATGATCCAGCTGTTGGCTAGCGCGACGTAGGTCACCTCGTCATTCACCTCGCCGGAGATGACTGTCTTGCCGCCAAGTACTTCAGTGTAGAAGCGGCGGAACGCTCGACATCATCTGAAACGATGAAGTGGGCCAAGACCATCTCCTCGACGATGGTGCTCATGCTGACCTCCGTTGTTGGCATTGGCTCAATACTCGCGCCGTATACCGCGCATCGCGCCTGTGTGTGCTCCTAGTCCGATGCCGGTCGCGGCGCGGGCGCTGCGCGTTCGGGCTGGGTGGCCGACTCTGTCGGGACCATCGACTCGCGCTTAAGTTGAGATGGTGAGCGACATCCAACGGCGAAACGCCGAGATCCTCGGCGAAATCCGGATCAGGCGAGACGAGCTGTACGTAGCCATCCTCGGCCTCGAGAACGCAGTGAGCGCACCGTCGAAAGGACGGATCGTCGACTGGGCACACGGGGTGGCCGACCACGTGGAACGGGTCCGAGCCGCCTTCAAGAAGCACGTCGCCATCACCGAGAACCCCGGAGGGCTGTTCGACGACGTCATGGACCAGGCCCCGCGTCTTGCCCACGCCATCGCAGAGCTTCGGCGAAATCACAAATCGCTGCAGTCTCTGCTGGATGATGCGGAGCGCTCGATACCGAACGTCCACAATGTCAACAGGGTGGAGAGGACGAGAGCCAGGCTGCTCGATCTCATCCGCGACTTCCTCGAGCACCGCCACCGGGGATCCGAGCTCGTGTATGACGCCTACAACGTCGATCTCGGAGCCGGCGACTGAGCGCTCAGGCACAGGCGTCAGCACTATCTCTTCCTCCCTGACGCAAGCACACCGTCCTTAGACGCCTTCAGAGAGACGATTCTGTCCGTTACGGGAGGCCACGATCCCGACGGGGAGAACCTCGGACCGCGCAAGTCCCGCCCGTCGATTGACTCGCGATCGTGGGAGCGCGAGTCGCTTAGATCCGGCGGCTGGTCGACGGTTGTATCCCGGTTGAGCACACTGCGAGTCGGCAGTGTCAATCGGCGGCGAGGGTCGACATCGGTTGCTTTCATCCCCTGCTCGCGAACTGCAGACGGTCGGGGCCGGCTCCTGGTGCAGGACACCGCGAACAACCGGAGGCACGCCGTCGGCAAACCGCCAGGCGCGTCGTGCTTTGAGGTTGGACGTGAGTGTGGGGGCGAGCGATGCTGGAACCGGATTGTCGAAACAACTCCCTCGCCAAGGTGGCCTGGGATCGTCGGTACGAGGACCGGGATGATGGCGGTTGAGCCAACGTGGGATTTCCGGAACCCCGCGAGCAAGGGGCGACTCCTCCGAGTGCTCCGACGCGAGGTCGACGGCATGTTCGACCTCGCGTCAGAACCCGCGCGCTGGAACACTCCGACGGCGTGTGCGGGCTGGGAACTCCGCGACATGGTGGGACATTTGATCGACGCCACGGGGCCCTCCCTGTCAAGCTTCGAGTCCGGGCATCGCGGCGTCGGCGTCGGAGATGAGCCGATCGGCGTGGACGGAATGGCCGAGGCAACCGACGAGGCAGCTCGAGCGTTCAGAGATCTGTCCGTGAGGACGTTCTCGGACGCCTACGTGACGACACGGATCGACTTCTTCACAACTTCGAATCGCTCTCCGATGCTGACTGGTCCAGTCTTCTCATTGCTGACCGATACCTCGGCCCGCTCCCGGCGATGGTGGTCGCCGAGGGACTTCTTGGCGGTTACACCGTCCATGGCTGGGATGTACGCGAGGGCTTGGGCGAACCGCACGCGATCGCGGGGGACTCGGCCGATCTGCTGGTGCCATTCGTCTTCCTGCTGTGGCGTGCGACCGCCGACACCAGCTCGATCGATGAGCCGTATGCGATCGGCATCCGCACGAGTGGTCGCAATGGCGGTGATGTGAGGCTCGACCTTTCGAATGAAGGTCTGCGGTTCGGGCCGGGCGATATCGGTCAATGCCAAACGCTGCTCGAGTTCGACCCCGCGACCCTGCTGCTCACGGCCTATGGCCGGATCAACGGTGGCACAGTCCGTGGTGACCCGAGTCTGGCCAGCAGCTTCCGCTCATTGCTCGTCTCGATCTGATCCGCCCGTGCCACCGACACATCACCGTCAGCACGACGCCGCTGGTTGGCAGCTCAGTCCGGAAACGCGATACGCGAAGAGCGACGATGTCTACATCGCCTATCAGGTCCTGGGCGATGGCAGAGCTGACCTTTTGGTCTTCTCCAGTTCCGTATTGCCGATCGATAGCATGAACGAGGAGCCTTTGCTCGATCGATTCCACGACCAGCTGGCGTCCTTCTGTCGGGTTCTGCGGTTTGACATGCGTGGCGTCGGCATGTCAGACCCGGTTGCGCCGTCGCACCCACCAACGCTGGAGCAGTGGATGCAGGACGCGGTAGCGGTGCTCGATGCCGCGGGCTCGGACCGGACAGCACTCTTCGCACCCAGAGACGCTTCGCTGCAGGCGATCTTGTTGGCGACCACCTATCCAGACCGGGTCAGCAGCCTGGTCATCGTGAACGGCACCGCTCGCGCCGCGCAAGCTCAGGACTATCCGGTCGGGATCCCTCACCGAGTGCTCGACAGTTTCCTTGAGTTGAACATGGAGTCGGACGCGGTCGAGCGCGGCCTCGACTACCTCGCGATCGCAGCTCCAACCGTTGCGACCGATGAGACGTTTCGCGCCTGGTGGAACCGAGCGGGCCATCGCGGGGCAAGTCCCCGAACATCTCGAGCCATCCAGGCGGTCTACCTGCAGGCCGACGTCCGCCCGCTTCTTCCTCTCGTCCAGGTTCCGACGCTGATCCTGCATCGCCGTGACGACTCGGTCTTCCGAGTGGGCCATGGTCGTTACCTTGCCGAGCACATACCGGATGCCAGGTATGTGGAGCTACCCGGAGCCGACGACCTCTACTGGGTGGGTGATACCGCAGAGATGCTCGATGAGATCGAGGAATTCCTCACCGGAGCTCGCCGCGGTCCGGAGGCCGATCGGGTTCTCGCAACAGTTCTATTCACGGACATCGTCGGCTCGACCAGACACGTTGCGGAGTTGGGTGATCGTCGCTGGCGAGATCTCCTCGACCGTCATGATCGGCTCGTAAGGCAGCGACTCGAGCGGTTCAGAGGCCGCGAAATCAAGGCGACCGGTGACGGTGTACTCGCAACCTTCGATGGGCCCGCCCGAGCCGTGATCTGCGCCAAGGCAATTCGAGATGCGGCTGCCCAGCTCGGCTTAGAGATTCGAGCTGGTGTCCACACCGGCGAGATCGAGGTCCGGCACGGGGACATCGCCGGAATGGCCGTCCACATCGCCTCCCGTATCCAGGCGATCGCGGAGCCGCGCCAGGTACTGGTATCGAGAACAGTCGTGGACCTGATCGTGGGATCTGGTATCGAGACCACCGATCGCGGCGAGCATGTCCTCGAGGGAGTACCTGGCGAGTGGCGGCTGTTCGCGGTCGCGCACTGACTACACGACGGTCGCCTCGGCGAGACGAGGGGTCGTCCACCCCCCCGCTCGAAGGTGGCCATTTCCCCTAGGGGCACCGGATCCGACGAACCGCTGCCGCGGGTATCGAAAAGCACCAGCCGGCCAATCGAGTCCCTGCTCTGGGTCTGACCCACGCAGACGCGTGCCGACGGACTTCCCCGGCGCCCTCGTGGCGCCGGGGTTAACCCTCTGAAGATGTCAACGAGCGGTGTTCGACTCGCGATCGGGACGGAAGCTCGCTAGGAGCTCCGTGCCCATCTCGATCACGATGACGCGCGCTCGGTGCACATCCGCTCTGCGGTAGCCCTTCGCGAGCACCTTGGTGAACAGTTCTGCCAACGTCCCGGCCGTCTCGACCCCGGTTGGCCCTCCGCCCACAATGAGACAAGTGAGCGCTCCTTCGTCAACGAGGGTTGGGTCACGTTCAGCTGCCTCAAAGCAAGTGAGGATGTGTTGGCGCAGTTGGATCGCTTGGCTCAATGTGTACAAGGGGAAGGCGTGGGTGGCAACGCCCGGTATGCCGAAGTCGTTGGTCGTCGCGCCGGCAGCGAGGATCAGAGCGTCGTAGCCGAGTGATGCACCGTCCTCGAGGTGGACAGTCCGCTCAGTGAAGTCAACCCCCACAACCGTTCCCAATTGGACCTCAACGTTCGCGCTGGCGGCAAAGGTCGCCCGTATCGTGTGGGCAACTCCACCTTCGTCGAGTCCTGCAGTCGCGACCTGATAGAGGAGCGGCTGGAAGGTGTTGTAGTTGTGCCGATCGATGAGGGTCACGTCGACTGGCTCGGAGACGAGTCGGCGGACCGCTCGTAGTCCCGCGAATCCCGCGCCGACGACAACCACTCGGGGTCGCCCCTGGCGCACCTGAGGAGGCTAATCCACAGGCTGTCGGGCTCTGAAGGGTCGACGGTGTGGCGGAACGAACAATCCGTCCCTCTATTGACTCGACGCCCCGATAGATCGCGAGTCATTGATGCACGCGTGCACTTGACTCGCGGTTCCATAGACCGCGAATCGCAACGGATGGCACCGGTACTCTCTTTGACTCGCGGTATGAGCAACCGCGAATCGCGAGATGACTCGCGATATGAGCAACCGCGAATCGCGAGATGACTCGCGATATGAGCAACCGCGAGTCGCGATATGACTCGCGGAATGAGCAACAGCGAGTCGCGAGATGACTCGCGGTATGGCGGGCGCTAACCAGCCGACTTAGGTCGCGCTACGCCGATCGATTGGAGCCCCTAGGTAATCTCCGGGGGGCTATGTTCGTCTGAGGGCAGGCGCCACAGTGCCGGTGCCGCTTTGGACCGCTCGGCGGCAGCGGCCTCACCACCCCCCCACGGGATCAGTTCTCGATGGAGGCCACTCTCCCGTCGGCGTGCCAGAGTTTGCACATGGCAGAGCAACCCATCGGGACGGCATTTCAGTTCGTGCTCACGGGAACGGATCTCCCGGATCTCTTGCGACGGGTGGCTGGGAGCATCGAGGGCTTGGGTGAGGATGCAGAAGTCCTCGACGTGACCATTAGGCCCACCACCAGCGAAGCGGGGGTCTATTTCGTGCGGCACTGATCGGACCGGGCCGCGGATCCCGACAGTGCCGAGATCCCGATTCCCATCGAGGAACTGCCCGAGATCTTCGGTGAGGTAGCGATGGGTGACTACTCGGTTTCGCTCGCCCCGACGGTGGGAGACTGACCTGGTGGGGCGGCCTGGGATTGGTTTCTTGAAACCGATTGTCGCAACGGTGGCGATAAGCGTGACCTCCGGCCCAGCGTAGAACCGGCATTGAGAAGACAACTCGGTCAAAGGCGGCATAGTTAGGTGCATTCCGACGAGTTCTCGCATTACACGACTCGCGGTCCATCAAACCGCGAGTCGCATCAAGCGTCAGGACGAACTATCCGATCGTTATCAAGACTCCGGACTGTTCGACCGGGGCTCAGGCCGCGCTCGTTACCCTCGGTGGCGGGAGCATTGAGAGAAGATCGGCCGGCAAGGTTTGGCTGGCGTGCCAGTACTCAAGCCCGACAAGGCGACCCGTACGGGGATCGAGCTCCCAGAGTCCGGTTTCAACCTCTTCGGAAGCCGCTGTCCGGCCCTCGTACCCCTCGAAGCGCAACCAGGCGATATCAGCTTCCCGGTCGTAATGGCCCTCAATCTTCATCGTCCGAAGCCTACCGGCGGCGCCATAGAGTTACGAGACGAGCAGCAGTCGCGTCGCTGCCGTCAGGCCAGTCGTACACGATGACGATCCGGCGCTTGGTATCGACGAGCGCAGGGCGTCAAGGGCAAGATTGCAGCCGGCATCTCAACGCGAGGGTGACAACGCGGCTACCAGCAGCTCAAAGGCGCCCCCGGCACCTGGCCGACCTTCGCAGCCGTGCCGCGCCGCTAAACGATGCCCTAGCGTCTCTTGGCATCCGGGTTGTGCTGCCCCTGTTGTGTGGTCCGGGCGGTGGCGTGGCCCGTTGGCGCCGGGTTGGGGCCCTGTGTGCTTCCGGGTGTCTCGACGGCTGCGGACACCCAGAAGGACAGGCGGGCCGAAACGGCGCGAGCGACGGACACGGCGGGGCGGAACGGAGCGGGCGCCGGGCCCACGAAGGCAAGCGCACGCACCGGCAAACCGTTACCCGTCGGCTGGGTGCCAGTCGGTCGGGTCATGGCTGAAGTAGCACACGTCTGGGTGGAGCTGGTGCAGGCGGTTTAGCGAGGTGCGCCACGTAGCCTCGTCCTCGGTTGGCGTGTTGGTTGCTCCGATCTCGGCGGCGGTGAAGTCCGCAGCGGTGTAGGCGGCTTGGGCGACCACGAGTTGTCGTCCCTCGTGGTCTTCCACAAGGACAGACTGGTGGCCGGGCGTGTGACCCGGCGTTGACACGATCTGGACGCCGGCGGCAACCAGGTGATCGCCCTCGAGTTGGTGAATATCGACTCCGGGAAAATCTACCCAGTTGGGATCGGTGTAGTAGGGCTCATGGGCGGCGGCGTATTCGCGTCGCTGCACCAGGATCGGCAACTCAGCAAACAGGACGTTGTTGCCGCAATGGTCGAAGTGCAGATGTGAATTGATCACGATGACAACATTGTGGATGTCGTGCCCAGTGGAAGCGATGGCGTCGGCGAGGTCCTGCCGGTGGGGCCGGTAGAGCGTCTCGATGAGCTCGTTGGTGCCGACACCGGTATCGACCAGGATCAGCCCAACGGGATGCTCGATCAGATACGCGTACACGTCGGCGTCCCCGTCGGCCCAGGGCAGCGATGGGTCCGGGTGGGTCGTGGCCAGGTGCAGCCGATGGACCCTCATCACATGGAGTCTTGTCGCAACGCCCGACGAGACGGGGCGCTGAGGTCAGTCCGGCCTAGCCGGATAGTTCGGATCGTCAGGAAACACCACCGCGCCATTCGGCACAAGCGTGAGGTCGTAAAGCTCAGGACCCAGGGTCCGGCGTACGCTCGTTGAGCGGTGGTGTTTCGCCGGTTTGTGTCGAGAGGGTGCTGATGCCCGGGCTCCCGTACTACCGGGAAGATCTTGCCCGTATTCATCATGAGGGCTTCGGGTTTCACGCGGATGCGGTGGCGCCGGGGATCTTGCAGGTTCTGGAGCCGGTGCTGGAGCGCCACGGGCTCGTTCTGGAGATCGGATGTGGTTCGGGCCTGTTGACGAAGTACCTCGTGGAGGCTGGCCATCGCGTCCTCGCGACGGACGCCTCGCCGGCCATGCTCGATCTGGCTCGCAAGTACGTGCCCGGCGCTGAGGCGGTCCAACGGCTTCGGTTCCCCACCGATCCGGTGCCGGAGGCCGACGCGATGGTCAGCGTCGGGCATCCGTTGAGCTACCTGGATGATGCCGACCAGGTGCGGACGTCGTTGGCCGCGATGGCGAGGGCGCTGCGGCCGGGTGGAGTCCTGGCCTTTGATATCTGTGACTTCGAATGGGGCCAGGCGCGGCGCGATCAAGGGCCTCGGGTGTGGTCCGGTGCTGACTGGGTGCTGATCACCCGGACCTCGGTGCCTGATCGTGGGAGGTACCGCCGAGAGATGACGACGTTCGTTCGAGA
>DATDGU010000051.1:0-6892 GCA_036521915.1 Acidimicrobiia bacterium | reverse complement strand
TCGGCCCACGCATCGCCCGCCGGACCTTGAAGATCCACCCGGCGCTGACCATCGGCTGCGCGTTCGCCGGGGTGCTGCTCTTCGGGCCGGTCGGCGCGCTGCTCGCGCTGCCGGCCACGGCCATCGTGCAGGCGCTGCTGTCGACCTACACCGACGAGCAGGAGGTCATCGAGACCGATATGACCGTTCCCGACGCGCCACGCCGGCGACGGATCCGGCTCCCACGGTTCTCGTTCGCTCGCCGGCGAGACCCGACGCCCCCGCCGGCCCCCGGGGACTCCGACCCGGCGAGCGGGGACCTACCCGCGGCGCCGACTCGCACCACGAGGTCGCGGCGCACCCGCGCCTGACGTCGCGGCGCCGAGGCGGGGCTACGCGTCGAGGTACTCGTCGATGACCTCGTGCATGTGCAGCAGGTTCGATTCCTGGCGCGGGTTGAGACGCAGGCCGCGGAAGCCGCGGGACTGCATGCCGGCCTGCACACGGGCCATGTTGGCGTAGTCCTGGTTCGTGATCTCGCCCCAGTCCTTGTCGCGCCAGTCCTCGTAGGAGCGGTGCTCGGGGAGGCGCCACTCGCGATCCTGGCGGGGCCACTCGAGGACCCAGGTGTCCTTCACCGCCTCGTCGACGGCGACGCCGTGGGGCCGGACGCGGAAGAGGATGGCGCTGCCCGGATAGATCGGGCCGACGACGTTGGGGAACACGTAGACGTCGTCGGCGCTCGTCATCTGGTCGGCGTCGAGGCCGCTCACGTCGAAGCCGCGGCTCGCCAGCAGCTCGACGCGCCGCTGCTGGTACGCCTCGAGCAGGGTGGTGCCCTCGGGCAGCGTGGCGGCGCGCAGCTCGTCGACGAGGGCACGCTCCTCTTTCAGGAACGCGCCGCCGAGCCCGCCGACGAGCCCGGCGAGGATCTCGCCCTCGTCCCACTCCTCGTCGCGAAGCCCGAGGCGCGGGCTGGGGCGGAGCTGGCGGCGCGCCGTCGGCAGGCGGCCGTAGTGCGCGTGCTTGCCGAGCTGCTCGTACTCGATGCTCACGTCGTCGGTCCACGGGAGCAGCTGCGGGTGCGTGCCCTGCACGTGGTACGCCTCGTTGAAGGCGTCGATGACGACCTTCCAGTTCGCGGGGAGGATCGTCGTCTGGTACGAGCGGAGCCGCAGCTCCTGGAGGCGGAAGGGGGCGAGCACGCGTGGGAGCGGGTCGAGGAACTCGAGCAGCGGCTCGGCGTCGGGGTCCAGGTTCACGAACACGAACCCGCCCCAGCGCTCGCAGCGCACCTCGCGCAGCCCGAGCCCCTCGGGGAGGGCCCCGAACTCGTGCGCGTCGACCACCTCGAGGAGGCGCCCGTCGAGCCCGTAGCGCCACGCGTGGAACGGGCAGGTGAACCCGTCCGCCGCGTGGCCGCAGCCGTCGACGAGGCGCGTCCCCCGGTGCAGGCACGCGTTGCAGAACGCCCGGATCTCGTCGGGCCCGGAGCGCACCACGAGGATCGACTCGACCCCGATCGAGTACTCGCAGTAGTCGCCGACCGACCCGAGCTGCTCCTCACGGCAGGCCACCTGCCAGACCCGGTACCAGAGCCGGTCGAGCTCGAGCTCGAGGAAGGCCGGCGAGAGGTAGCGCTCCTTCGGGATCACGCCGTTGACGGCGAGGGCCGGCATGAACAGAACGCTAGCGTCGCGCCGCCACATGGAGTTCAACGTCGCCGACCTCTTCGAATGCGTCGTCGATCACGTGCCCGACCGCGTCGCCGTCAGCGCCGACGGCCGCCAGCTCACCTACCGGGAGCTCGACGCCCGGGCCAACCGGCTGGCGCACGTGCTCGCCGACCTCGGCGTCGCGCCGGGCGAGCACGTGGCCTGCTACCTCCACACCAGCACGGCGTACCTCGAGGTCATGCTGGCGTGCTTCAAGCTGCGCGCCGTCCCGGTCAACGTGAACGACCGCTACACGGCCGACGAGGTCGCCTATCTCTGTGAGGACGCCGACGCCGTCGCGCTCCTCGCCGACCCGGACGGGGCCTCCCTCGCCGCCACCCTGCCCGTCCAGGTACCCAGCCTGGGCGTCGCCTTCGAGGTCGGCGGCGACGAGTGCGAGCGTCGCCTCGCCGCCGCCGACGCGTCGCGGGGCTTCGCGCCACGCTCCGGCGACGACCACTACATCCTCTACACGGGTGGCACCACCGGGAAGCCGAAGGGCGTGGTGTGGCGCCACGAGGACATCTTCTTTGGCGCGATGGGCGGCGGGAACGCCGGCGGGCCGCCGATCGAGACCCCGGAGGCCATCGGCCCCAGCGCGCTGACGAACCGCGCGCAGCGCCTCGGGCCGTTCCTGCCGGCCGGCGACCCCGGCCCCGAGCAGTTCATCTGCCTCGCGCTCGGGCCGCTCGGCCACGCCAGCGGCCAGTGGTCGGCGTTCGGGACGCTGCTCGGCGGCGCCCGCGTCGTCCTCTACACCGATCGGCACGTCGACCTCGACGCCGTGCTCGCCCTCGTCGAGCGCGAGCAGGTCGCGATGCTGAACCTCGTCGGTGACGCGAGCGGTCGGCCCCTCCTCGACACGCTCCGCCGCGCGCCGGGCCGTCACGACACCTCCTCGCTGCGGCTCCTCGGCTCGGGCGGCAGCATGCTGTCGGCCGACGTGAAGGAGGGGCTGCTGTCCGAGCTGCCGACGGTGCTCACCGTCATGGAGGCGGTCGGCTCGTCGGAGGCGCCGGTGCAGGCGCTGGCGCTGCTCGCGCCCCGTGGCCGCGCCACCGAATCGCTGCACTTCGGCCAGCGCGACACGACGATGGTCGTCGACGACGCGCTGCGGCCGATCACACCGGGGTCGGGCGAGGTGGGGCGCCTCGCCACCACCGGGCGCACGCCGCTCGGCTACTACAAGGACGAAGCGAAGAGCGCGGCGACGTTCGTCGAGATCGACGCCCGCCGCTGGACCCTGCCGGGCGACATGGCGATGGTCGAGGCCGACGGATCGATCCGCCTGCTCGGGCGCGGGTCCATGTCGATCAACACGGGCGGGGAGAAGGTGTACCCCGAGGAGGTCGAGGCCGTCCTGAAGACCCACCCCGGCGTCGCCGATGCCGTGGTGGTCGGGGTGCCGGACGAGACCTGGGGGGAGCGGGTCGTCGCCGTCGTCGCGCCCACCGACACCCCGCCGACCCTCGAGGACCTCCAGGCGCACTGCCGGGCCGGCCTCGCCGGGTACAAGGTGCCGCGGCGCCTCGAGCTCGTCGACGCCGTCCCTCGCCTCGCCGCCGGGAAGCCGGACTATCCCCGAATCCGGTCGTTCCTGAAGGGCTGAAGGCCTACAGAACCAGGATCGGCCTGCCGACGTTGAGAGGGTAGGAACCGACTGGGAGGTCACGATGGTTCAGCTCCTCAGCGCTGCCACCGTCTCGCTGACTGGGCACATCGTCGCGTGCCCCTGCTGCGGCATGGCGCACGCCCTCCGCCCCATCGGCCACCACGACCGCCGGCTCGTGGTCGACTGCGGGGAACGCACCCTCGTGATGGGGGAGGGCTCCACGCTGTACCGCCGCCCCCAGGTGCTCGTCGACATCGTCTGACCGCCCCCGGTCCTGACGGGCCGGCCCCGGGCCGGCCGTCGGCCAAACTGGGCGGCCCATGCCCACCCAGCTGTCGCACCTCGACACCCTCGAGGCCGAGTCCGTCCACATCATCCGGGAAGTGGCCGCCGAGTTCGAGCGGCCCGTCCTCCTCTTCTCCGGCGGCAAGGACTCCGCCGTCATGCTCCGCCTCGCGGAGAAGGCGTTCTGGCCGGCGCGCCTCCCGTTCCCGGTGATGCACGTCGACACCGGGCACAACTTCGAGGAGGTCCTCGAGTACCGGGACCGCCGGGTCGCCGAGCTCGACGCCCAGCTCGTCGTCGCCTCGGTGCAGGCCTCGATCGACGCCGGTCGGGTGGTCGACGAGACCGGCCCCCGAGCCTCGCGCAACCGACTGCAGACCACGACCCTCCTCGACGCGATCGCCGAGCACCGCTTCGACGTCGTGTTCGGCGGCGGTCGCCGCGACGAGGAGAAGGCCCGCGCGAAGGAGCGCGTCTACTCGTTCCGCGACGAGTTCGGGCAGTGGGACCCGAAGGCGCAGCGGCCCGAGGTGTGGAGCCTTTACAACGGGCGTCACCGCGCCGGGGAGCACATCCGGGTGTTCCCCCTCTCGAACTGGACCGAGCTCGACATCTGGCAGTACATCGCCGTCGACGGGCTCGAGATCCCCTCGATCTACTTCGCGCACCGCCGCCCCGTGGTGCGCCGCGACGGGATGCTGCTCGCGGTCACCCCGCACCTCGGCCGCCTCGACGGGGAGGTCACCGAGGAGCTGCTCGTGCGGTTCCGCACCGTCGGTGACGCCACCTGCACCGGTGCCGTCGAATCGCCGGCTGCGACGGTGGAGCAGGTGATCGCCGAGGTCGCGGCCGCCCGGATCACGGAGCGGGGCGCGACGCGCGCCGACGACCGGATCTCCGAGGCGGGGATGGAGGACCGCAAGCGGGAGGGCTACTTCTAGCGATGGAGATGCTGCGCTTCGCCACGGCCGGCTCGGTCGACGACGGCAAGAGCACGCTGATCGGTCGGCTGCTCCTCGAGACGAAGCAGATCTTCGAGGACCAGCTCGAGGCGGTCGAGCGGACGAGCCGGGACCGCGGCTTCGACTACACGAACCTGGCGCTGCTCACCGACGGGCTGCGGGCCGAGCGCGACCAGGGCATCACGATCGACGTCGCGTACCGCTACTTCGCGACGCCGCGCCGCAAGTTCATCATCGCCGACACCCCGGGCCACATCCAGTACACGCGCAACATGGTGACCGGTGCGTCGACCGCGGACCTCACGCTGGTGCTCGTCGACGCCCGCAAGGGCGTGCTCGAGCAGTCGCGCCGCCATGCGGTCATCACCTCGCTGCTCCAGGTGAAGCACCTCGTCCTCTGCGTGAACAAGATGGACCTCGTCGACTTCGACGAGGGCCGCTTCGACGAGATCTGCGCCGAGTTCACCGACTTCGCCGCGAAGCTCGACATCGACGACCTGACGTTCATCCCCGTGTCGGCACTGCTCGGCGACAACGTGGTGTCCCACTCGGCGAACACGCCGTGGTTCGAGGGGCCGACGCTGCTGCACCACCTCGAGCACGTCTACATCGGCTCGGACCGGAACCTGATCGACGCCCGCTTCCCCGTGCAGTACGTGATCCGGCCGATGAGCCACGACTTCCACGACTACCGCGGCTATGCGGGGCAGGTCGCGAGCGGCATGTTCCGCCCCGGCGACGAGGTCCTCGTCCTCCCGAGCGGCTTCACGAGCAGGATCGCGGCGATCGACGAGTTCGGCGTGTCGGTCGAGGAGGCCATCCCCCCGATGGCGGCGAGCATCCGGCTCAGTGACGACCTGGACGTGGGCCGCGGCGACCTGCTGTGCCGGCCGAACAACGCCCCGGCCGTCACCCAGGACGTCGACGCCATGGTCTGCTGGTTCAACGAGCGGCCACTGCGGGAGGGCGCCGTCTATGCGCTCAAGCACACGACGCGCGCGGCGCGCGCTCGGGTCCAGCAGCTGCACTACCGCCTGGACGTCAACACCCTGCACCGCGACGAGCGGCAGGCCACCCTCGAGATGAACGACATCGGACGGGTGAGCCTGCGGTCCACGGCCCCGCTCTTCCTCGACGAGTACCGCCGCAACCGTGTGACCGGGTCGTTCATCCTCATCGACGAGTCGACGTTCGAGACGGTCGGCGCCGGGATGGTGCTGGGCGTGCCTGCGCCGTGACCGGCCCGCCGGTCAGCCCGCACGTGGTCTGGCACGAGGGCGAGCTGCCCCGCGCGGCGCGCTGGGACGCGGCCGGGGTGCACGGCGCGACGGTGTGGCTCACCGGGCTGTCCGGGTCCGGGAAGTCGACGGTCGCGTCGGCGCTCACCGTCGCGCTCAGCAGCCGTGGCGTCCTCGCCTACACGCTCGACGGTGACAACCTGCGCCACGGCCTGAACGGCGACCTCGGGTTCTCGGCCGACGACCGCGCCGAGAACATAAGGCGGGTCGCGGAGGTGGCGCGCCTCTGCGCCGACGCCGGGCTCGTGGTGAGCGTCCCCGTCATCAGCCCCTATCGCGCCGGGCGGGCGCACGCGCGGGCGATCCACGAGGCCAGCGACCTTCTGTTCCTCGAGGTGTTCGTCGACGCGCCGCTCGCGGTCTGCGAGGCGCGCGACCCGAAGGGCCTCTACCGGCGGGCCCGCGCCGGCGAGCTCACGGGCTTCACCGGGGTCGACGACCCGTACGAGGCGCCGCAGAACCCGGACCTCGTGCTCGACGCCGCCGCGACGCCGCCGCCGGCGGCGGCGGCCGAGATCCTCGAGGCGCTGCGGGCCCGAGGGGCCGTGGCATGATCGAAGCGATGGAGCCGACCCGATGAGCACCGAGGTGGAGGTCGCCGGCGACGTCCTCGTCGCCCCGAGCGACACCGTCGCCGGACGTCTCGAACAGGCCCACGCCGCCGAGCGGACGCTCATGCACAAGGTCGTGAGGTCCTCGCTCGTCGCGATCCCGGTCTGCGTCGTGATCTGGCTCGGCATCGTGGCGGTCGCGCTCGCCATGGCGGGCAGCGGGAACTTCGAGGTCGCGCTCCCGGTGGCCGGCGGCATCGGCATCGTCGCCGGGGTGTTCTTCGGGATGTGGTGGGGGTTCCTCGCCACCGCGCACGAGTTCGAGGAGCTCGATCGTCAGGCGAGTCGCCCGACGCCCTAGCTGTCCCGACCACGGACGTTGTTGACACGGCCGGGGTCCGCCAATGAGAAGAGCCTCCGAGGGAGGGTGGAGCTGCTGAACGCACCCACTCGCCCAAGGAGGCGCTTTCGATGCACCGTAACGCCAGGC
>DATDGU010000050.1:0-2397 GCA_036521915.1 Acidimicrobiia bacterium | reverse complement strand
CCGCGCAGGATCTCGGTTGGCCGAGGCTTCCCACACCACTTCATTCCGGTCCCGTGCAGCCGGAACTGTGCAGCCGGAACACCTCGTGGGGGAACCCGGCACCGAAGGTGTCAAGATCGGTCAGGTCGACGTCAGCGAGGTCCCTGACCACCGGGCCATCCTCGTGGGGGTCCGACCGGGTCAAGAATGGTGACGCGGGGGTGTAGCCCAACTGGCAGAGGCAGGGCGCTTAAACCGTCCCCAGTGAGGGTTCGAATCCCTCCGCCCCCACCTTGTGACGTCGCGGGTGAATGTGAGAGTTCGGTAGGTCTGTCTCACTCTGGCTCCGGCACCCGTGTCTCACTTCTCGGCCCGGCTCCGGCTCCTGGGCGACACCGGCTCCGGTACCTGTGTCCCACTCACTCCATGGCCCGAGTGACCGTTTTGACCTTGGCTGGGTGGCACCCGAGCCCAGGAGGCGGTTATGGCATTGGCGGAGCTTTCGATGCTTGAACAGCGCTATCTCGCTATTCGAGAGGTCCTAGACACCGGTGCCACCGTCACCGACGTGGCTGCTCGCCACGGGGTGGACCGCCGAACCCTGCACCGCTGGCTCGTGCGTTATGCGAACGAGGGGATCGGAGCGTTGGCCGAGAAGAGCTCGAAGCCCGACCGCTGTCCACACCAGCTCCGGGCGGTCGTCGAAGCTCGCATCATCGCCATGCGAGCCGCCCATCCGGGTTGGGGGCCAAGGACGATCCTCTCCAAGCTGCGCAAAGAGTTCGACGTGGTGCCGTCACGTTCGGGGATCTATCGCTGCTTGGTCCGCCAGAACCTGATCGAGCCCAAGGGGCGCCGCCGCCAGCGCAAGGACTACAAACGCTGGGAACGAACTCGCTCCATGGAGCTCTGGCAGATGGACGTCGTCGGCCGGATCTACCTCTCCGACGGAACGGCCCTCTCCGCGGTCACCGGCATCGACGATCACTCAAGGTTCTGTGTCGTCGCCAAGCTGGTGTTTCGTGCCACGGCCCGGCCCGTCTGCGATGCCCTGCTCGAAGGCTTCACCGCGCACGGGATCCCCGAATCGATCTTGACGGACAACGGTCGCGTCTTCACCGCCAAGGCATCGAACACGTCCACCAAGGTCCTTTTCGACCGGATTTGTCACAACAACGGGGTCAAACACATCTTGACTGCCCCGTTCTCACCGACGACTACCGGCAAGATCGAGCGCCTGCATCAAACGATGCGCAAAGAGTTCTTCAGTGTGCACACCTTCGACACGATCGAGGCCACCCAGGCGGCGCTCGACCACTGGGTCGTCGGCTACAACACCGAACGAGAGCACCAGAGCATCGGTGATGTGCCACCGGTGCGGCGCTTCGAGTTGGCGGCGAAGCCCTCGAGCGAGGCCTTCGAAGTCATCGACGGGGACATGGCGGATGAAGACCCAGCGCCACCAGCGCGCAGGGTCAAACGAGTGGTGGACGGCGGGGGTCGGATCAGCGTGCTGACCTTCCGCTATCACGTGGGCCGCCATCTGAGCGGCTGCACCGTCGAGGTCGAGAACTCAGATGGACTCCTCCAGGTCAGTCACAACGGAGTCCTCGTGGCCACTCATGCCAAGCGGCACCTCGATGATGACGACGCCAAGTTCGAAGGTCGCTCGAGCGCCGCTCGGCCCGGTGCCCCCACCACCGGAAGCGAGGTGATGCGGACGGTCGACCCGACCGGATCGGTCAGTTTCGCCGGCACCGGCTATCGCGTCGGCAACAGGTTCGTTGGCCAAGCCGCTGGTGTCCGCCTGGTCGGCGATACGGTGCAAATCACGATCAACCGCCGGCTCGTGCGGACTCACCGAGCCCGCCACGATAGGTCGAAGGAGTTCGGTGCCCTGGCTCAGCCCAACGGCAAGCCCAGAAGGAGGCGTGATGGCGTCGCATAGCTACCGGAGCCATTTCGAGACACGGGTACCGAACCTTCACACCCAGTTCAGAGGGCTGAAGTGGGATCCCCAGAAGGTGACGAAGCACTGCTGAGCGCTACATTTCTCGCTTTTACATTGACAGTTGCTGGCACCTTCGCTCTCCTTTCTGTTGGTCCTGCGGGCCGCCAAGTACGGCGCGAGGTAACGGGCGCGCTTATTCGCGCTTGACGCTGATCGCGAGGTCGGGCTTGACGATGGAGGCGATGTAGGTCGGCCAGATCCTGGCGCCGTTGCACCGGAAGTTGACGACCTCGCCGTCGGCGGCGTCGAAGCTCAGGGTTCGGCTCGAGTACCGGCCCATGTGCAAGACGAGGTTGTGGCGTCCGGGTTCGACCAGTGTCTCTACCGTGTCGTGGTTCGCGAGCGAGCCGACAGGTTTGTCATCGACCGAGATCTCGAACCTTTCTCGTCGAAGCGCGAAGGCGGCG
>DATDGU010000049.1:0-5928 GCA_036521915.1 Acidimicrobiia bacterium | reverse complement strand
AGGCGCGGGATCTCGTGCGCGAGGTCCGGGGCGGTCCAGCCGCGGTCGTGGCGCTCGACCGACGTGTCGACCTGGTAGGTGCGCACGTGCTCGACGATGCCGCCGCGCACCTGGAAACACTGCCCGCTGATCCACTCGGCGGCCGGCGACGCGAGGTAGGACACCATCTCGGCGACGTGGACCGGGTCGGTCGGGTCGAACGCGTCGGGGGAGTGCTCGGCGTTGCGATCGATGCGCCAGCCGATCATCGCCAGGCGGGTGCGCGCCGACGGCATGATCGTGTTCGCCGTGACGCCGTAGGGCGCCATCTCGGTCGCGACCGCCCCGGTGAAGGCGAGCACGCCAGCTTTCGCGGCGACGTAGTTCGACTGGCCGGCACCGCCGTAGAGCAGCAGCCCCGTTGAGGTATTGACGAGGCGCCCGTAGCCGCCGCGCCCCTCCTTGTGCTCCGCCCGCCACCACCGGCACGCCGGCGCGCTCACCGAGAACGTGCCGCGCAGGTGCACGGCGATCACGTCATCCCACTCGTGGTCGTCGAGGTTGAACACCATGCGCGGGCGGCCGAACCCGGCGTTGTTGACCACGATGTCGAGGCGTCCCCACCGGTCGAGCGCGGCCTGCACGACGGCGGCGCCGCCGGCACTCGTCGCGATGTCGCTGCGGTCGGCGACCGCTTCGCCGCCCGCGGCGGCGATCTCGGTGACCACGGTGTCGGCGGGCGCCTCGGACGTCGCCGTGCCGTCGGTGGCCACGCCGAGATCGTTCACGACCACCCGGGCCCCGTAGGCGGCGAGGCGGTTGGCCTCGGCGCGGCCGATCCCGCGGCCGGCGCCGGTGACGACCGCGACGCGGTCGGCGAGCGGACGGGACGGATCTTTGGTCATCGCCCGTCGAACCTAACCCCCGCCCGCCCCGGCGCCGTCAGACGCGCTCGAGCTGATCCAGCCGGTGGCGGGCCTCGAAGCGGGCGCGCAGCTCCTGGCGGTCCGCATCGGTCATGGGGCGCAGCGGCTGGCCCCGCTGGGACCGCCACCAGACCGGGTCGTCGACCTCCCAGCGCTCCCGCCGCAGCACCCGCTTCAGGACCTTCGTGGTCTCGGTGATCGGCAGGGTGGCCGCCAGGCGCACGTAGCGCGGCGCCCACTTCGTGCCCAGGTCGGGCTGCGCGGCGAGGAACGCGTCGAACCCGTCCGGCTCGAGGTCGGCGCCGGGGCGCAGCAGCAGCGCGGCCATGACCTGGTCGCCGACGTCCTCGTCGGGGACGGCGTACACCGCGGCGAGCACGACGTCGTTGTGGCGGGCGAGGATCCGCTCGATCGGCGCGGCGGCGAAGTTCTCGCCGTCGACGCGCAGCCACTCGAAGTCACGGCCGGCGAAGTAGAAGAAGCCGGCCTCGTCGCGGTAGCCGAGGTCGCCGGTCCAGTAGTAGCCGTGGCGCATCCGGGCAGCGTTCGCCTCGTCGTTGCGGTAGTAGCCCTCGAAGCGCTCGCCGCCGCGCTTGTTCACGATCTCGCCGATCGCCTCGTCCGGGTTCAGCAGGTGGCCGTCGTCGTCGAAGCGCGCCCGGGGAGACTCCTCCACCGTGTCGGGGTCGAGGATGACGGTCCCCTCGTCGGCGACGCCGAGCGCGCCCTTCGGCATGTCCGGCGTCCGGCTGATGTTCGCCCCGCCCTCCGTCGAGCCGTACCCGTCGAAGGTGGGCACGCCGAAGCGGTCCGCGAACCGCTCGATGTCGAGGTCGGCGCCCTCGTTGCCGAACACCCGGGTGAGCGTGTTGTCGGCGTCGTCGGGCTGGCGCTGGGTCGCGAGGATGTAGGAGAGCGGCTTACCGACGTAGTTGAAGAAGGTCACGCCGTAGCGCCGCACGTCGGGCAGGAAGCCCGACGCCGAGAAGCGGCGGCGCAGCACCCCGGTGGCGCCGCTGATGAGCCACGGCGCGAACGACGTGATGATGGCGTTCGAGTGGAACAGCGGCATCACCTGGTACATCACGTCGTCGGGCGTGAGCCGCATCATCTGGGTGAACCCGCCGCTCATCAGTGCGAGCCGGCCCTGGGAGATGATGCACGCCTTCGGCGCGCCGCTGGTGCCCGAGGTGAACAGCAGCAGGTAGATGCCGCGCTTGTCGATCGACCGGTCGGGCAGTGGTGCGTCGGCGTGCGGCGCCAGGGGACCGTCGAGGTCCTCGGCGATCAGCACCCGGCCGGTGGCGGCGCCGAGATCGAGCCCGTCGAGCAGCGCCGTGTAGCGCGCCTCGGTCACGATGAGCTGGCAGTCGGCGTGGCGGATGTCGCGGGCCAGCTCCTCACCGCGCCGCGTCGGGTTGATCCCGACGATGACGTCGCCGGCGAGCGCGGCAGCGCCCAGCCACATCGGGAACTCGGGGACGTTGTCGAGCAGCACGCCGGTGTGCGGCGGGAGCTGCGGATCGAGGGTCGCGTCGAGGTACGCGGCGCGCTGCGCGCACGCCCGCGTGTAGTCCGCCCAGGTCCACGTGTCGTTCTCGAAGCGCAGCGCCGGATGGTCGCCGTCGCCGGCCCGTGCCCGGACAGCCTCGGCGATCGTCTTCATGCGTAGGCGAGGGCCAGCCCCGGGCGAGGCCAGTCCATCGCGACGAGCCGACCGCCTCCCGACAACGTGACGAGCGCGGTGCGGCGGTCGTCGCCCGCGAAGCAGATGTTCGTCGTGAACGCGTCGGGGAGGGCCACGTACTCGTGGGTCAGGTCGGGACGGATGACGCAGAGTCCGTCGGTGATCGCCGCGACGACGACCGTCCCGTCCTCCTCGACGGCCAGCGAATCGAAGTGGCCCTTCGTCGCGACCAGGCAGTGGCCGCCGCCGGGCCCGCCGCCGCCGCCCTTCACGTGGCCGGGCGCGTCGATGTCCCAGGCCCAGAGCCGACCGGTGAAGCTCTCCGCGACGAAGACGCGGTCGCCGGCGGGGGAGAGGCCGACCCCGTTCGCGCCGAGCAGCCCGTGCGCCGCGCACGTCACCGACGAGCCGTCGGCCCGCCCGTAGTAGAGGCCGCCCCGGTCCATGTCGCGGGCGCGGGTCTTGCCGAGGTCGGTGAACCAGAAGCCGCCCGCGTCGTCGAAGACGATGTCGTTCGGGCTGCGGAACGTGAAGCCGTCGCACTCGCGGTAGAGCACCGTGTGGTCGCCGGTGTCGAGGTCGACGCGTTCGACCCACCCGCCGGTGAAGTTGGGCGGCTCGTTGGAGCGCGTCTCCAGGTCGAGCGGGATCGTGAGCTCACCGATCTTGCTCCACGAGAACCCGCCGTTGTTCACGACGTAGCATGCGCCGTCGGCTCCGATCGCGGCGCCGTTCGGGCCGCCGCCGAGCTCGGCGACGACCTCGACCGTGCCGTCGGTGCCGACCCGGCTGAGGGTGCCTCGCCGGATCTCGACGACGAGCGCCGTGCCGTCGGGGCGCGCGACCGGCCCCTCGGGGAACTGGAGGTCCCCGGCGACGTCCCGGACGGATGTCGTGGTCATGGCTCCCCCTCGAAACGAGTGAGCCGTTTCTAGTCGAGCGCCCGCCGCGGCGCGGTACCGTCAGGGCGCCGCGTCGCCGCCAGCGCCCTGGACTCCCGGTGCGGCGAGGCGACCCACGCCAGGAGGCACGGGATGGCACGCCAGGACTGGGTCATCGACGTCGACGCGCACGTGACCGAGCCGGGGGACGTCTGGACGGCCCGGCTCCCGGCCAAGCTGCGGGACCGGGGCCCCCGTCTGGAGCGGGACCGCACCGGCCGCGACGTCTGGCACGTCGCCGACAGCACCCCGCTCGTCCCGGTGGGGTTCACGGCCGTCGCGGGCTGGCCGGAGCCGTTCCCGTCGGGCCCCAAGAACATGGACGAGGTGCCGCCCGCGGCGTGGGACGCCCACGCGCGCCTCGACTACCTCGACTCGATCGGCGTGTGGGCCCAGGTCATGTACCCGAACGTCGCCGGCTTCGGCAACCAGCAGTTCCTCGCGCTCGAGGATCCCGAGCTCATGCTCGCGTGCGTGCGCGCCTACAACGACTTCCTCATCGAGTGGTGCGCGGCCGACGCGCGGCGCCTCCTCGCCGTGTCGGCGACGCCCTTCTGGGACGTCGACGCCGCCGTCGCGGAGGTGCGCCGCTGCGCCGAGCTCGGGCACCGCGGGGTCCTGTTCACCGGGGAGCCGCAGCGCTACGACCTGCCGTACCTCGGGGACGCGCACTGGGACCCCTTCTGGGCGGCCGTGCAGGAGGTCGGGCTGCCGATCTCGTTCCACATCGGCAGCGGCGACTTCCAGAGCGGCTTCGCACCGGCGCGCATCAAGGCCCACGGTGTCGGCGCGACGCGCGTGTCGACGTCGGTGCAGCTCTTCCTCGACAACGGCACCCAGATCGTCGACCTGCTCATGTCGGGCGTGCTCGCCCGCTTCCCGACGCTCGAGTTCGTCTCGGTCGAGAGCGGCATCGGGTTCATCCCGTTCATCCTCGACGCGGCCGACTACGCGTTCGAGGACGGCAAGGTCTGGCTCGAGCGCCCGTACTTCGAGATGAAGCCGAGCGACTACTTCCGTCGCCAGGTCTATGGCTGCTGGTTCTTCGAGGAGCGCACCGTCGCGGGCGTCATCGACGCCGTCGGCGCGAGCCAGCTGCTCTTCGAGACCGACTATCCCCACCCGATCTGCCTGTTCGGCAACGTGCGCGAGAAGATCGAGGCGGGGATGGCGGGCCAGCCCGACGACGTGCGCCAGCAGATCCTCTGGGGCAACGCCGCCGAGCTCTACCGCGTCGATGCGGTGGAACCGGCCTCGGCCCCGGCCTGATCGTCGACACCCTCACACTCGTCGCCACCGCCCGCCGGGCGACTGCACTGCTACGGCACCCGCGAGGGACGCGGGCCGCACGACGGCGGCCCCAGCGAGGCTCAGGCGCCTTCCGCGACGTCGGCCGCGCCCGACAGGAGCTGCCCGACGCTGCCGGAGTGGCGCGTGCGGAAGTCGCGCACGGTGTAGCCGGTCACCGTCGTCGGCGCACCAGCGCGCGCCGTGGCCGCGCGCTGGATCCCGAACATCGGCGCGAGCTCACCGAAGTATCCAGCGTGCTTCACCGAGTCGAAGCGCTCCTCCTCGCCGTCCTCGCGCATGCGCACGAGGTCGATCACGCCGGACTCCACCACGTAGATGAGCTCGCCGGGGTCGCCTTGACGGAAGAGCACCTCGCCCGCCTCGAGGTCCCGGGTCTCGGGCGGGCGGGACTCCGTGTCGCGCCGCGGCGTGAGGTTCACGATGCGGTCGGCGAGTGGGACGAGGCGGTCGTCGTGGGTGGCGACGATGACGAGCCGGCCGCTGTCGGCCAGGCGGCGGAGCAGGCGGATGACGCCGTCGACCTGCAGGTAGTCGAGGTGGGCGGTGGGCTCGTCGGCGAGCAGGACGGGCGGGTCGTGGGCCAGCGCCCGGGCGATCGCCACCCGCTGCTGCTGGCCGCCGGAGAGGCCGCCCGGCTTGTGCTCGACGCGGTCGGACAGCCCGACCTGGTCGAGCAGCTGCAGGGCGCGTGTCCGGGCCGCTCGGGACCGGACGCCGGCGCCTCGCAACGGGATCTGCACGTTCTCCGACGCGGTGAGACTCGGGAGGAGATTGAACGCCTGGAAGACGATGCCGACCTGTCGACGCCGGTACTGGGTGAGCGCCGCGCCGCTCAGCCCGACGACCTCGGTGTCGCCCATCGTCACCGATCCCGAGGACGGGGTGAGGATCCCGGCCAGGACCGAGAGCAGCGTCGTCTTGCCGCAGCCGCTCGCGCCGAGCAGCAGCACGAGCTCGCCGCCCTTCGTGTCGAGGTGGAAGCCGTCGATCGGGCGCACGATGTAGCCGCCGCTCGAGTACTCGATCGTCAGGTCGCGGACCTCGAGGTGGGACGTGCTCGGGTCGGGCCGCCCGTCGTGTGCCG
>DATDGU010000048.1:0-3266 GCA_036521915.1 Acidimicrobiia bacterium | reverse complement strand
GACGTGGCACCCGTCGTCGCGCTGCTCGCCGCCGCGGGCGCCCACTTCGTCACCGGCACGACCATCACGGTCGACGGCGGCAGCGTGATGGCGCCGTGACCGGCTCCCTCGCCGGGCGCGGGGTCGTGGTCACCGGCGCCGGCCGGGGCATCGGCCGCGGCGTCGCGCTGGCGTGCGCCACCGCCGGCGCGGACGTCGTCGTCGCCGCGCCGGGCGACAACGGCGCCGACACCGTGGCCACGATTCGCGAGCGAGGCGGGTCCGCCCACTGGGTGCGCTGCGACGTGACCCACCCCGGCGACGTCGCGGTTGCGGTGGACGCGGCCGCCGGCCGCGCCGGGCTCCACGCCATCGTCCACAACGCCACGAGCCGCCGCTCCAGTGAGCCGACCCGGCTGGAGGACGTCGACGCGACGGTCTGGGAGGACCACGTGTCCGTGTCGCTGCGCGGCGCGTACCACGTCGCGCGCGCCGCGCTCCCCGAGCTGCGCCGCCACGGCGGGCGCCTCATCGTGATGACGTCGCCGGCGGGGATGGAGGGCTCGACGCTGCTGCCGGTGTACGGGATCGTGAAGGCGGCGCTGCGCGGGTTCGCGAAGAGCCTGGCGCGCGAGTGGGCGCCGCTCGGCGTCACCGTCGCCGTGCTGTCGCCGCTCGCCGAGACCCCGGCGATGACCGCGGCGGCCGAGGCGGACCCGGGCCTGCGGGCACGCCTCGCGGCGAGGGTCCCGCTCGGGCGCCTCGGGGACCCCGAGCGCGACATCGGCCCGGCGGTCGTGTTCCTCGCCGGCGACGACGCCGGCTACATCACGGGCCAGACCCTCGCCGTGGACGGCGGGCGCTTCCTGCTTCTATGAGCGGGCGGATGCGACCGGCGCCGCGACGTCGGAGCTCGCGTCCTCGTCGGCGCCGTCGCTGAGCAGCTCCAAGAGGCGGTGGACGGCGGCGTCGAGGTCGCGCACCTCATCCGGTGAGAGCGGGCCGAGCAGGTCTTGGCGCGCCGCGAGGTAGCGGGCGTTCGCGCGGCGCGCGACGCCGAGACCCTCGTCGGTCAGCCCCACCAGCACCTTGCGGCGATCGGTGGGGTCGGCCGACCGCTCGATGAGGCCGGCGCGCGCGAGCCGGTCCAGGATCTGGGTCATCCCTCCGCTTGACCGCAGCACGACCTCCGCGAGCTCGCTCGGCGACATCCGGTACGGCGCGCCGGCCAGCTGGAGCACCCGCAGCACCGAGTAGTCGATGAACAACAGCCCTAATCCGTCGAGGCAGCGGTGCTGGAACGCGTCGACGAGCAGCCCGACCCGGGTCAGGCGGGTGAACAGGCCGACGGGGCCCGGCTCCGACAGGTACCGGCGCTCGACGTCCATCAGCCGACCGATGGCCCGTCGATCGTGACGCGGCGCATCACCCGGCGCTCGACGTAGTCGGCGACGGCGTAGTGCTGCACGCACCGGTTGTCCCAGAACGCGATTGAGTCCGGCGCCCAGTGGAAGCGGCACTGGAACTCGGGTGAGCGCGCGTGGTCGAGCAGGAAGGGGAGCAGCGTGTCGTTCTCACGCTCGGTCACCCCGACGATCGCCGTCGTGGAGTTCCGGTTCACGAAGAGACCTTTCCGACCCGTCTCGGGATGTGTGACCACGACCGGGTGCTCGACCGGCGGCCAGCGCTCCTGCATCTCGGTCAGCGTGAGCTGCGTGTGCCCGGCGGCGATCGCCTTGCGCATCGGCTTCGTCACGTCGTGCACCGCCGTCAGGCGCTCGACGAGGGTCTGCAGCGGGGGTGACAGCGCCTCGTAGGCGGCGTACATGCTGGCGAAGCACGTGTCGCCGCCCACGGACGGCAGCTGCACGGCCCGCAGGATCGAGCCCATGGGCGGGCGGTCCATGAACGTGTTGTCGCTGTGCCACTCGTCGGCACCCTCGCCCTTCGGCTGCACCTGGTCGAGCACCGTCACCGTCGGGCGGTCCTGGTACTTCGTGGCGAGCGGCGGGACGCTGAGCGGCCCGAAGCGCAGCGCGAACGCGAGGTGCTCGTCGTCGCTCAGCGGCTGGTCGCGGAAGAAGAGCACGAGGTGGCGCAGCAGCGCGGCGCGCACCGCCGCGACCGTGTCGTCGTCGAGCGGCGCGCGCAGGTCGACGCCCGCCACTTCGGCCCCGATCGCCGCGGTGAGCGGCGTGACCTCGATGCTCATCGCCTCACCCCGGTGCGCCCCGCGGTCTCAACCGATAATCTCTCGGCGCTAAGTATCTTAGGCAAGGGGGAGTCATGGCCGGCGGCCCGCGGTTCGTGCACCTCGACGACGTGCCCTGGGAGGAGGTGCGCCGCCAGCGCCACGGCGACCACGAGGCGTCGGTGCGCGAGAAGTGGCTGGAGTTCTCCCCCCGCTACCTCTCCCTCTACGCGCGCTGGGACCCGGGGATGATCGTGCACGCCCACGGTCACCGCAGCGACCACCTCGTGTTCGTCGTCGAGGGCGAGATGACCTGCGGCGAGGTCCGCTGCCCGGCGGGGACGCACCTCGCGCTCGACCACGGCGACACGTGGGGCCCGTTCATCGCCGGGCCCGAGGGCGTGACGCTCTTCGAGGTGATGATGGGCGACCCGCGCTCGTTCCCCGCCGACCCCGAGGCCTACGCCGCGCTGCTCGCCGAGCGGGACGTCGAGCAGCTGCCGAACCCGGCCATCAGCCTGCCCGGCTGGCTCCAGGATACGCGCAGCTGATGGCCGCGCCCCTCGCGCCGGGTTCGGTGTCGCTGCGCCTCTACCCGCACGGCGACCTCGACGCCGAGGCGCTCGTCGCCGAGCTGACCCGCCAGGCCGCGCTCGCGGCCGAGCACGGCTTCGACGGCGTGATGACGAGCGAGCACCACGGCGGCTTCGCCGGCTACCTGCCCAACCCGCTCCAGGTGGCGGGCTGGTGCCTCGACACGATGGCGCGGGGCTGGGCGGCGCCGTGCCCGCTCCTGCTGCCGCTGCGGCCCACGGCTCTCGTCGCCGAGGAGGCGGCGTGGCTCGCGGCGCGCTTCCCGGGTCGGGTAGGCGTCGGCGTCGCCGCGGGCGCGCTGCCGGCCGACTTCGAGGCCATGGGGCTCACGATGGACGACCTCGCCGGCCACTTCGCCGCCGCGCTCGAGGACCTCGCCGCAATGCTGCGCGGCGACGTCGACGGCGTGCTCGGCGGGGACCCCGCCATCCAGGCGTGCGCGGCGCGGCCGGTGCCGCTGGTGAGCGCGGCGATGGGCTTCACCGCGGTGCGCCGCGCGGCG
>DATDGU010000047.1:0-5344 GCA_036521915.1 Acidimicrobiia bacterium | reverse complement strand
CAACGAGGAGCTCGCGGTCGTCGCCAAGGCGATCGACGCCGAGGACTGGGACGCGTTCGAGGCCGGCTTCCACGCGATGGTCGACGCGGCGAACGCCTACCACGAGCTCTACGACAAAGAGTTCCTGCGCTGGAAGATCCCGGACGAGCCGCCCCCCGACCTCGACGTGACGCCGCGGCGCTAGACGCGACGGCTCACACCGCCCGCGCCAGCGCGAGGTAGCGCGCGTTACCGTCGTCGATCTCGCGAGCCGCCCAGCCCGCCGCGGCGAGCACGCGGCGCAGCACCGGCGGGTCGAGCAGCTCACCGGGGGTCAGCGCCCGGCCGTGCCGCGCCGCCAGTGCCGCCCGCCCGATCGGGTGGAACACGGCCAACGTCCCGCCGCGCCGCGTGACCCGGCGCAGCTCAATGAGCGTGGCCCGGGGCTCCGGCACGTGGGTCAGCAGCCCGGCGGCGAGGACGCCGTCGACCCTCCCGTCCCGCAGGGGCAGCGCGTCGGCGTCGCCCATGAGGAAGGCGCCCGGCCGGCGCGTCCCGGCCGCGACGGCGAGCATCTCCGGGGTCACGTCGATGCCAACGACCACGCCCAGATCCCCTACCTCGGCGCGCAGCGCGCCTGCGGCGCGCCCGGTCCCGCAGCCGACGTCGAGGACGGCCCCGCCCGGAGGTAGATGGAGCGCTGCCGCGGCGCCGGCGAACGCGGGCCCGTCGTCCGGGAACCGCTCGTCCCAGCCGGCGGCACGCTCGGCGAAGAACGCCCGGGTCTCGGCGCGCGAACGCTCGGACCCCGACGCGGGCGTCACCCGATCGCCGCGCCGCCGCCTAGCTCAGGACGCGCTTCTTGAAGCCCTTCACGCCCATGTACAGGAAGAAGGCGGCGAAGGCGAGCAGCGCCCCGTAGACCGCGAACAGGGACATGTGGGGGGCGTTCGTGAGCGCCGCCCGGAAGCCCTCGTTCATGTAGATGAGCGGGTTGAAGAGCACGAGGATCTTCAGCCACGAGACGCCGAACACTTTGATGGGGGTGAGCGCCACCCACGAGTAGTAGACGGCCCCGAGGAACGTCAGCGGGATCACGACGACCCCGAACATGATCGGCACGGTCCGGGGTTCGAAGACCGTCCCGAACGTGAGGCCGAGCGCGGCGCTGGTGATGCACGCCAGCGGCGCCAGCGTGATGAGGACCGGCCAGTTCACCTGGAGGTTCACCGGGCTGGCCGGGACGACCGCGGCGATGGGGAACACGATCGCCGCGGCGATGAGCCCCTGGACCGCGCCGGACGCGACCTTGGCCAGCGCGACGAGCGGGACCGGCAGCGGCGCCATGACCCGGTCCTCGATCTCCTTCGTGTAGCCGAACTCCTGCACCATCGGGAGCGCCACCGACTGGATGCCCTGGAACAGGATGCTGATCCCGACGACGCCGGCGATGAGCACCGTCGCGAACGCGGCCGGCGTCGCGCCGTGGCCGCCGATGCCCTGCCCGATCTTCGGGAACACGAACGTGAACACGAAGACGAGCAGGAACGGCTGGATGAGCGTGCGCGGCAGGAACTCCTTGAAGAGGTTCTTCTGCAGCACGCGCATGTCGCGGCGCAGCAGCGCCTTGAACGCGCTCACACTCGATTCGACGGCTGTGCGGCTCCCGCGGTCGAGGGAGAGGGCGGTCTCTGCGGTGGTGGTGGTCACTCGCGCAGGTCCTTTCCGGTCAGTGTGATGAACACGGTCTCGAGGGTCGGCTCGGCGATCGACAGGTCGGTGACGCGGTAGCCGCCCCGCTCGGCGGCGTTCACGACCTCGGGGAGGATCCCGTTGCTGCCCCGCACGTGGAGCTCGACCCTCCCGTCGCGCCGCTGGGTGTTCGTCACCTCGGGGATGTTCCCCGCGAGGAGCTTCTCCAAGCCCTCGAGGTCGCCGTCGGAGTGGACGGTGACGATCGTGTCGGCCCCGACCGTGTGCTTCAGGGCGGCCGGCGTGTCGAGGGCGAGGATCACGCCGTGGTCCATGATCGCCACCCGGTTGCAGAGCTGGTCCGCTTCCTCCATGTAGTGGGTGGTGAGCAGGATCGTCTGGCCCTGGCCGTGGAGCTCCCCGAGGATGTCCCAAAGCGCGAGGCGGCTCTGCGGATCGAGCCCGGCGGTCGGCTCGTCGAGGAACAGGATCGCCGGCTCGTGCAGGATCGCCCGGGCGACCATGAGCCGCTGCGCCATGCCGCCCGAGAGCGCGAGCACCGCGGTGCTGCCCCACTCGGCGAGGCGGAACTGCTTGAGGCGGCGGTCGGCTTCGACGCGCGCCTGACGGGCGCCCATGCCGAAGAAGAGACCATGGAAGTAGAGGTTCTCCCACACGGTCAGCGACCGGTCGAGCGTGTTGTTCTGGGTGACGAGCCCGAGGTTCTGCTTCGCGAGCGCGGGGTGGAGCTGCACGTCGACGCCGCCAACAAACGCCTGCCCGCCCGTCGGGATCACCATCGTCGTGAGCATCCCGACCGTGGTGGTCTTGCCCGCGCCGTTCGGGCCGAGCAGCCCGAAGATCTCGCCCTTTGTGAGCGACAGGTTCAGCTGGTCGACGGCCTTCACCCCGCCCGGGTACACCTTCGTGAGGTTCGCCGTCTCGATCACCGCGTGGTCGGTGCCGTTCGGGTTCGTCATGCGGGATCGCTCCCGTTGCCGGCGCCAGGGTGCCAGCGGTCGCGGATGCGCAGCAGCAGCCGCTCGAGCGTACGCGCCTCGTCGGCGGTGATCAGCGAGCGGAGCTGGCCGTCGACGTCGGCGGCGACGGCACGCAACGCCGCGTGGCGGGCCCGGCCGGCGTCGGTGAGGCACACCCGCACGACGCGCCGGTCGCGGGCGTCACGGCGCCGTACGACGAGCCCCTCCCGCTCCATGCGGTCGAGATGGCGCACGAGGGTCGGCCCCTCAATCCGCACCCGCGTGGCCAGCTCGCGCTGGCTGAGGCCCTCCTCGCGCGCCGCGCTGCGGAGCACCGCCCAGGTCGCCAGGCTCGCGCCGTGGCCGGCGAGCCGGCGGTCGAACCCGTCCTGGACGAAGCGGCCGGTCACCGCCAGCTGGCGGCCGAGGGGCTCATCCATAGGCGGCGAAACGTTAGCCGTGGAACGATCTGGCCCGCGCACGACGCGCCAGCGGGCCGGACGGGGCCGGTAGGTTCACACGCCGATGCCCGAAACCGGAGTGGTCGTCGAGGGGCTCGTGAAGCGGTTCGGCTCCTTCGTCGCGCTCCACGGCGTGGACTTCGTCGTCCCTGAGGGCCGCCTCGTCGGGCTGCTCGGCCCGAACGGGGCGGGCAAGACGACCGTGATCCGGATCCTCTCGACCCTCCTCCAGCCCGACGGCGGACGGGCGAGCGTCGCCGGCTACGACGTGGTCGCGCAGCCCCAGCAGGTCCGGGCCGCGATCGGCCTCACCGGCCAGTTCGCGGCCGTCGACGAGGACCTCACCGGCCGCGAGAACCTCGTGCTCGTCGGCCGGCTGTCGCGCATGACGAAGGTCGACGCCGAGACGCGCGCCGCCGAGCTGCTCGACGTCTTCGACCTCACCGACGCGGCGGACCGCGTCGTGCGGGGCTACTCGGGCGGCATGCGCCGGCGCCTCGACCTCGGCGCGAGCTTCATCGCCTCGCCCGACGTGCTGTTCCTCGACGAGCCGACGACCGGGCTCGATCCGCGCAGCCGCCTGCGCCTCTGGGACGTGATCACCGACCGGCGCGACGCCGGCAAGACGATCGTGCTGACCACGCAGTACATGGAGGAGGCCGATCACCTCGCCGAGCGGATCAGCGTGATCGACGGCGGGGGGATCATCGCCGAGGGCACCGCCGACCAGCTGAAGGACAAGGTGGGCGGGGACGTCCTCGACCTGGCGGTCGCCGATCGCGGCGCGGTCGCGGCCGCGGCGAGTGCCCTGGCCCGCGCGTTCGGGGTCCCGCAGGGCGAGCTCACGACCGACGACGAGCTCGGCACGGTCCAGGTCCCCGTGCAGTCGGGCGCGTCGGCGCTCGTCGAGGCCGTGCGCGCCCTCGACGCCGCCGGCGTCGCGGTCGCCGACATGGGCCTGCGCCGCCCGTCGCTCGACGACGTCTTCCTCAGCCTCACCGGGCACCTCGCCGAAGAGGCCCGACCGGACGCCCCCGAGCCCCGGCTCGGCCGCGGCCGGCGGCGGGTCTGATGGCCGTCGCCACCGTCGACGCGAAGCGGGCGGCGATCGAGGCGCGCGCCGCGCTGGGTCCGGAGCGGGTGCTGGCCGACATCGCTCTCGTCGCCCGGCGGAACCTACGCAAGGTGCAGCGCAGCCCGGGCCTCATCATCTTCTCGACGATTCAGCCGCTCATGCAGCTGATCCTGTTCGTCTTCGTATTTGGCTCGATCGCCAACATCGGGCCCGGTGAGAGCTACCGCGACTTCGTCGTGCCGGCCGTGCTCGTCCAGGCCATCGCCTTCGCGGCGATGGGCTCGGGTGTGGGGATCGCCTACGACCTGCAGTCCGGCATGATCGACCGGTTCCGGTCGCTGCCCATCGCCCGCTCGGCGTTCCTCGTCGGGCGCACCCTGAGCGACAGCTTCCGGCTCGGGCTGCAGTCGCTGCTCCTCGTCGCCGCCTCACTCCTGATCGGGTTCCGCTTCCACAACGGGCTGCTCGCCGCGGTCGGGATGGTCATCGTGATCATCATGTTCGGGATGGCGCTCACGGCGTTCTCTGCGTGGGTGGGGCTGGCCGTCAAGGACCCCGAGACGGTGCAGCCCGCGGTGTTCATCCCGGTGCTCCCGCTGGTGTTCACCAGCTCGGCGTTCGCGCCGGTGTCGCGCCTCCCCGGCTGGATGCAAGCGGTCGCGAAGGTGAACCCGGTCACCGCGGCGATCGACACCGCCCGGGGGCTCGCGCTCGGCGACGCCACCCTCTACAAGGTGAGCCAGATCCATCTCTCGACAGCCGCGCTGCACTTCGCGATCTGGTGGGTGCTGATCGTCGGGGTCTTCACCGCGCTCGCGGTGCGCCGGTACCGCCTCGGCTGATCACCCCGCCCAGGCGGGAAAGCGCGTGATGTCCGCCGCCTTAAGGCTCACCCAGACCGGGGCGCCGGGCACCAGCACCAGCCCGTTCACCGCGGCGCGGGTCACGGCGTTGATGGCCGTGTCGCCGGCCAGCCGGACGCGGGCACGGTCCGCGACGATGTCGAGGTCGCGCTCGTCGGCCGCGGCCCGAGTTCCGACTCAGGGCCCCGCGCCGCCGGCGGGCACCGAGCCGGGCCCGGCTGCGCGCGGCCGTGTCGGGCGCCCGAGGCGGGCCGACCAGCGCAGGGAGACGCTGACCCGCGGGCCGGCCGCGGC
>DATDGU010000046.1:0-2513 GCA_036521915.1 Acidimicrobiia bacterium | reverse complement strand
GGGGGAAGGTGGTCGACGTGCTCGTCGAGCCGAGATACCTCAAGATCCTCGACCAAGGGACCACAATCAAGGTGGTCGCCCGCAAGAGCACCAAGGAGGTGAATCGCTTCAAGGCGACCGGCCGGCCTACGTTTCCTAGGGCGGTGTAAAGCATCACCTGGAACCGTTTCGTCAAACCTCTACTGGACTTAGGCAGGGATCTGACCTGGGTGTGAAAGTCCATCTGATGCTTGACGCTTCGGGTCCACCTGATGCTTGACATTTCGCCCTCGGACTGAACTCTTGGCCGTCGGATCTGCCGACGGAAAAGGGGTGGCTGGACCGTGCTGGTGGAGCTGGGCGTCATGGAACAGCGGTACAAGGCGGTCGCAGAGGTCCTCCAGGCCCATGTCCCGGTCACGGTTGTGGCCGAGCGCTATGGCGTGAGCCGTCAGAGTGTGCACGCGTGGATCAAGGCGTATCGAGCAGACGGGATGGCAGGGCTGCTCGACCGTTCCCATCGACCGATGAAGATCCCCCAGCAGATCGATCCCGTCATCGAGGCCGAGATCTGCGAGATGCGCCGGGCTCACCCTCGCTATGGGCCCGTCACCATCCTCTACTGGCTCGCCAAGAAGGGGATCGCGCCGCTGCCGTCGCGGACAACGGTCTATCGGGTGCTCGTGCGCAACAACCTGATCGTCCCGATCTCGCGCAAACGCAAGCGGGAGAGCTATGTGCGTTGGGAGCGCGACGTGTCCATGGAGCTGTGGCAGCTCGACTTCATCAAGGGTGTCTTCCTCGCCGACGGGACCGAGTGCAAGGTGGTGACCGGCATTGACGACCACTCGCGCTATTGCGTGATCGCCAAGGTGGTGCGTCGGGCCACGGCCCGCCAGATCTCCTTAGCCTTCGTCCAGGCGCTCAGCACCTATGGCCTCCCCGACGAGGTGCTCAGCGACAACGGCACCCAGTTCACCGGTCGTCTGCTCAAGCCGGCGTTTCGCACCGAGGTGCTCTTCGAGCGGATCTGTCGGGAGAACGACATCTCCCAGCGCTTCACCAAGGTGGCCAGCCCCACCACGACGGGCAAGATCGAGCGACTCCACCAGACCATGCGCGAGTTCCTCGAGGACCAGCCGCGGTTCGCCACCATCGAGGCGGCGCAGCGGGGCTTCGATGCCTGGCGGTCCGACTACAACGAGGTGCGGCCCCATCAGTCCCACGAGATGGCCACACCGGCCAGCCTCTTCGTCCCCCGACCCGACACGGCCACCGACCTCGTCCTGCCACCCGAGCTCTCGGTGCTCTGTGGCGACGAACGCGTCGTCATCGAGCCGGCCGACGAGCCCGAGCTCTTCGAAGAGGAACCCGTCGACCCTTATGACGACATCCGTGCCGTCGAGTTCACCCGGGTCGTCCCACCGAGTGGGACCCTGTCGATCTCAGAACAGCAGATCTGGATCGGACCACGCTCCGCCGGCAAGGTCATCGAGTTCTGGGCCGACACGGTGTCAGTCCACGTCTCAGTGGAGGGCGAGCATCTGAAAACCGTGCCCTCGAGGCTCTCGATCCACTCCTTGCACCGCCTCATCCGAGAAGGGGCCACCGAAGCCGGACCGCCACCGCGCGGGCCCGCCGCGACGGGATTGCGCGCGGCGAACGCCACCTTGGAGTTCGAGCGCACCGTCAACGCCGTCGGCTCGGTGAGTATCGGCAACAAGCAGTACAGCGTCGGCTCGGATCTGGCCGGCCAACGGGCGCGTATCCATCTCGAAGGCGACGTCGGCCACATCGTGCGCGACGGTGTGGTCATCCGCTCCTTCGCCTGTGCCCTCGAACCGGCCAAACGCCAGCGTCTCCAAAGAGCACGGCTCGCCGACGGCAAACCAGTCGGGTCGAGCGAACCGATTCTCGTCGGTCGCAGGGTCTCGGCGAACGGCCAGCTCATTGTCGGCGGCCAGCGCGTCCACGTCGGCCTCGCCCATCGCCGCAAGGTCGTCGACGTCCTCGTCGAGCCCAGATACCTCAAGATCATCGACCAAGGGACCACAATCAAGGTCGTGGCCCGCAAGAGCACCAAGGAGGTGAACCGCTTCAAGGCTTTCGGGAAGGCCTACGTTTCCTAGGGATGTGTAAAGCATCACCTGGAACTGATTCGTCAAGCCTCTACTGGACTTAGGCAGGGATCCAACCTCTGTCGAACCTCGGATGGGATTTCGGCCCATCTGCGACACCTGAAGCTCCCTTTCCGCCTGCTCCTGCTCCTCGTTGTTACGCCATTTTTCTGTGCTGCTCGCCGTCATGCTGTGTTGCGCCCTGTCGCTGACAGTGTCCGGCTCATTCGTTCGATCCCGGCGCCGTCCGTGAGGTTCCGTTCCAAGGTTGCGCCCTCCCGCCCTTGGCGACGTCACCTTTCTGACCTGGATGTTGTCCCAAACGGGCTCGCGCAGCGGCTTTAGATAAATGGGGGGACTTCTTTCCCGAGGAGGGCGCCTGAAAGTGCCGTTGCTGCAAACGCGATGCCCCGTGCT
>DATDGU010000045.1:0-3444 GCA_036521915.1 Acidimicrobiia bacterium | reverse complement strand
CTCCCCCGGTGAGCAGCAGCCCGGCAGGCATCGCGGCACGGTACCGTCCGGGGATGGACCCGGCCGCCTGGCGGACGCGGCTGGCCGCGGCGCGCGTCGCCACGCTGGCGACGCTCGACGGGCAGGGCCGACCGCATCTCGTGCCGGTCTGCTTCGTGTGCCTCGACGACCGGATCGTGAGCGTCGTCGACGACAAACCGAAGCGCACGACGGCGTTGGCGCGCCTCGAGCACATCGAGGCCCGCCCCGACGTGTGCCTCCTCGTCCACCACTACGAGGAGGACTGGGACGCGCTGTGGTGGGTGCGCGTCGACGGGACCGCGACGGTGCGCGACGCGCCCGACCCGGCGATGCGCCGCGCGCTCGCGGCGAAGTACGAGCCCTACGCGGCCCGGCCGCCGGGCGGCGCGGCGATCGTGATCACGCCGACGCGCTGGCGGGGCTGGTCGGCCGCGGACTGAGCGCCTCGGCGAGCTCGACGAGGTGGCCGTCGGGGTCCCGGACGTAGGCGGTGCGCTGGCCCCAGGGCCGGTCGGTCGGCTCGACGGCGGGGGTCGCGCCCCGGGCGACCAGCTCGGCGTAGGCCGCGTCGCAGTCGGGGACGAGGAACCCGAGCTCGAAGCCGGCCCGGTCGGGGTCGGGCGCGGCGAGCGGGCGGCCGAGCAGCGCGCCCATCGCGTCGCGCTCGTACAGCCCGACCCGGGTCGCGCCGGTGGCGAGCTGGGCGTACGCGCCGGCGCGGTGCCCGAGCGCCAGCCCGAGGACCTCGGTGTAGAAGGCGAGGGCCCGGTCGAGGTCCTCGACGATGAGGATGACGTAGTCGGGGGCGTCGCCCAGCACTCAGGCGCCCGCCGCGTCGGGCTCGAGCTCGTACGCGATGACGAGCCAGCGGCCGCTGCGCTTGGCGAGCTGGAGCGCGTCGCTGGCCTCCCCGCCGTCGCGCAGCTCGACGCGCGTGTGGACGACGGCGAAGCCCTGGCCCTCGCTCACCGCGTCGACGCCGACGTGCGCGGCGATGCCCCGGAGGGCCTGGTGCCGCTCGTAGGCGTGGCGCTTGGCCTCGATGAACGGGACCCGGTCGAGGCCGTCGCGCAGCTCCTCGCCCGAGAGGGCCCAGATGGCCTCGAAGTCGAGGTGGTCCCAGGCCTCCTCGTAGGCGAGGGCGGCCTCGGCGGCGGAGGGGCCGGGGACGAGGACGACGAGGATGACGAGCGCGACGCAGAGCAGGGCGATGATCCCCGCGACGACCCCGATGACCATCAGCCGGCGAGGCCGTCGACCTGGGTGGCGAGCGCGAAGTCCTTGTCGGTGATGCCGCCCTCGCTGTGGGTGCTGAGCGCGACGCGCACCGTCCGGTAGCGGATGTCGAGGTCGGGATGGTGGTTCGCGGCCTCGGCGGCGTCGGCGATCCGGTCGACGAAGGCGACCGCGACCGGGAACGAGGCCAGCTCGTAGGTCCGCTCGATCTCGTCGCCCACGCGTGCCCAGCCCGGCAGGCGGGCCAGGCGGGCGGTCACCTCGTCGTCGGGCAGGGGGGGCACGCCCCCATTGTCGACGGCCGGGTCCGCGCCGGCCAACCCAGCGGGTCCTGGCCCGATCGGCCCGTAACCTAAAGGTGTGATCTGTCCGGCGTGCGGGGGAGAGACGCCCGCCGAGGCCCGCTTCTGCCCGTCCTGCGGCCACCCGCTCGTCGCCTGGCCGGACGAGCGCCGGATCGTGACCGTGCTCTTCGCCGACCTCGTCGGCTTCACGAGCTTCTCGGAGGGCAGCGATCCGGAGGCGGTGAAGGCGGTCGTCGACGAGTGCTTCGCGGCGCTGAACGCGGACGTGGCCGCGTACGGCGGGCAGGTGGACAAGATCGTCGGCGACGCGCTGCTCGCGCTCTTCGGCGCGCCGATCGCGCACGAGGACGACGCGGAGCGTGCCGTGCGCTGCGCGCTGCGCATGCAGCAGAACCTGCAGGACATGCGGCGACCCGACGAGGCGCGACCCGCGCTGCGCATCGCGGTGAACACCGGCGAGGTGCTCGTGGGGGCGCTGCGCGCCGGTGGCGACTACACCGCGATGGGCGACGTCGTGAACACCGCGAGCCGGCTCCAGACGGTCGCCGAGCCCGGCTGGGTGATCGTCGGCCCCGAGACGCACGCCACGACGGCGCGTGCCATCCAGTACGAGGCGCTCGGCGAGCAGACGGTGCGGGGCCGCACGGAGCCCGTCGCGGCGTGGCGGGCGCTGGCGCCGTCGGCGCCGCCGGGGACCCGCCAGCGTGTCCGCACGCCGCTCGTCGGCCGCGACGCCGAGGTCGGGCTGCTGAACTCGATCGTCGACGTGGCGCTCGCCCGCAAGCGGGCGCACCTCGTGCTGGTGTCCGGGGGTGCGGGCGTGGGCAAGAGCCGGCTCGTGAGCGAGGTGGCCCGTCACGCCAGCGAGGAGCACGACGCGAAGGTCCTCACCGGTCGCTGCGTCCCCTACGGCGAGGACGTGTGGTGGCCGATCGCCGAGACGATCCGCGCGGTGTGCGACATCCCGGCCAACGCCTCGCACGAGCTGGCCCGCACCCGCATCTTCGACGAGGTCGCCGAGGCGACCGGGCGCGACGTCGAGGCGCCCGAGGTCGCCCGCGTGGGCCGCGGCCTCCTCTACCTGCTCGGCTACGCGGACGAGCTCGGCGACGTCGACCCGTCGCGGGCGCGCGACGACGCGCTCCGCTCGGGGCAGGCCCTGTTCGGGCACATCGCCAGCCGCGTGCCGACGGTGCTCGTGCTCTCGGACCTCCACTGGGCCGACGGGGTGGTGCTCGACCTGATCGACCGCCTCCTCGGCGCGCTGCGCGCGACGCCGTTCGTGCTGCTCGCGACGGCGCGGCCCGATCTCGAGGAGCGGTGGCGCCCGGAGGTCGGGCGCCACAACCTGAGCGTGCTGAACCTCGAGCCGCTCGACCGGGCGGCGGCGGCGACCCTCGTCGCCGAGCTGCTCGGGGCGGACGCGACGCCCGAGCTCACCGCGCTGCTGCACGAGCGCAGCGGGGGCAACCCGTTCTTCATCGAGGAGCTGGCCGCGCTCATCCGCGAGTCCGAGCCCGCCGCCCTGACGTCGGGCCGCCTGCCGGCCACGCTGCAGGGGCTCGTGACGGCGCGCCTGGACGGGCTCGGTCCCGACGAGCGCGACGTGATCGCCGACTGCGCGGTGATCGGCGCGACCGGGACGCTCGACGCGCTCGGCGCCTTGAGCGCCGCGCACGCCAGCACCGAGCCGCTGTCGTCGCTCACCCGCCTCGCCGAGCGGGAGATGCTCGAGCTCGAGGACGGCCAGTTCCGCTTTCCCTCCGAGATCGTGCGGGAGGTCGCGTACGGGCGGCTGACGAAGGCCGAGCGGGCCCGCCGGCACGCCGTGCTCGCGGACTGGCTGGCCGACCAGCTGACCGAGGACGGCGGCAGCACGGCC
>DATDGU010000044.1:0-2241 GCA_036521915.1 Acidimicrobiia bacterium | reverse complement strand
GGGAAATGGGGCGACGACGCGTCCCGACCTGCCGCAAAGGGTGGTGTCGTGACGGTCCAGCAGGCCCGGCGATGACCGAGGCACCGGCCGGTCCCGGCCAGGAGGTCGAGTTGAGTCGCGGCGAGGCGCGGCTGGTGCGCGTGGTGCTCGGTGGCGTGAGCGTCCTCGCCCTCGGGCACTTGGCGCTCGGTGCCCTCTCCCCACCGACGGTCCACGACACGGCCCTGGGCGCGGTCGCGCTCGGCGCGTCCGTTGGATGGGGGGTGCGGCTCGTCCTCGCGGTGGCCGCCGCCCTGTGCTTCGTGCTCTGCCCCGGCGTCCTGTTGCGACGCTGGACATCAGGGTCCGACCTGTTCGGCAACACGGCGCTGCTCTGGGTGCCCGGCTTCCTCTACCTCGTCGCGGTCGGTGTGGTGTGCTGGCTCCTCGAATCGAGGGTGAGCCCGCAGGCCGTCTCCACCGTGCTGCTCGTGCCGATTCCACTGCTCGTGCTCGCTGCGCTCGTCTCACCGGGTGATCGGCACGCGCGCTTGCACCGTGGCGAGCCGGCCGTCATCGGCGTCATGCTCCTGCTCCTCGCCGTAGGCGTCGGCATGTCGACATGGTCAGAAGGGGTCCCAGGCGAGCTCTACCCCGGGACGATCACGCGCAACCTGCAGAGCGACAACCGGCCGGACTCGCGCATTCCCTACAACGTGGTCATGCTGATCGCCCACGGCGACACGCCGTACGGGGCGAAAGCCAAGCTCTATTACACGCCATACAACTTCTATTCGCGGGGGCCGATCGCCGGGCTCGCCGCCGCGCCGGTGCTCTTCGCAGGGGCCGCGGCGCCGCCGCGCGACCTCCCCGTCAACCCGTGGGAGCCGTTCGACGCGCAGGGTTACGCCACGTATCGCATCGTCCTGATGCTGCTGGCCTCCACGATCGTGCTCGCGGCGTATGGGCTGCTGCGACGTTTCCTCACTGCTCGTGTCGCGTGGGCCGGTGCCGTCCTTGTCGCGCTCAGTCCGTTCGTCGTCCACGAGGTGTACTTCACCTGGCCGAAGCTGCTAGCCGCGTCCTTCGGGTTGGCAGCCGCAGGTGCCATCGTCACGCGCCGCCCGTTGATCGGCGGCGTGCTCCTCGGCCTCGCGTATCTCGCGCACCCGAGCGGGTTGTTCGCGATCCCCGCCGTCGTGCTCGGGTGGGGCGTCCTGCTGTGGCGCGGCGCACCGGCCCTCGGTCTCGACGCGCCCGCTTCGATGCGCCGACGGCTCATCCGATGGGCACGCGACACCGTCTGGCTCGGCGTCGGTGTCCTCGCGATCTACCTCGCGTGGACTCTCGCCAACGCCGGCCACACCGCGAACTACTTCACGTCGTATGTCCTCGAGGCGAGTGGCAAGCAAGGTGTGTCCGTCGGAGCGTGGACGACGTATCGCCTCCACTCGCTGGCCGACACGCTGGTGCCGTTCGAGACTTTTCTCGCGGACCGGCACAGCTATTGGATGAACTCGTTCTACGGACCGTCGCCGAACATCGTCCGGTTCTCGGCGTCGTACTGGCTCACGCTGCCCTTCGCGTTCGGACTCCTCTATTTCCCCGCCTACCTCTGGGGCCTCGCGCGGTGCGCGCGCCGCGCGCCGCTGCTGCTCACGGCGACCCTCCTCGTGCCGTTCCTCGCGTTCACGGTCTACTGGGGCGTCACGGATGTCGGGATGCTCCGCGAGGGTTTGCATTTCGTCGTCGTGGGCTCGCTGCTCGCAGCGTTCGTCGGCCACTCGGTGATGTCTCCCAGTGGGAGGTTGCGCGCGCTGGTGCGCTGGACCGCCACGGCGCGGGTCGTCGAGGTGCTGTTCATGATGCTGGTCCCGACGATCGTGACCTCCGGTGTGTCGGTCAGCCACCTGTTCCTCCCGACGGACATCGTCGCGTTCACGCTGATCGTCGGAGGGGCGCTCGCCCTCGCTGCGCTGACGTGGCGCGCGTTCGACCCCGCACGACTTGCCACGAGACCGACGGCGGCGCCGGTGAGCGTGGCGGCAGCGAGCGCTTCGGCGCGCCACCGCAGCCGGTAGCGTGAAGGGCGTGCCAGGCACGATCGACCAGGTGGCACCCTCCGTGGACGCGGTCGTGCGGTGTCTTGAGGACGACGGGTACGCCATCGTCGAGGGGCTGCTGCGCCGCGACCGCGCGCTGGCGATTGCCGCCGAGCTGCGGCGCCTTCTCGACGGGGTGCCGCACGGCCGCAACCCCTTC
>DATDGU010000043.1:0-3658 GCA_036521915.1 Acidimicrobiia bacterium | reverse complement strand
ACCGCGGCCTCGAGGGCGTCGGCCGCGAAGGCGGTCGGCGTGAGCTCGTAGCCGACGGCGGTCACGGACTCTTGGAGCGCCGGGGCGCGGGGCACGAGCGGGGCCGCGCCGACGACGGCGAGCCCGGGCGGCAGGCCGGCGTCGAGCGCGTCGGGCAGCGCGTCGGGCTCGGTGGGGTCCCGCAGCTCGACGTCGAGGTACTCGGCGTCGCTCTCGTAGCCGACGCCGAGCGCGAGCCCGAAGCTGAGCTTCGGGCGCGGGGAGAAGCCGGCGGTGTGGGCCACCGGCAGCCCGGCGATGCGCAGCGCCCGCTCGAACGCGCGCGCCACGTCCCGATGGGACACGAAGCGGATCTTGCCCCGCTTCGAGAACCGGAGCCGGACGGGGCAGCCCGTGTCACCGCGCACGGGACACCGCCAAGAACCGGACGGGGACGGCTCCGCCGGTCGAGAGGTCCTGGCCCGTCCCCTGGCTGCCGCCCGCCGGGGGCGTCGCCGACCCGACGACGTGCTCGAGGGCGTGGTCGGTGCACACCCCGCAGTCGTAGCAGGGTGTCCAGCGGCAGTCGGGGAGCCCGTGCGCCGCTAGGGCCTGCTGCCAGTCGTCCCAGAGGAAGTCCTCGTGGAGGCCGGCCGACACGTGGCTCCACGGGAGGCGCTCCTCCCGGGTGCGGTGCCGGGTCACGTACCAGTCGGGGTCGAGACCCTCCGCCGCCATCGCGTCGAGCCACGGCGCGAGGTCGAAGCGCTCGCTCCACTCCTGGAACGTGCCGCCGGCGCGCCAGACGCGCTCGATGACCCGGCCGATTCGCCGGTCCCCCCGGCTGGCGATGCCCTCGACGAACGTCGCCGCGGGGTCGTGCCAGCGCACCTGCGCGCCGGACCGGCGCAGGGCGTCGCGCACGAGGCCGACCTTGCGCGTGAGCCCGGGGATGCCGTTCTGCCCGAACCACTGGAACGGCGTGTGCGGCTTGGGGACGAACCCGCCGACCGACACGGTCGCGCTCGCGCCCCGGGTGTGGCGGCGGCCGAGCGCGACGACGTGGCGGGCGAGCTCGGCGATGCCGAGCGTGTCCTCGTCGGTCTCGGTCGGCAGGCCGACCATGAAGTAGAGCTTCACGCGCCGCCAGCCCTGCGAGTAGGCGGCGTCGACCGACGCGTACAGGTCGTCCTCGGTGATGAGCTTGTTGATCACCTGGCGCAGCCGCCAGCTCCCCGCCTCGGGCGCGAACGTGAGGCCGGTGCGGCGCACCTGCTGGATCTGGCTCGCGAGCCCGACGGTGAACGCGTCCACGCGCAGCGAGGGCAGCGACAGGCTGACGCAGTCCGAGCCGTCGCCCATGACGTCGCCCACGACGGATTCGATGCCCGAGAAGTCGGCGCTCGACAGCGACGTGAGCGCGACCTCGTCGTAGCCGGTGCGGCGCAGCCCGTCGGTGACCATGGTCCGCACCTGGTCGGCGGGTCGCTCCCGCACCGGGCGGGTGATCATGCCCGCCTGGCAGAACCGGCAGCCGCGAGTGCAGCCCCGGAACACCTCGACGTTCAGGCGGTCGTGGACGACCTCGACGAGCGGCACGAGCTGGTGCTTCGGGTAGGGCCAGTCGGCGAGGTCCGCGACGGTGCGCTTCTCCACCACCGCGGGGACGTCCGGGTAGCGGGGGGTGATCCCGACGAGCGCCGGCCCGTCGTACGCCACGTCGTACAGCGACGGGACGTACACGCCGCGCACCTGCGCCAGGGTCCGCAGGACGTCCGCCCGACGACGCGGGCGGTGCGGCGCGGCGAGCACCGCGGTGATCTCGCCCGCGACCTCTTCGCCGTCGCCGAGCACGAACGCGTCGACGAAGTCGGCGAGCGGCTCCGGGTTGTACGTGCAGTGCCCGCCGGCGATGACGAAGGGGTCGTCGTCGCGGCGCTGCTCGGCGCGCACGGGGACGCCGGCGAGATCGACGCAGTTCAGCAGGTTCGTGTACACGAGCTCGGCCGACAGGTTGAACGCGAGGACGTCGAAGGCACGCGCCGGCCGATGCGTCTCGAGCGAGAAGAGCGGCAGGCGCTTGGCGCGCAGCAGCGCCTCGAGGTCGACCCAGGGCGCGTAGGCCCGCTCGGCGACGGCGTCGGTGCGTTCGTTGAGGATCTCGTAGAGGATCTGGAGACCCTGGTTCGGCAGGCCGATTTCGTAGGTGTCGGGGTAGACGAGCAGCCAGGCGACCTGACCCGCCCGATGGTCGGGCTGCACGCTCCCTGACTCCATCCCGATGTAGCGGGCTGGCTTCTCGACCCGACCGAGCAGCGGCTCGATCCGGGGCCACAGGGTGGTCATGTTCTGGCCGAGTCTACCGCTCGAACGCAGCCCCCGATCAGGTGAACCGCCGGGCGTGGACGTTGCAGACGAGCGCGATGCACGCGCAGCTGGCGAGCAACGACGAGCCGCCGTAGCTCATGAACGGCAGCGGGATCCCCGTCACCGGCATGATCCCCATCGTCATGCCGACGTTCTCGAAGATCTGGAAGGCGAAGAGCGCGAGGACGCCGGCGCAGACCATCGTCCCGTAGAAGTCGGAGGCGATCCGGGCCGTTCGCCAGGTACGCCAGATCACGATCCCGAACAGCGCCAGGAGCATGGCGCCACCGACGAAGCCGAGCTCCTCACCGACCGCGGTGAAGATGAAGTCGGTCTGCTGCTCGGGGACGAACCCGAGCTTGGTCTGGGGCCCGTTGAAGAGCCCGAGGCCGTTGAAGCCGCCGGTCGAGATGGTCGCCACCGACTGGTTCTGGTTGTAGGCGGTCGCCGTCTGGTCCTTGTTGCCGCTCGAGAAGACGGTCGTCAATCGGTCGACCTGGTACTGCTGCAGGATGCCGAGGCTGATGACGGCGAAGATGAGCGTGACGCCGAGGCCCGTGAGGATCGCGAGGTAGCGGCCCTGCACGCCGGCGACGGCGAGGAGCCCGATCACGGCGAAGATCAGCACGATGTTCGTGCCGAGGTCGCCTTGGAGCTGGACGAGCGCGATCGGGACGAGCGAGAGGCCGACGATCACGACGAGGCGCCACGGGTCGATGTCGTGGCGGTACTCGTTGACGTAGCCGGCGAGCGCGACAATGAGCCCGAACTTGGCGAGCTCGGACGGCTGGAGCTGGAAGCCGAACGGCAGCTGGAACCAGGCCTGGTGACCCTTCACGCTCGACCCGAACGGCGAGAGCACCAGGAACAGCAGGATGACGACGCCGATGTACGCGACGAGCGAGAAGTCGCGCCACTTGCGATAGTCGAAGCGCAAGATGGCAATCCCGAGGATGACGCCGAGCACGAGCGCCAGGATCTGGCGCTTCACGTAGTACGTGGGGTCGCCGGGCACGAGCGTGCGCGACGCCGAGTAGATCATGACGACCCCGAAGATCGCGATCGCCGCGCAGGCCGAGATGAGCACCCAGTCGAGGCGCTCGACGAGGTCGCGGTCGAGCAGCAAGTGGACGCGCTTGCGCGGCGGCGCGTAGGACGCGGCGTACGGGGCGCGACTGCGGGTGCGGACCGAGACGCCCATGTCAGTCGGCCTGCGGCTTCACGAGCGTGACGGGGGCGGGGTTCGGGTTGCCGTTCAGCGTCTCGATGATCCGGCGGGCGATCGGCGCGGCGACGGTGCCGCCGAAGCCCG
>DATDGU010000042.1:0-8253 GCA_036521915.1 Acidimicrobiia bacterium | reverse complement strand
GGCGGCACCACCGGCATGCCGAAGGGGGTCCGGTGGCGCAACGACGACCTCTACGTCGCGCTGTGGGAGCTCGGCCGGCCCGGCACCGAGCCACCCGACCCGGTGGCGGCCGCCCGCGCCGGGAAGCGCACCGGCACCGCGCTGCCCGCGTGCCCGCTGATGCACGGCACCGGCCTGTTCATGGCGATGACGACCCTCGCCGGGGCCGGCACGGTCGTGCTGATCGACGAGACGGGCCTCGACGCGGCCGGGGTCTGGTCCGAGGTCGAGCGCGAGCACGTCGCCGTGCTGACAATCGTCGGCGACGTGTTCGCCCGGCCGCTGCTCGCGGTGCTCGACGACCGTCCCGGCTTCGACCTCTCGAGCCTCCGGGTCATCACGTCGTCGGGCGTCACGTGGAGCCCCGACACCAAGGCCGGGCTGCTGGCGCACCTGCCCGACGTGACGCTCATCGACTCGCTCGGCGCGTCCGAGGGGCTCATGAGCCGGACGGCGTCCCGCGCCGGGTCGGACCTCGCGCCGGCCCGCTTCGGGGTGAGCGCGCGCGTGCAGGTCCTCGACGAGGAGTCGGGGGAGCCCGTCGCGCCGGGGAGCGGGGCGGTGGGTCTCCTCGCCGTCCGCGGCCGGCTGCCGCTCGGCTACCTCCACGACGAAGCGAAGACGGCGGCAACCTTCCGGACGGTGGACGGCGTCCGCTATGCCATCCCCGGCGACTACGCCACCGTCGACGCCGACAGCACCATCCAGCTGCTCGGGCGGGGCTCGGCGTGCATCAACACGGGCGGGGAGAAGGTCTACCCCGAGGAGGTCGAGCTCGTGGTGCGCAGCCACCCGGGCGTCGAGGACGTCGTCGTGGTCGGCGTCCCGGATCCGCGCTTCGGTGAGATGGTCGTGGCGCTCGTCGTTGCTCGCCCGGGGACCGACGCCGACGACCTCGAGGCCGATCTCGTGCCGTGGTGCCGGGACCGCGTCGCGGGCTACAAGCGCCCGAAGCGGTTCTTCGTCGTCGGGTCGCTCGAGCGGTCGGCGGCCGGCAAGGCGAGCTATCCGCGCCTGCGCGAGCGCGCCGTGGCGCTCGTGGAGGAGGGCGCCTAGGCCGAGGTGCCGACCCGGTCGCGACCCGTGCGCTTCGCCCGATACAGGGCCGAGTCGGCCGCGGTGAGCAGCGTCTCCCCGTCGACGGCGTCGTCGGGCAGCGTGGCGGTGCCTGCGCTGAGCGTCATGGCGATGTCGGGTCCGACGGCGAGGCGGGCGACGCTCCGCAACCGCTCCGCGACGCTGGCGACGTCGGTGGCCGCGCAGCCGGGCAGCAGCACGAGGAACTCGTCGCCGCCCGTCCGGGCGGGCACGTCGTAGGCCTTCGTGCCGCCGCGCAGCGCCGCGGCAATGAGGCGGAGCACCGCGTCGCCGGCGGGGTGGCCGTACTCGTCGTTGATCGCCTTGAAGTAGTCGACGTCGAGCGCGATCACGCTCAGCGGCGCGCCGGTCCGGCGGTGCCGCCCGACCTCGAGGGCGAGCGTCTCCTCGAAGAGCCGCCGGTTGGCCAGGCCCGTGAGCTCGTCGCGGGTCGCGAGGCGGCGCACCTCGTCGAGCAGGCGGGCGTTGCGCAGCGTCAGCGCGGCGTGCGAGCACGCCTGGTGGACGGTCGCCACGGTCAGCTCCGTGATCCGTGCGTGGGGCCCGCGGCCCCACTCGGCGACGACGAGGCCGAGCGGCTGGTCCTCGCCGGCGAGCGCCGCGATGACGAGGTTCTGCGCCCACGGCAGCTGCTCGGCGAGCAGCCCGCGCGCGAAGCCCCGCACGAGTCGTGTCTCCCCGTCGGCGAGGACGCGTCGCCGACCGGCCCGAGCCCGCCGGCGTGCTGGCCGGGCGACGCGACGTCGCCGACGACCGCCCAGGCGTCCTCGCCGCGCAGGAACGCGACGGCGCGGACGAAGCCGAGGTGGGTGCGGAGGTGCTCGAGGAGCACGGTGACGACGTCGTCGGGGCGCCGGGCCTGCTCGAGCGTGTCACCGAGCTCGACGAGTCCGAGCAGCTCGGAGCCGCTTCGCCGCAGCGCCTTCTCGTTCACCGACTGGAACGCCGCGGCCCCGACGGCGAAGAGCAGGAAGGCGGCGCCGCTCAGCGCGGCGGCGCGGTCGTCGCCCGACGCGGTGAGCTTGAGCACCCCCGTCACCGCGGCGGTGCGCCCCAGGAACAGCAGCAGCGCGCACCAGACGGCGAGCTTCAGCCCGGTGCGCGGCGACGCCAGGAGCGTCACCGCGACCACCTCGAGGAACGCGAGGAACAGCAGCGGGCTCGTCGTCCCGCCGGTCAGGAGCACCGCCGCGGCGAGGAACGCGCCATCGACGAGGACGAGCGCGCTGAGCAGCGAGGCGGTGAGGCGGGGCTGACAGCGGCGAACGACCTCGGCCAGCAGCACGACCGCGAGGTACGCCGCGGGCAGGGTCAGCGGCGCGCTCCGGGTCCCGACCAGCGGCGGCAGCGCGGCGACGGCGACCGCGAGGCTGACGCGGACAAGCTGGAGGACGCCGAGCCGATCCTGGACCGGCGCCTGCGGGTCACCGAGCGCCGTGGTCATTCGAAGTCGTGGAACTCGAGGTGATCTCGCACCGGCGCCCGCACGATCCGCGGGTCACGCCGGTCGAGGAGGCCCTGGACGGCGAGGAACAGCACGACGGCACCGGCCAGCGCGAGCAGCAGCACGTAGGACTGCGCCGCCTGCAGCGCCCGCGCGACTCCGCCCTGCCGGGCGGCGGCAGCGGGAAGATCTGGGCCGGCGGCGCGGGTGCCGGGGCCGGGGTGAACGCGGCCGGGGGCGGGCCGCCGCCGTCCGAGACGCCGCCCCGGGTGCGGCCGGCGCTGACCGCCGTGGCCGTCCGGCTCGGTGCCGTGGTCGGGGTGGTCGTCGCCGGCGCGCCCGAGAGGATGGACACAGCGGGGGCGACCGTCGACGTCGTCGTCGACGTGGGCGGGGACTGTGAGCCCTGCGGGGGCGTGGTGGACCCGCCGGCACTCTGTGGCTGCTGTTGCCTCTGACCGTCGCCGTGATGGTCGTGATCGCCATCGTGGTGATGCCCGTCACCGAACCCGCCGCCGGCGGCGCCACCACCGGCGGGCCCGCCCCTGCCGGACTGCCCGCCACCGTCGTGGACGTGGTGGGCCGGGACGCGCGCCGACCCGCCGGCCGACGCCGGACCGGCGACGAACAGGACGAGCGCCGCGCTGGCCGCGAACGCGGCGAACAGCCGGCCGCTCACCGCGCCCGTGCCGTGAGCGTGCCGGACCTCAGGCTTCTGACCCGCGGAGCTGATCATCGCCTCCCTTTGCTGCGATGCGCATGCCCCGCCGCACCAGCCCCAGTTCTCGGCGTGTCCGCCGCGAATCTTGAGCATCCCGGCGAAAAAAATCTGCGACACGTCAGGGCCGACCCGTTGGTGGGAGGCTGGGGCGGTGACGGGCAGCCCTGGGGTCCCGGCGATCGACGCGACCGGCGCCGCGGCGCGCCTCGACGGCGGGGCGCTGCTCCTCGACGTCCGCGAGCCGGAGGAGTGGACGGCCGGCCATGCGCCCGCCGCCGTCTGGATCCCGATGCGCGAGGTCGCCGCCCGCCAGGGCGAGCTGCCCACCGACCGGGACATCGTCGTGGTGTGCCGGGTCGGCAGCCGCTCCGCTCGGGTCACGGCCGCCCTGCGGCAGGCCGGCTACGAGGCGACGAACCTGGCGGGCGGGATGCAGGCCTGGGCCGCGGCGGGGCTGCCGATCGTCACCGACGCCGGCGACGACGGCGTCGTCGCCTGATCCGCCCCACCGGTCGCCGCGACCCCGCCGGTAGCGTGGCGCCCGTGCCGACCGTCGCCTTCGACCGGGCCGACGCGCTCCGACGCCTGGCCGAGGAGGCCTTCGACGTCGTGGTCGTCGGTGGCGGGATCACCGGCGCGGGCTGCGCGCTCGACGCCGCCGCCCGCGGCTTCCGCACGGCCCTCGTCGAGCGGGACGACTTCGCCTCGGGCACCTCGTCGAAGTCCTCGAAGCTGGTGCACGGCGGCCTGCGCTACCTGCAGCAGAAGGACGTCGCCCTCGTGTACGAGGGTCTCGCCGAGCGCCAGGTGGCGCTGCGCAACGCCCCGCACCTGGTGCGGGTGCTGCCCTTCCTCATCCCGATCCTGGCCCGCGACGGGCTCGTCGACCGGCGTGTCGCCCGGGCGCTCGGCGCCGCGCTCTGGATGTACGACGTCACGGGCGGCCTGCGCATCCACAAGGCGCACCGCCGCATCGACCACGACCGCGCGCTGGCGCTCATGCCGACGCTGCGCCCCGAGACCCTCGCCTCGGCGTACCTCTACTACGACGCCCACGCCGACGACGCCCGCCTCACCCTGTGCCTGGCCCGCACCGCGGCGGCGCACGGCGCGGTCGTCGCCAACCGCCTCGACGCGGTCGGGCTCGCGAAGGGAGCCGACGACAACGTCCAGGCGATCACGCTCCGCGCCGACGGCGAGGAGGTCACCGTCCGGACTCGCATCGTCGTGAACGCCACCGGGGTCTGGGCGGACGGCCTGCGGGCCCTCGACGAGGGCGCGAACCCCGAGTCGATCCGCCCGGCGAAGGGCGTGCACATCACGGTCCCGTGGTCGAAGGTGCGCAACAAGATCGCCGTGATCGTCCCGGTCCCCCGTGACCGCCGGTCGGTGTTCGTCGTGCCGTGGGGCGACTTCACCTACGTCGGGACGACCGACACCGACTACGACGGGCCGCTCGACGACCCGCAGTGCAGCCCCGACGACATCGAGTACCTGCTCCGCGCGCTGAACCGCGCCATCGCCCACCCGGTCGGCGTGGAGGACATCTGCGGGACCTGGGCCGGGCTGCGACCGCTGCGGCGCACCGCGACCAGCGCCCGAACGGCGGACCTCTCGCGCCGCCACGGTGTGCGGGTGTCGACGAGCGGGGTCATCACGGTGACGGGCGGCAAGCTCACGACCTACCGGCGCATGGCCGCCGACACGATCGACCAGGCGGCGCGCCTCCTCGGCCGGCGGGCCAAGTGCCACACGCGGCGGCTGGCCCTCCTCGGCGCCGACGGGTTCGAGGCACCCGACCCGGGCGGCGAGCCGAGCGTGCACGAGCACCTCGGCAGCCGCTACGGCACGGAGGCCGAGGCGGTGCTGGGCCTGCTCCGGGAGGACCCGAGCCTCCGGGAGCCGCTCGTGCCCGGCCTCCCCTACCTCCGGGCCGAGGCGATCCACGCCGTCCGCCACGAGATGGCCACCACGCTCGACGACGTGCTGTCCCGCCGCACCCGCGCCCGGCTCCTCGCACGCGACGCGTCCAAGGCCGCGGCCGGGGACGTGGCGCGCCTCCTCGCCCCCGAGCTCGACTGGGACGACGCGCGCGTGGCGCGGGAGGTCGACGAGTACCGCGCCGCCGTCGACCACGAGCGCGGCGTCGCCCAGCTGCCCGAGACCGCGCTCGACGCGTCGCTCGGCGCCTAGCCAGGGGCCGGACCTGCCCGAGACCCGGCGCGGCGCCCCGACCCCGCCGATCGCGTTCGGCGCCGGCGTCTCCGACGAGGTCCCGCCGACGAGCCGCCTCGACACGGCTCGGGTCGCCGTCCCGGACGCGGTCCTCGCGCGGCTGCGCGACGTCTGCCCGGTCGTCACCGACGCAGGCACACGCGCGGAGGCCAGCCGCGACTGGTGGCCGCTCGGCATGGTGTGGGCGCTCGACGACCAGGTCGCGTCGCTCGCCGCGGCGGTGGCACGCCCGAGCACCGCGGCGCAGGTGGGCGACGTGCTCGCCGTCTGTCATGAGGCGAGGGTCCCGGTCACGGCCGCGGCGGGTCGCAGCGGCGTGTGCGGCGCGAGCGTCCCGGTCCACGGCGGGCTGCTCCTGGATCTCTGCGGCCTCGAGGGGATCGTCGACGTCGACGCGGTGTCGCTCGTCGCCGACGTGCGGGCCGGCACCTTCGGCGACGTGCTCGAGGACGAGCTGCGGGCGGCGCACCACGTCACGGTCGGGCACTGGCCCCAGTCGGTCGCGCTCTCGACCGTGGGCGGCTGGCTCGCGTGCCGGGGCGCCGGCCAGTACTCGACGCGCTACGGCAAGATCGAAGACATCGTCGAGGGCCTCGACGTCGTGCTCGCCGACGGGACGGTCGTCCACACCGGTGGCGTGCCACGCGCCGCGGCCGGCCCCGACCTGACGCAGCTGTTCGTCGGCAGCGAGGGCACGCTCGGCGTCATCACGGGCGCGCGGCTGCGCGTCCACCCCACGCCTCCGGCCGAACGGCGGGCCGCGTACGGGTTCTCGTCGTTCGCCGCGGGACTCGACGCGTGCCGGGTGATCCTCCAGCGCGGCGCGACGCCGGCGGTGCTGCGCCTCTACGACGACGCCGAGGGGGCCCGCAGCCTCCGCACCGAGGTCGGCGTCCACGCCCTGGTCGTCCTCGACGAGGGCGATCCCGGGCTCGTCGACGCGACGATGGCCGTCGTCGCCGAGGCGTGCGCCGCAGCCGCCCCGCTCGGCGACGACCTCGTGGCCCGGTGGCTCGAGCACCGCAACGACGTCTCGGCCCTCGAGGCGCTGATCCGGCGCGGCTACGTCGTCGACACGCTGGAGATCGCGGCCCGGTGGCGCGACCTGCCGGCGATCTACGACGAGGCAACCGCCGCGCTGACCCGCATCGACGGGACGCTCACCGCGTCGGCGCACCAGTCGCACGCCTACCTCGACGGGGCCTGCCTCTACTTCACGTTCGCCGGCCAGCCCGAGCCGGCGCGCCGCGAGGCGTACTACCGGGCGTCGTGGGACGCGGCGACGCGCGCCGTGCTCGCGCGTGGCGGCGCGCTGAGCCACCACCACGGCGTCGGCTTGAACCGCGCCCGCTTCGTCGCCGACGCGCTCGGCACCGGCGCCGACGTGCTGGCCGCGCTGAAGGGGGCGCTCGACCCGCGCGGGATCCTCAACCCGGGCAAGCTCGGGCTGGCGTCGCCGTTCGGGCCGTCGCCGGCGTGGCCGTGACGTGACGGACCCGGTCCTCGTCGTCGACGTCGGCACGTCGTCGGTGCGGGTCGCGGTCGTGGGGGCTGATGCCCGGCTCCGGGCCGAGTGGCGCGAGTCGCTGCTGCCGTCCTCGCCGGCACCCGGACAGGTCGAGTTCGACGCCGCGCAGCTCGGCGAGGCGGTACGGCGCATGGCGGCCACGGCGCTGGCCGAGCAGGGCCCGGTCGCCGCCGTGGGCATCGCGAACCAGCGCGGCTCGACGGTGCTGTGGGACCGCGCGTCGGGCGCGCCGGTCGGACCGGCGATCGGGTGGCAGGACCTGCGGACGGTCGGCCGCTGCCTCGAGCTGCGCGCCGAGGGACTGCGCGTCGGGCCGAACGAGTCGGCGACGAAGCTGGAGTGGCTCCTCGACCGCGCCGACCCCGAGCGGACCCGCGACCTCTGCTTCGGCACCGTGGACAGCTGGGTCGCGTGGGTGCTCTCCGACGGCGCGCTACACGTCACCGACGCGTCCAACGCCGCTGTCACGGGACTGCGTCGCCGCGCCGGGGACGACTGGTCCGAGACCGCCCTCGCGGCGTTGCGGGTGCCCCGCCACGTGCTGCCGGCCGTCGTCGACTCGTCGGGCGTGCTCGGCGTCGCGGCCGCGCTGCCCGGCCGGCCCCCCGTCGCCGGGATCCTCGGGGACCAGCAGGCGTCGCTGCTCGGCCAGGCGTGCGTCGAGCCGGGCCAGGCGAAGATCACCTTCGGGACCGGCGCGATGCTCGACGTCGTCGTCGGCGCCGACCGTCCCGGCTTCGATCGCGGCCCGGCCGGGACGTTCACGATCATCACCCGCCGCGTCGCCGGCCAGGTCACGTGGGGCGTGGAGGCGATCGCGCTGGCGGCGGGCACCAACATCGAGTGGCTCCGCGACGACCTCGGCCTGATCCCGGACGCCGCGTCATCGCACACCCTCGCGGCCGAGGTCGAGAACACCGGCGACGTCTGGTTCGTACCGGCGCTGCTCGGCCTCGGGACACCCTCCTGGGACTACGGCGCACGGGGCACGCTGCTCGGCATCACCCGCGGGACCTCGGCGGCCCAGATCGTGCGCGCCGTGCTCGTCGGCGTCGCCCAGCGCGGCGCGGACCTCGTCGACGCCGCGACCGTCGACGCGGCAACGACGATCGGCGTGCTGCGCGTCGACGGGGGCATGACGTCCAACCCGACGTTCCTGCAGGCCCTCGCCGACGCGGCCGGGCGGCC